>JAFYQP010000067.1 GCA_017559855.1 Clostridia bacterium | reverse complement strand
CTGCGGAAATTATAAGGTAAATTTCGCAATGGCACTTTTCGACGGTATGATTCTCCGTATCGGTCTTTCCGTGCTGTTCGGCATCTGGTTGAGTTACGGATACCTTGGTTTCTGGTTGGGTGATGCCCTTGCAGGTTTTACCCCGTTCTTTATCGGCGGCGTGTATTACCTCTCCGGCAATTGGAAAACCCGAAAACACATTATAAAGGAATAAAAAAAGGTCACAGTGAATATTCACTGTGACCTTTTTACTATATTTTTGCTATCCCCTTCATTATCTTTTGCAGCATATCTCTATCCCATAACAACACGTTGGTGGCTTTTGCCAATTCAATTGCTCCTTGTGTAAAGTATGAATTTGTCATAACAACTCCAACATGGCAGTTGTAGAAAATTTTTCCTGCATTTACCTCTTGAATGGGTGTGTTTCCCAATGACGAAAAATAATTTTTACATTGAATTGCATATTTTATGCCGCCTTTTGTCGCCAATACATCTACACCTTGATCTCCTGATCCTTTAGTTACACTCACATCGTAAAAACCATTTTTTTGGAGGAGTTCTGCACAAAAATATTCAAACTCATGTCCATCCATACAATCTACCCAAGACACGTCATCCTTAGCGACGCAGTTATCATCTTCTTGCTGGTATGACCAATCATTAAAATCCTCATCTTTTTGGCGTACAGTAACAGGTGTTGCTCCAAAATACATAAGTGCACTAAAAACCACAAGCAATGAGGCACCAAATCCAATTTCCTCTCCCACTATATCGTTTGCTCCTAGTATTATGACAAAAACACCTATACATATTAGCCCCAAAAACACTTTTTTCGCTCTTTGAACAGCATGCTCAGGATTATTTTTGTCCGCTTGTGTAGAATGTTGCTTGTTCCGCTTTGATATTGAATTGATATCCTCCCGATTTTTCTTGCGTTTTTCAAGTGCTTTTTTAATTATTGGACGCAAAATTTCAATTACTAACGCAACTTGTCCCAAAATCCATAACGTCATGATCGCAAAAACGAGCAAGAAATCTCCCATTGCTTTAACTACCCCTACATCCTTCGAATACGGACTAAAAAACGAACCATATATCCATACTCCGATAAGTAAGGGCGATGTGAATTTAAGCAACTTAGCAAATGTTCTCCAAGTGTTTTTGAAGAATTTACTTATCGAACCCATAGTTATCCTCTCTTATGCTAATTTTATATCACTACTTCTATATCTTCTCAATATACTGTCCTGCGGTGTTTTGCATAAGGCGTTTAACGCCACCCTCGAATTTAATCTCCAAAAGGGCGTCCCCACCCATGGGGCGTACCGACAGTACCATACCCTCACCGAAAGTTTTATGCCGTATCATATCACCTGCTGAGAGCGAAATCTTCGGTACTTCCTTTTTCTTGGGTATTTCACGAATTGCAGGGCGTGTACTCTGCACACTCGGTGCACGGTCTGTAAACGTTCTCGTCCTGCCGTATCCGCCAAATCCGTCGAATGCAGGCGGCTCTTCCTGTGCATCGTATTTATCCATTGGTATTTCCTCGATGAAACGGGATTTTCCGTTGCAACTTGTCTTACCGAAAATGGTACGGGTTGCGGCGTGCGTCATGTAAAGATTCTTCATGGCACGAGTTGCGGCAACGTAGAAAAGGCGACGTTCCTCCTCAATCTCGTTGTCATCTCCGATGGAGCGATATCCGGGGAAAATCCCCTCCTCCACACCGATTAAAAATACCGTGGGGAACTCAAGTCCCTTTGCACTATGTATGGTCATAAGAGTAACGGTATCGCCACTCTCCTCCATTTGCTCAAGGTCGGTATAAAGTGCCACCTCGTCAAGGAAACCGAAAAGCGTGGGTTCATCCGCACCCTTTTCATATTCCATAATGGTAGACTTAAGTTCCTTTATGTTCTCAATTCTGGTCTGACTGCGTTCATCCGCTTTTGCAATGAGTGCATCCACGTATCCGGTCTGCTCAACCAAAGTATCGTATAACTCCTCAAGAGTTCCGTTTCCGATTTTCTCACGGACTCTCGCCATCATATCGGCAAATGCCTTAAGGTGTTTTGCAGATGCACCAAGTTCGGCAAATTCCTCCGCCCGCTCGATAACCTGATACATTGTAAGATTATTTTTCTCGGCAATCAGTTCCACCTTTTCAACAAGTTTATCACCGATTTTTCGTGCCGGAACGTTTATAATACGTTTTAAGCGGAGAGTGTCCGTGGGGTTCTGCAACACCCACAAATACGCAAGCATATCCTTAACTTCGGCATAATCGAAGAATCGATGTCCGCCGTATACCTTGTACAGAATTCCGTTTCGGGCAAGTACTTGCTCAACCGCATTGGACTGTGCATTGGTGCGGTAGAGTACCGCAAAGTCGCTGTATTTTTTACCACGACTCACACCCTCAATAATCGTGTCTGCAATGAACTTCGCCTCGCTCTGTTCACTGTTTACCTTGCGAACAACCGGAAGGGTACCCTTACTCTTATCGGTCCAAAGTGCCTTGTCCTTACGGCCTGAATTATTGCAAATTACAGAGTTTGCCACGTCTAAAATCCCGCCGGTCGAGCGATAATTCTGCTCTAAGCGGATAACACGGGCATTGGCAAACCTATCTTCAAATTCAAGAATATTCTCAATAGTTGCACCTCTGAAGCGGTAAATACTCTGGTCATCGTCACCTACAACGCAGATGTTGCGGTAACCTCCTGCAAGTAAAGATGCAAGTTCATACTGTGCGTGGTTTGTATCCTGATACTCGTCGATAAGCACGTATTTAAACTTTTTCTGATAATATTCACGCACTTCCGGAAATTCCTTTAAAAGTTTTACCGTGTGGCAGATAATATCGTCAAAATCAAGTGCAGACGCATTTTTCAAACGCTTTTGATACTTTGCATACAGTTCCGCAATCTGCTCAAGGCGGTAGTCGCCGTTTGTTTTTGATGCGTACATTTCGGGAGTGTAAAGTTTGTCCTTTGCACGGCTTATTTCACCGATAACCGCTTTGGGCGATAGGATTTTATCGTTTATTCCCATCTCGGTCATTATCTCCTTCATAAGACGCTCTGCGTCCTGTGCATCGTAGATGGTAAAATCCTTTTTAAAACCTAGTTTTTCAATATCACGTCGCAAAATTCGCACGCAAGCGGAATGGAAGGTCGCCGCCCATACGTCTCTCGCCTTCTCCTCACCTATTCTTCGTGCAAGACGGTCTTTAAGTTCGTTTGCCGCCTTGTTGGTAAAGGTAATTGCGATAATCGACCAGGGGGCTGCAGGGTTGACTGCACAAGCACGGTCAACCATTTCACGAATTTCAGGATCCTGCCGCTCTATATACTCATAAATAAGTGCGGCATCAACGTCGGTAACGTAATCGGGTATATAGTCGCTATCCCCGCCTGCACCGAACTTAATCAGATTTGCAATGCGGTTAATAAGTACAGTGGTCTTACCGCTACCCGCACCCGCAAGAAGTAGAAGCGGTCCGTTGGTGGCAAGGACCGCTTTTCTTTGCATATCGTTAAGATGTGTATATTCAAGTTCAATTCTTCTTTTACGAAGTTCTAAAAACTGCTCTTTGGTAACCGTTTCTAACATAACTGAGATGCTCCTACAATACCTGCATCG
>JAFYQP010000066.1 GCA_017559855.1 Clostridia bacterium | reverse complement strand
TCCCACATCTGTTGAGTTCTGCCATAGAATCGGACTTAACTACGTATCCTGCTCACCGTTCCGTGTGCCGATTGCTCGTCTTGCAGCAGCCCAGGCCGCAATTAAGGAAGGCAAGTAAATATAAATCAAAAAAATCCGTCCGAAGAATTTCGGGCGGATTTTTCTTTGCAGAGTCACTTTAAAAGTGACGCAATATGTGTTATAATGTGACCAAGAGGTGATTTTATGGGCTTTTTTGATATATTTAAAAGAAAAAAACAAAATCGTCAAACTACAACATATACATTTGAAAATCTCCATCTACAAAACAACAGTCTAAAAGATTTATGGGACAACGGGACGGAACAGCAATGGCAAAACGCTTTGAACACCTATTATTATATGCTACGTCCCGAACAAAGAGAAATTGAAGCGTATATTGATAATGTGAACGAAGAAGAGATTAAAAAGTTAGATGAATATGAATTTTACGATTTTTTATACCACAAATATTTTGTTTGGAAATATACTGCAAAGAATCGCTTGGCAACAACAAGAAAAAACTTGGAAAAGTATATTAGTAACGGCGAAGTGTCAGTGTTGAAAAATATCCAGACTAGAATTTTTTCTATGCCAAAGGACAATATCGGAAAGTGCATAGAAACTGCTTGTGAGATTCGTGGGCTTGGAACTGCAGGAGCAAGCGGGTTGCTGGCAATTCTTTTCCCTAACCAGTTTGGAACGGTAGACCAATTTGTTGCAAAAAGATTGCAGGAAATAAATCATCCCATTCACAAAGATACTTTAAATAATATGAATCCCGAAGGATTGAAAGTCAAAGATGCAGTTGTTTTAATTCAAATAATGCGTGAAAAAGCAATGGAACTCAACAAAAAGTTTCAAACTGATTTTTGGACACCTAGGAAAATTGATATGATACTATGGTCCTTTGGTAGATGATTTTCTCTTTTGTGTACGGTATTATAGGATAGATATTATTAAATGAAGCAAAATAAAAACATCCCGTCAGGTTCCCGACGGGATGTTTTTTATAAAATTTTAACCTGCGAAACTGTAATTTGCAAGGAGTGCGGCGAAGGGGTTGTAGGTCTCGCTTTCGCACTGTGTGCAATAATAGGGGCTTAAGACAAGTTCCGGCTCACGCTCCATTTTTATAAAAAGCCGTGCCGTGTTTTTGGCATCGACCAGAGCATCGTGAGCACCCTCGTCATAGTCAATATCCGCAATTATCAACGCCTCTGATAGCCTGTAATTCTTTTGGGCATCCATTTTTTCGCTGAAAGTTTTCTGACAATCAAGCCAGGTCTCTAAATAGTGGTACAAGTTTTCAATGGCGATTCCTTTTGCCTCGGTTTCTTTTCTGATCTGTGCTTCGTCACTGTCACTCCAGGACACCAGAACAGCATCATCAGGCAACCAACTTAAAAACATTTCAAGAGCCTCTTTGATGCAGGGGGCACCATCGACGTCCTTTTTCGAAATGCCCGTAAGCTTTTCTATGAAGGCATCGACCACACCAAATTCGGGAGCGACAAAAGTCATGAATTCATCGGTTATTTCCAACGACTCGTCCACCACTACCGCACCGATTTGTATTAACTCGTTCTTCAGGTGGTATGTCTCGCTTCTGTTGCGTTTGGGAACGTTGCACATTTCTAAATCGACGATTACATATTTGCTCATTTTTCGCATCCTTTTCTTTCATTAAAATTTTATGATTGCGGACTGTACATTTAATGATAACTCAATCATAATGAAAAATAAATGACGAAATTGGAAAAATAAACACGCATTTTTTGCTAATTTGAGAAAATATATAGGGGATGTGATGTTTTTTAATAACTCAAGCCCAAACCTTTTACTAAAATCGTAATAAAATCCTGAACGTTCGTTACGATACCGATAGAGCAGAGACTGCCGCGGTCGGAGAGTTTGTTTACCGCAAATTCTGCCGCATCAACGCAATAGAGGAAAACCGGACGGACGCTACCGTCATCTCCGATGGTATAGGAGGGAGTCATATTTCCGGTTGCGATTGTATGGAGCATTGTGGCAAGGCAGATTACCGTGGTGGCGTTTTTAACGAGTGACCGCATTTTATCCTGACCTTCGTATGCACTTGCGATAACCTCAGGCAGGGGACCGTCATCACGGATTGAACCGGTAAGTACGAAGGGTACGTCGTTTTTAACCAGATTATACATAATGCCGTTGTCGATATTGTAGTCCTTAATAAAATTTGGAATTGAACCGGAGCGACGCACCTTGTTAATTACGTCAAGATGGTTATAGTGACCGTTGGGGTGAGGATGCTGAGTATAAATGTCCTGACCGAGGGCGGTATTTAAATGTGCACCCTCTAAATCGTGGGTTGCAAGGGCATTACCTGCAAGCAGACCGTGCACGTATCCGTTTTTGATAAGTGATGACATTGCGTTTCTTGCATCGTGGTCGAAAGAGAATGCGGGGCCCATTACCCAAAGGATGTTTCCGTGCTCTTTTTCGTGCCTTAAAATCTCAATCAAACGGTCATAGTCTTTACTGAATGCGGTTTCACGACTCCTGCCCTGACGGAATACAAATTTATCGTCGCTTTTATCCGCGGGAACTTCAAATCCGTCGGGATGAACGAAAATTCCCTCCTCGCAGTTTTCCGTTCTGCCGATAATTACTTTGTCGCCTTTTTTAAGGTTTCGATTTTCAACTACCCTTAAAACAGCATCTTCGCCGATGACAACCGAGGAATCCATACGGCTTTTCTCAGCAAGACGCCACTCACCGTCGATTTTAAAATATTCGGGGAACATTGAGGTACTGTGAAAATTATCCGGAGCAACTCCGTCCATTTCCACCACAACAAAGGTTGCGTTAGGAGCATTTTTAAATTTATCTGCACCAAAATCCGGTGCGTGGTAAGTTGGTATAACGCTCATAATAATCACCTGAATCTTAATGTTATTGTTTTAATTCTAACATCACAAAAAAGTAAAGTCAATTTTTCCTTGCAAAAATCCATTTACAAGTGTAAAATTAAGCCAAACACAAAGGAGAGGAGATGATTTGTGTGTACGCAACCAATGCTGAAATGGCAAGAAAAATTGCAGAAAAAGTGTGCAAACTCGGTGGCAGGACTTTTTTTGTCGGCGGCTACGTCAGAGATGCAATACAAGGCAGAAGTTCAAAGGACATTGATATAGAAGTGCACGGAATCACTCCCCGTGACTTGTGCGAAATTCTTGATTCATTGGGCAAACGCATAGAGATTGGCGAGAGTTTCGGAATTTTCGGGCTTAAAGGTTACTCTCTTGATATTGCAATGCCGAGGAAAGAAAAAAATCGAGGCCACGGCCATCGTGATTTTGAAGTTTTTGTTGATCCGTTTATCGGCACGGAAGGTGCATCCCGCCGTCGGGATTTTACCGTGAACGCAATGATGCAAGACGTCCTCACCGGCGAAATAATTGACCATTTCGGCGGTAAGAGTGACCTGGAAAAAGGTATCATCCGTCACGTTGACGAGGAAACCTTTGCAGAAGATCCTCTGCGAGTGCTTCGATGTGCACAGTTTGCCGCAAGATTTGAGTTTGAAATTGCACCTGAAACCATAAGCCTTTGCCGCACTATGAATCTTTCCGCCCTTTCAAAAGAGCGAATTATGGGAGAGATGGAAAAGGCACTTTTAAAGGCACATAAACCATCGATTTTCTTTGAAACACTGCGTGAAATGAATGCTCTTGATATTTGGTTCCCCGAACTTAAGGCACTTATAGGAGTAGAGCAAAACCCGAAACACCACGCAGAAGGAGACGTGTGGGTGCATACAATGATGGTGCTTGACGTGGCGACAGAATATATTCCTTACGTGGGAAATCCCTTGGGATTTATGTTGTCCGTCGTGTGCCACGATTTCGGCAAAGCGGTTTGCACCAAAATCGTAAATGGTGAAATTCACGCATATAAACACGAGGATGAAGGAATTCCCATTGCGGAACGGTTTATGCGACGCATCACCAATGAAAAGGATTTGATACGCTACGTACTTAATATGACCGAGCATCATATGCGGCCGAATGTTTTGGCGGCGGATAATTCAGCAATTAAGTCGACAAACAAACTTTTTGATATGTCGGTTGATCCGAAAGGTCTTATTTGCATTGCAATCGCCGACGGTCTGGGTAAAATTGCACCGCGAGAGTACGTTTCATATAACGATTTTTTCAGAAAGCGATATGAAATTTTTGAAGAGTATATGTCACGCCCGTTTGTCACCGGTAAAGACTTAATAGACGCGGGAATTACCCCTAACGAGAAGTTTTCTGATTATCTTTCATACGCACATAAACTCCGTCTTGCAGGGGTTGAAAAAGAATCTGCACTAAAGCAAACACTTGCCTATGCACGAAAAAAATAAAAATCAGGTAATACGTAGGTATTACCTGATTTTTTATTAACTATTAAAGGAAAAGACCGTGCGGCGGTTTTTATTCAAATAAGTTCCAATCTGAAATGTCGCGCTGACCGACAGTATTACTTCCCGTAGCAACGAGCGTACCGTCAGACTTAAGACCTACCGTGTAGCGATAACCTGCGGATATAGCCACAATGTCCCGCCAATCGGAAACGTTACACTGACCGTCATCGTTATAACCCGTAGCAACAACCGTACCGTCGGATTTAAGACCTACCGTGTGGGTATCGCTTGCATTGATAGCAACGATATCGGACCAGTCATGCACCTTGCACCGGCTATCGTAATGATCATCCGAAACCACGGTACCATTGGATTTAAGACCTACCGTGTAATCATTGCCTACTACGGATATAGCAACAATATCACGCCAATCTGATACGTTATCGTTATCATCATTATCTCTCGTGGCAACAACCGTACCGTCAGATTTAAGCCCTACCGTGGTGAAAGTGTTTGTGGATATAGCCACAATGTCACGCCAATCGGAAACATTGCACTGTCCCCATTTATTATTACCGGTAGCGATAACAGTGCCGTCAGATTTAATACCTACTGTGATGGAATTACCTGTGTATATAGCTACGATATCACGCCATTCGGAAACGTTGCACTGACCGTCATAGTTATAACCCGTAGCAATAACGGTGCCGTCAGCCTTAAGACCTACCGTGTGATTGGCACCTGCAGAAACGGCAATTATATTACTCCAACTTGAAACATTGCATTGGTCACGTGAGTTATCTCCCGCAGCAACAACCGTTCCGTCAGATTTAAGTCCAACTGCGTGATTATATCCTGCATCAAGCATGGAAGTCTTGCTGAAAAACTTTGAAAGTGCTTTGAGGCTTTTTTCATTTCCGCTTTCTGCATATAACGCAATTGCCTCGTTGGTTTTGCCTTCTTCCATAAGTGTATTCGCTTCGTTGAATTTTTCGGTGGCAAGTCTTGAGCGTGCTTCAGCGATTGCTTCGTTGCTTTTTTCATTTCCGATTTCTTCAAACAATGCAATTGCTTCGTTAAACTTGCCTTCTTCCATAAGTTTGGTTGCCTCATTGTATTTGGAGGTTGTGAGGATAGCGTTGATTATAATAATTGCAACAATGATAACTGCAACTATACTTGCGATGATAATTGCGATTTTCATCGTTTTTTTCGTTTTTTCACGTTTGATTTCCGCCTGACGTTCCTGCTCTAAACGTTCTGCTTCTTTTTTTGCTTTGATTTCTTCAATTTTCTTTCGGCAGACTTCAACCTGCTCGTCTGCATCTTTATAGCCGGGGATTGAACCAAACAGGTTCATTGCTTTTTCAATATTAGAGATGTAGTATGAGGATATATTGATACCTGCACGGGTGTAGATGCTTTCTTTTCTTGCCTCTTCCGCTTTTTTATCGCACTCCTCTGCGAGTTTTGCAGAGTCTTTGTAGTCGCCTAAATCTTTAAATCTTTTTGCGGCAAGTTCAAAATCGTCCTGACCTTTTGCCGAATTCATCTTATTAAGTGCGGTTTCATAAAGGGAGTTTAAGTGCATTTCCTTTGCTTTTTTACGGCACTCTGCAGCCAAAGCAGAAGAATCCTTATAATCGGGAATTGCATCAAATTTATCTGCGGCACTATTTAATGCCTCCGGAGTTTTTGCTTTTTGCATTGCAGAGAACGCTTCATTATACGCAGCACTTAAGTTTCTTTCTTTAATGAAATCTATATAGCCCTCAAGTTCTGCCGTGAGTGCATCATCGCCGAAGCGAATTGCTTTTATGTAATTGTTGCTTTTATCAAAGGGAGAGCAGCAATTCTTAAGGGATTCTCTGGTTTTAACGTTAAGTTCTGCCATAAGTTTGCCAAGATAGCCTTCCGCACACTTGGGATCAAGGTCTAGTACCTTTTCGCAATACTCGGTGGCACTGTCCCATTCGCCGTCCTCTAAAAACATAAACGCACGTTCTAACAGGGGAGCGGTAGATGCGGACTGCTGTGTAACAACGGTTTCCTTAATCACGGTGGGAGTAGGCTCTTCGGTGCAGATGATTTTTTTGATACCGTAAATTAAGTCCTGCATAAAGCCGAGTTTGGACATATCAAGTGCCTGAAGATGTGAAAACTCTTCGGGAAGGTCGTATGCGTCCAT
>JAFYQP010000065.1 GCA_017559855.1 Clostridia bacterium | reverse complement strand
ATGGATCCCTATGACCTTCCCGAAGAGTTTTCACACCTTCAGGCACAGGATATGACCAAACTCGGCTTTATGCAGGACTTAATCCGTGGTATCAAGAAGATTATCCAAGTTGATGAACCCGCACCAACGGTTGTTAGAGAAACCGTCGTTACACAGCAGTCCGCATCCACCGCTCCTCTTTTAAAACGTGCGTTTATGTTCCTTGAGGACGGCAATTGGGATTCTGCAACAGAATATTGCGAAAAGGTTTTGGATAGTGATCCCGAATGTGCAGAAGCATATCTTGGCGAGTTGATGGCAGAACTTAAAGTTCGCAAACGCTCCGACCTCCGTAATGCACTAATGCCTTTCGACAATAAGGACAATTACAAAAAAGCAATGCGTTTCGGCGACGATGCCCTTAAAGCAGAACTTACCGAAGCCATTATGTTTATTAGAATCCGCAATGAGACGCAAAGACTTGAGCGTATTTATACCAATGCCGTAAATACTATGAGCCAGGCTAATACTGATATTGAATTCAGAAAAGCACGGGATCTTTTCAATCAAATTCCCCAATACAAAGATGCTGCAAAACTTGCAGAAGATTGTGAGGAGAAGGCACTCGACTGCTTCTATGTTCTTGCCGTTCGTTCTTTCAACTCGGCAAGGAGTGTGGATCAATTAAACTCCACCGCTTTTCTTTTCGATAAAATCAGTAACTACAAAGACTCTGCAAACATCGCCGCAACTTGCCGCGAACGTGCAAATGAATTGATACTTGAAAAAGCAAAAGAGCATATGGCGAAAAATACACTTACCGATTTTACAAGTGCACTTGATCTTCTCGCAAAAATTCCCGGTTTTAAAAACGCCGATGCCCTCATTGCAGAATGTGAGGAAGCAAAGGAGAGAATTAAAGCAGAGAAAGAGGCACGCATTGAAGAGCAGAAACGTCAGCTTGATATGATACGTGTCCAAAAGGCAAATGAAAAAATGCGGAAGGAGAGAAACTCCGTCATTTTTGCTATTATTGCAGCTGTACTGTCACTCATATTCCTCATATGGCTTTTCCTATAAAAATAAAAAAGAGCAGGTAGATTACCTGCTCTTTTTCTTTACGTATGTCACCTCACCGTTTTCAAGGCAGACCGCCGCGAGGCTTCCGCCGAAAACACATCCGCAATCAATGGCAAGATGCCCGTTTTCTGCAAAGACAAGGTCTTTTTGGTCACTGCGAATCAGCGGGGTTGGCGTGTGCCCCGTAACAAGTACGGTATTTTCATCCGCAAAGTATCGTCTGCCATAATCGGGGCGAGGACAGACAAGTTCGTCAATATAATAGTCTGAAATCTCTCTGTCAGGAGAAAAGTTCTCAAGACCGCCATGGACTAAAATATATTTTTTATCCCCAATCTCTACTATCTCATAGTCAGAAGACTCTTCAAGATAGCCCAACATATCCTCTTGTTCGCCACGGCTTAACTCACGGAATTGGTTGATTGTATTCTGACCGCCGTTTGCCATCCAATCGTAAAGTGTAACTATGTCTTCCTGGCGGAGTTCATTGATGGACTCATTTTCCACCTCAATACAAAGCCGTTTTAACACGTTCATCGCCATCACTTCGTGATTGCCTTTGATTAAAAATACATTAGGACGCTCCATTATATCCTGAAGTACGGCAATGGGTGCCTCACCTCTGTCTACAACGTCACCCAAAATGAAAAGTTCATCCTCGTCTGAAAAATGAATTTTGGAAAGCAGTTCGCAAAACTCATCAAAGCAGCCGTGAATGTCGGAAATAATATAAGTCATAATTTCAACCACCTTTAATTTAAAATTTCGCCTTAAATTTTCAAAGCAGCATATTATATAACCATAAACTTTTTTCTTTTTCGCACCGATTTTCTCAAGTTTTTCAATTTTTCGCAAATTATTTTATTTTTTTCAAAAAACCTTGAAAAATAAAGACTTTTTTGCGTTTTTATGTTGACAAATTTCCCCAATTTGTGATACGATTTCACCACATTAACAAGGTGTTTTTTAAATATTTTTTTCTTTTGGGGAGGGCGCTTTTTATGAAAAAATTTTTCATATTGCACATGGTACTTTTTGCGTTAATCTGTTCCGTCCTTGTATGTCCGTCGGTTAAATTAACGGCACTTGCCGCGGCCGACGGAACTACCGAAGATTCGGTTTTGCAAGAGCCATTAATCGAGGAACCTAAAGTATATCGCATTGTTGTTAATAATGCAAGGTTTGATGGCACGGTTTATGACTATGACTTGTCTGAATATTTCGAAGATAGCGATATCCGCCACTATACATACGCAATTATTGGTAATGACGATTTGAAAGAAGTCATCAAGTTAAGCGAAAAAGATAACAACATTATGTTAATCATTCCCACGTTCGCTCTCGATGAATCTATAAAGGTTTGTGCAACCGATGCTGCAGGCGACTTGTTTACTGTAACTCTTGAACTTAAGTTTCTTGACGCTCCGACGCATCTTTCAAATGCAATGCTCGGCACTGCGATTGTTGCACTTATTCTTCTGCTACTCTTTATCATAGCCACATCCTGTCTTTCCTCCTTTGGCGGCAAGGTTCAGGTCTTCCTTGTTGAGAATGGTGTAGCAACAGACAGTAAACAAATCCCATTAAAACACATTTTAGGCTTTGCGTGGATATCCGGTCAAAGTCCTATAAAAGGTTTCTTCTTTGGCAAAAGAGGCAACTATGTGAAATTTGTTCCGCAAGGCACCGTATATACAAATGATTGCGATGAAGCAACACCTTCATTTGCCATCCAAGCATCTTCAGATACTATGTTTTTCTCGGATCCTGATAAGCAGTCCGGTATAAACGTTTATTTCTACAGATAACTCTTAAAGGAGAATATATACTATGGAAATCTTTAATCCCGACACAAGCAATAAGCAATCTGCTACTCAAACCGCTGCAAATAACGCAATTCCCCAGCACACACATACGGTGGCAATTAACTCCAAGATCATTCGTTGCCCTTACTGTCAGGAAGAGTTTGATATCAACAGCGTGCTTTTCCGTGCCAATCTCGACACAGACACTAACTCCGATAATAACTTTTTCACTCCTCATGCCGACGATGTGTTCCTGAATTTTTGGCAAAACAAAATGAATTGGAGAAATTCTGCCGAATTGAGAGAATTCAGCTACGACTATTCCATTATGCCCAAAGATTCCACAGTTGGAACCCCTGTCAGTCAGGTCAAATTCTGTATTTTAGACGACGATCACATACGGCAGATTGTTACTAACAATGGATACGTTGAATCCGCAATAGACACAAGAGGTGTTGCAACAGATAAAAGAATCTGCCCACATTGTCACTCCCTGCTACCTTTAGAATATGGTGTAAACGACGTTCATTTCATTTCTATCGTCGGTATCCGCGGCTCCGGCAAAACCGTGTTTTTGTCGAAACTATTCGAGCAGATGGACGACTATCTTGTAGGTACAAGATTTTACACTATCCCGACAGACACCATAACACGTTTTCTTCAGACAAAAGCCCTTGTACCCGGCACTCCCGTTCCTGAAGGCACACAGCCCGGCCGGGTGAATCCCCCGATTTTTATGGACATCACAGACCGTGCACAAAATGTTCGTACCCTTGTGTTTTACGACATAGCGGGTGAGGATTGTAACGAAGCGGCAAACTTAAGACAAGTCGGCACTTTTGTCGGGAACTCTGCCGGTACCATTATGCTTATTTCCCCCGGACAGTTCGGTTCTCTCGACAATATAAGCGACGATGCCGATGTTTCCTCAACTAACATTTATAGTGTTTATAACGCTATCGCACGTGCATTCGGTGTTGCCGCCGCAAGAAATGACAGAGATAGCAACATATTGCGTAAGGCTTTGCGTCTTTTCAAGAAAGACCTTGCCGCTACGGACGAAACCCCGCTTGCCATTGTTGTTTCAAAGAGCGATATGCTCATAAATGCAACCATAGACAATGCCCCCGTTTTCACCGGTAATGCGGATGATATTATCCTTTTTAAAAACAATGACTATCCTTCCCAAAACTCCGGATACATGGAGTCGACAAGCAATCAAGTCGAAGCATTGGTTCGCAGACGACTTTTTGACCCGTTGCGTTTTAACACCCGTGTTGCAAACGTCTATGGAAACACTCACTATTTTGCCGTTTCCGTTTTGGGTAATTCACCCGACGAAAGAGACATGAAAGATAAAGACGGAAATCCCATCCGAGGCACTGATGGTAAAGTTGTAAAGGAAAAACTTGTGCCTCACAACGCCGCAAGTCTACGCTTGGAAGAGCCGATTTTCTGGATCCTCGCAAAACTCGGCATTCTCAGCACCATATAGTCATATCTGAATTGGAGATAAATTATGAACGTAAAGCAATTAACCTATACCGCCTTAAATCAAGGTTGGACCATAGAACGCACTTTCGGCTCACCTAGCGAAAAGGAATGTGCGGAATTTAGTAGCATCTGCTCACAATCCAGTGTCGATGCCACCTTATATGCCTATGCCTTCTCAAAAGGCGTAGGTATAATTTACCGTTCCGTCCCCTATGGCGTAGATGCCGTGGGACGAAGGAGATTCTACTCACATGGCTATGTGTTTTCCGGCATTGATTGCGACGAGATGTTCAAAGAGCATCAAAAACTTCTCTCTGTGGACTATTTCGCAGAGAGCGAAAATGCCGAATTCCGCAACTTTGATGAAATCGTCAAGGATTTTCATCCGAAATTTGAAAAAACCGTTGCCGTTACTTTAACAGAAGCAGTTTATGAGTGTCTGCTCGACAATAAGATTATGGAAATCTATCACAATACCGATGATAGTGAAACGCTCATCCGTGCCGTGATGAACACAATTTTTGATTTTATCCCCTCTAAGTTGCGAAAATTCGCAAGTTTCTCCACTGAACACATTGGCTCAATAAGCAAAGTGACCGTCACCAAAGTCCCTTGCGGTTACGCCGATATCAAGTACAATTTAAAAACCGGAGAATGCGAAGGTATCAATGGCACATACCGCGATTTTGTCACCTCTCTTTTCACCGATGAAAAAGAGTCCTATCTTGCCGAACTTGAAAATGTTATGGGTGATAAATTCACAAGTGATATCAACACTTGCATTCAAGCGATAAAAACCGCAATTTCGGATATTGTTTTTCGGGCAGAAACCAAAAAGCCGCTTAGCCCCGACAAAATCCGCACGGCACTTGAACTGGTGCTTGGCAGAAAACAGTTTGCAAACCCCGTTGACATAGAGTATATGATTGCAATCTTCACAAAACTCTTCAAGTCCAAAATCACGATTGACGGCATTTTCGACACTGAACTTATCCGCGTTTATAACTCCACAAGTTCATCCGAACTAAAAACAGCGATAATGAAGTATCTGGTTCTTCTCTATTCCCATGATATGTCAACCTCATTCCATAGATTACTCGCAGTAAATGAATTAAACAATGGTCTTTATGTCGAACTAACAAAACTTTTTCTCGCCTTAAAGCATGAGGATTTTTTAATTCCCTGTGCCGAGTATGCAATTAATAATCCTTTATATTGTTCTTTTATTGCCGACACTTGCGGTGACAAAAGTGCTTCCGTTTTAGCAAATGCAGTGGCAGATAATATCGCACGAAAAGGTGCGGACAAAAACACCTTCAGCACTCTTATAAAACTCCCCGTACACACGGCTACAATAAAATATCTTTTGACTAAAAATATGGATGCGGATACTTTCTGGAACTATCTGTACATCATCTATTCAAATCCGGAAAACATAAATGAGTACAGGAAATTGGATGTCTCTTCACTAAAGGCTTGCGAGAATTTCTTCTACACGGAGTTGCCTCTGCACGAAGAAGACGTGCTCTGCATTTTAGGCGAAAAGTACTCCTACAAAGACAAAGTTTATATGCAGATTGAGAAAATGCTCATATCTTGCAGATATACAAACCTTGTACTTCGCTTATATGCTGAAAAGTTTGCCCTTACGTGCACCGATTGTGAAGCGTTCGAAGCGCAGAAACGCCACCTGGAAAAAATAGGTTTGCCCACATCTACATATGTTGCGGCAGTTATAGAGTCCTATTCACGCTTCTGTTTTGACGAATGTGAAAAGAAGCATTTGTCCGAGGAATTTGCCATAAGAAATATCCTTGCTTTTGCCAAAGGGGCAAATCTCGCCGACCTTCCGCAGGTCAAGAAAATAAAGGAAGACTTCTGGAACCGATTCGACTTTAAAAACTTTGCTTTTTCCGAGGATGTTTCAGCAATGTCCCTACCTGACAATGAAAAAAGTCTCTGTGCAAATGCACTTCTCTCATTGTACCGTCACATACAAGGCCTCGCCACGATAAGTGACACGGACTACGGAACTTGTCTTAAAGTTTTATGCTTACCTAATAAGTTCATTTCTGTCAAGGGCCGCGAACACCTTATAAGGCGTATGCGTGAAGTTGCATATAGGAAAAATTTTCCGAACATGGAGATAACCCTTCTTTTAAACTACTCTCCCTCGAAAAACCGATTAAAGGCAAATCGGGAATCATTCCCCCTTGAAGTTTTATGTAAATACATATTGGCAAACTTCAGTCGCAAAAATACAATATTGCAAATGCCTCCCGTTGCGAAAAGTCTCTTAAAACACCTGAGAAAGGCATCTAAAAACGTAGAAAAAAAATGTCCGGCAGCAAGGAAAACATTCCCTGCAGCATTCGCCACTATGCGAGGTATTGTACGCAAGAATTCCCTCAAGGCAAAACTCAAAAAATTCTGCTTAAAGTTGAATGCTACGGCTAGAAACCGCATGTATTCAAAGCGTTTGGGATATATCCCGCTTTTACTTTTGTCAACTTTCCTTGTATATCTTGTGGCACCGATTATTCCTATGTTGGTTCCAATCTTCACGGCAATTTTGTGCACAAGTGCATTACTCATTGTCGCAACCGCATTAAGTCGCCACGAAATTTCCACAAACAGAGTGATATTTGCCCTTCTCCTTGCGATTTACATCTTTATATTCACCCTCTATTCACTATTCTAATATAAACGGAGCAAAAATATGAAATCTGCTTTTGACTTTACTTCTACCGCTTTATTAGGCAAAAACTTTGATATTGATGCGTATGTGCACGGCAAGACGATTCCTTCTCGCGACGAATTGACAACTTATGCCATAGAGTGGGTTCTAAATAACATTGAGGAACGCAAGCCTCCGCTTAACAGACCGTTCTATCATGTTCCCAAAGAACACGCCGCAGCAGTGCTTGCACTCAAAAATGCCCTTAGTTTAGGACTTAACGAAAAGATTGCGGCTCTTAACACTTTTTTTGCCTCTTTTCTCAATAATCCCTATACTTACGAGCATTGTTTAAACGAGAGCGAAAAGTCTTCCCTTGCAACTTGTTGGCACATTTCAGGATATTATGTTAATTTCGTCAATATTTCCATTCCTATTGGCATACTTGATGTTTTTTGGGACGACACAACCGTCAGCAATATCATTTCCGCCTTTATGATTGAGAAAAACAACCAATTTGACAGTACCCTCGCTTACAACGCAGTTATTTGTGACGGTTACTCTAAAAAAAACGAGGCAGAAAAGAAGACAAAAAGCGAGTACAAGAAGCACGTCATACTTACCATACTTTTGTTCTTGTTAGTCGTTCCGTTCATAGTAAACCGTCTCTTTGTAGGTGTTGATTGGGCAAATATTCCGTACGTGTCTACTTCGTCAGGCAATATATTCCACGCAGTAGGATATCTTACCGAAGCCGCTTATGGCATAAACCGCAATTCCATCATCGGTTTCTTGTGTGTTACAGTGGCAATATTATGGTTTTTCCGTGTCCTTTCCATCATTTTGCCTTTCAAAGACGAAGCAAAGATGCTCTATACATATTCCCGAAGATTTTCCGTATATAAGAAGGCGAGAAAAATATCTTCATGTTTGCAGGAACTTCAGAATTCGACACATGCACGAGAAGAATTTACCCTTGCGAATTTCAAACAGTTAAAACATGTTGTCATACGCAAATCAAAGGTCAATCAACTTCCCTCTTACATATGCGAACTTAACAAAACTGCCCTCTCCGCTACGGTAAAACATCCGGCAAGAAAACTTCCCACAACAAAGAAACTTGCCTTTCTTCTGGTCATGGCAATAATCACCACCGGCCTGCACGTTAATTTAACAAGCGACGATGTAATAAATGGTGCCAACAATCTTGCAAAGACAGTTACTACGTTCGTTGAAGAAGTGGGGTTCCATGCCAGTCTCAAATACACAGTAAAAGAACCCTCTGTGCTTTACGGCACGTCAACCCGCGGAAGCGTCCCTTTGTATGACATACGCCCAGGCGATTATTTCCGCATCCTCCAATCTTCAAGTGATGCTGACGCGCCTACGCAAATCAGGATTTTCACCGAGTACGGTTATATAAACGGTTGGGTATTTAATGCCAAATTCGTAAACTATACCCCCAGTAACGATCCATCCATTTGTATTGCACCCATAGCACTTGCATCTTCAAGTTCCTCTGATTCGGGAAATTTGAAGAGCATGTTTGACGGCAAATCTTACACACGTTGGACCGCAGGCGGAGACTCCGGCGGCATTGGTGAATTCGTTGATATGCGTCTTAACGACGCTTATCCTATAAAAGCATTTATGATTCAATCCGGCAATTGCTATTCCGATTGGCTATTTAATGTAAGCAATCGTCCTGTCACGTTCACCCTTGATTTTTACGATTATAACGAAACCGAAAAGACAAGCACATTGGTAGAGTCAATCACGGTGCATGTAGACAATACACAAAGCAAACAATATATACACTTTAATAAATCCGTTTCTTCAAATTATGTTCGTCTTACGATAAATGAGGTCGTAGAGGGTTCTATATACAAGAAAGCCTGCATCACCGAATTTTCACTATATTCTGAAAACTCCGATTCCTAAATGAAAGGCGGAACCCGCATGGTCTGCAAACTTCAAATTTACTATGCAACCAAAGCACGAAGCGATCGTGCAAACGAAGATAACTTTATGGTGGATAAATACATCCCCGGCTGCAGTAAAATTCCGTTTTTTAGCGGACACATGGAATGTGTTCTTAATGAAAACATGATTTTTGCAGTATCCGATGGTGCCGGTGGTGGCTATAACGCCAGTGAAGCAGCAAAAATCACCATTGACACAATATCAGAAAACCTTACGTCGGTTAAAACACTATCACCCGACAAGGCACTCGGCAAGATATTGGACCTTGCAAACTCAAAGGTTGTCTCATATTATGACCAAGTGCAAAATATTGGTGCCGCTACACTTTCCGGAATTATATTGGATAAGGAAACCGCCTGGCTTTTCAATATCGGAGATAGTCCCATTTATTCCCTTGAGCACGGAAAACTACAAAAAGTCAGCCGTGATCATACCCTTGCAGCAACCGGTCTGGTTGAAGACTCACACGCCCGAAATACTTTAGTATATTTCATGGGCAATACCGCTATGAGTGGTACCGAAATGGCATTTTCCTCAAACATTCCCATAAATAGTCCTATAACATTCATCATTGCATCAGATGGTGTTTTAAAAGGACTTAACGAGAAACAACTTGCGAAATTGGCAGACAAAAGAGGTAATTCCCTTGCAGAGGATATAGTTAATCTCGCCTTTAAACGCGGTTCGCGGGATGATATTACAGCAATCATCATTAAGGTAATTACACAGAAAACGGAGGATAAATAAAATGGAAGACGCTACAAAAAAAGTAACTTCTGATACAAGACAAACGCCTGCAGTTGACAAGGTAATCCATAGTGACTACACAACCAGCGTGGACTCGTTAAATGAATTGCTCACCCATCGTGGATTCCTTTCTGTTCTTGGAAGTAAGCAATTGCTGTTTACCGGTGATCTTGACGGAGTGCACAGAGGCGGTTTTAGTCTGGTTTTCGACTGTGCTAATGACACGGTCGTCAAACTCACTTCCTCTCGTCTTTTGTCCGGAATCCCCGACAACGGTGTCTTTCTTCCCGACATAAATATTTCCGATGCTAATAATGATTATAACATTGCCTGCATCAAGGCTCATCTTGAACGCGAGGGATATTCCTACACACTTCTTGATGACACGCACAAGGTTCACCTTGTAGCACCTTTTTTCGTTCCTCTTTACAAAGATGACAGTGCCAATATTTACGATTATCTCATAGTTATCAATCTTCCCCGTTATACCAAATTGGAAGATCGCTTAACTTCATTCGACGAAAAGGAAGTATTGAAAATGGCGGCAGATGTTCTCAACTGTCTCGACAAAGTGCACGCTGCAGGTCGCAGACATTGGGATATAAAGCCCGAAAACATTATGTACGATGAAGCGTTAGATCAATATGTGCTTATAGACTGGGGTACGTCCTGCAATCTTTCCGACAACGAAGTACTTCGTAACGTCTTCTGTCGTGCTTCCGATCAAGCGGGAACTTTAGGTTTTATTGATCCTCTCCGCGTCACCGAAAATTCCACGGCACCCAGCACAGATTTGTATTCTTTGGGAGTTGTTCTTTCGCTTTTGGCACACAAATGCGGTTTTTGGAGCGAAAACACGCTCTCGAATTTCTTAAATGATGTGTGTAGCAATGACGGAGGAACGTACGTCACCGTTTCGCAGATTGGCAAACTTCCGTGTTTAACCGAAGGAATTTGCGATTCTCTTCCCTGTTCTCGCACGTATAAAAACATTGTCGCAAAGTCTTTGTCGCACGAATACAAAAATGCAAATGAAATGTTAAACGATATCAACAAGGTTGGCGTGTCCAAAGGCACAAAGGTGCAAACAAAACCCCCAAAAGGTGTTTTTTCAATAAATGCTTTTTTGATCGTTTTAATAACTCCCGTTCTTCTGACTCTTTACACTTTTTTGCTTTCAGGCAAGGAAGGCTTTTCTTCCAATATTACAGGAATTGACAACACCGCTCTTTCAATGGTAATCCTTGTAATTTGCACACTACTCCCGCTTACTGGTATTATTTCCAAAAACAAGGGACGTAGTTTAACCATACAGGTTGATGTTCCGTCTATTTTGGCTGGCCTTGTTTTGTTCTTGGCAATTTCATTACCCGCATGGTATATCCTTGATACTTTAAATATCAAGTCACCCTTAATACTTAACTGTTTTGCGTTCGTTATGGCGGTGACAACAAGTAAACTTATCGTAGGTTGCCAAAAGAAGAACATACTTTCCACTACTTTGATTTCAGGTGCACTCTCAGGTTTCTGTATGGCAATTGCAACAACAGTATGCCTTTCTACACAGAACCTCGGTGCAGTTTTCACCGTACCCTATATTGAGTTTATGCTCTACTCCACCGTATTGGGCCTTGTTTTAGGCGCATTCGTATGGTATGTCTCTTTCTTATGGCGTACCAGATGTAAAAAATCCTACTAAAATTCCTTTTTTGGGGGAGTTAAAAATGACCGTTTTAATTATCATAATCGCTATACTTCTTGTTGCTCTTTTGATATTTTTATCCCTTGCTCTTCGCGGCCGTATCATTCGTAGCCCCGTCAACTTTAAAAGAATTATCAAGGGTGCTGAACTTTGGACAGTTACCGTGAGCAAATACGGATACGAGGATTCAATAATGGACGAGTTCTATCTGTACACTCTTGATTTTGTATACGGCGATAGAGAGCAAAAAAAGGCATACAACATAAAGACCGCCGCCTACACAAGACAAAACGTGGGCAGCAATAAACACTGTAAAATCCAATTTGACGGAAAAGGCGTATCTCCGGTTCACGGTTTCATCCGTTTTGAGCAGGATTGGGGTCTTACATACACAGATAACACAATGACCAAAACTTCATTCTTTAGAAAGGCCATGCCCAAAGTCGAAGGTGTACACAGAGCCTGCAAAATTGCCCCTTACGGCGTGGACGGCTATCAGCCGGTAAAGTTTATAAGCATAACTGACAACTTAAAACTATTTATCGGAGACTGCGTACTTCTTTTTAAAAAATCTTATATAGACGACTCCAAGGAAGTCGTCGAAGATGGATATGTAGAAAATTTTGAGGACGGCTCCGAAAATGACGAACTCTCCTATTTTGATTCTTTTGTCAATGGTTTCAAAAAAGGTTTGGACAAAAGTGCCCTTTGGTGTTACAACGAAATCGTATGTATGCGAAAAGCCTTTTCCCGTTGGAAAACCTCCCTTTGTGGAAAACGCGGTGAAAAAGACGATAACTAAGTAATTGAAAGGATGCATCTGATATGAATGATTATATTTTATATGCAGCACTTGCAGTGTTGGCCTTTCTCGTTCTGTTTATCCTGATTACGTTTATCGCCCATGCAGAAGAAGCCGCCGGCATTCGCAAATTTCTAGGTAAAATTTTCCACGCAGTTACCGGCATTATGGGTTCAGATGAGACCGGTTTTGTGTCTACTATAGTTTCCAAAAAAGACACTTCTTCTGTAACGGATCCCAATGTATGGTTGGTTGAACTTTCTTTTAACAATGTAGTTTCAGAAGGTCACTTCAGCCGCAAAACTTTTAATCTCCCCCCTTTAGCCGAGCGTGAAATTCACTATTTTATCGGCAATGCACCAAACAGCAGCCTTCATATAAGTGCTATCCAAAGTGCAGCTCTTGGTGGCAATATTGCATATGTACGCTATGATAAAAATAATGATTCCTTCTATTTGTGGGCAATAAATCCTAATATATTTACTGATTACGAATGTACCGCAAAATTAGAAAATGGTAACATAAAAATTACCAATGGTCTTACCGTTTATTTATACGGCAATATTTTCATTAGATTCACTGCACCGCCGGAAGAAACGGCCGGTAAAACATACTCGGAGGTGAGCAATAATGAATGAGTTTTTACGTGTATACCTAGACAGAACACTATCAAGTCACCGTTTTGTCAAGCATTCGCTCTTATCCGTTTTTTATGCGTTGGCAATGTTAATCCTTGCCCTTTTCAAGGGTTTTTTAAACGAATATTTATTAATGCTCATCCCTACGCTCATAGTAAATGAAATTTTCATCATTTATGCCTGCTCACAGAAAGCAAGTGGAGTATGCCTTAGTGGCGTATGCTTACTTAACGTATGTGCTGCGGTTGCCAGAGCACTCTTTAACCCTGCCTCGGTTGTAGGAACATCAATTTTTATGTTTATAGGCGTTCTGGCAGCATTTCTTTTCGGTTATGTGGAACGTTCCTTTGCTGAAAACCACTTGCCTTTACGAAAATTCGCACTTTGTGGTATGTTCTTATCTCTGATCCTTTGCTTATTTATGCCCGAAACAAGAGGTGCCAAGGCTTGGTTTAAAATAGGCGATACCGCACTTTTCCAACTTACGGAGATTGCAAAGTTTTTCTACGTAATCTATCTCGGAACTTTATTTGCAGCCAAATCGGAGGACAATGGCAAAGTAGGAACAAGCCTTATCGTAACTGCACTTGCGAGTGTACTGTTATTGCTAGCAAATGAGTTTGGCACAATCCTCGTTATGTGTGCCGCTTACTTTTGTCTCGCTATGATCAAACTCAAAAAATTCAGATCAAAATTGATCGTCCTCGGTTCCTATGCACTTGTTATCGGTTTGGCCGCTTTGATTTTATGGAGTACAAGCCAACGTTTGGACCGTTGGCATTGTAACGTCTGTGACGGAACCAATCCCTCAGATGCGGTTGAGTGTACGGCAACACGGATGTGTCAAGCAAAGGTTAACACCAATCTTTGTAACGGGAAATGCACTGAAACCAACAAATGTGATTCCTGCAAATATGGTATGCCCGTTGGTAAAAGCACATACTTATGTCCGACTTGCCGTCTCATTTCATGGAATCCCGCACACAGTAATGATAAAGAAAACAGCACCGACGACTGCGTACTTTGCAGTAAGAACAATAGCCTTTCTTTAAATATTCTGCTAAAACTAAAAAAGGTCCACGACAGATTTAACGTGGCATTCAATTACGAAGCTGTGCAGGGTTCTTCTTCCGCATTTCATATGACGCAAAGCACCAAAGCAATAAAAGTCGGCCGTCTTTTCGGTGATAAAGATCTTATCGTCTATATCCCCAGCATTGACACCGACAGTATTATTGCAGGTCTTATAAATCGTTTGGGTGCAGTATTTGCACTTGTTGTTCTTCTTGCTTTTTTCCTTATTTTCGCTGGTATATATACGGCAAATTCCCCCCTTAGAATCGCAGCTACATTTACCTTTATTTTTCAGGCACTCTTTACCTATCTTAGCACTGTAAACCTCATGCCCCTAACCGGCATCGGTGTTCCGCTTATCTCCCGCGGCGGCTCCAATCTTGTTGTGTGCTATGTGATGATCTACATTATGCTCACTTCAATGCCAAATCGTAATAAGGAGGTAAAAAAATGAAAAAGCACGGTTTTTTGCTTTCTTATCTTATTACAAAAGATTTTAAAATCAAATATCGCAGAAGTGTACTGGGTATTGCGTGGAGCGTACTTAATCCGCTTTTTATGATGCTT
>JAFYQP010000064.1 GCA_017559855.1 Clostridia bacterium | reverse complement strand
TTTCTACGGCGTAATCATAAATGAAACCGACCGTATGACACGAATCGTTAAAGACCTTCTCATTTTATCTCGCCTTGACTATGCGAAAATGGATTGGAAAATCTCCCGTTTCTCCCTTGAGGAAAGTTTGGAAAATGTAACACGAGCAATGGAAATGGACGCAAAAAACCACAAACACGAACTTTCTCTTAACATTTACGAAGAACTTCCAGAAATGAACGGCGACAAGGGCAGGGTAGAGCAGGTGTTTGTAAATATCATTTCAAACGCGATAAAATACACGCCCGACGGCGGTAAGATCACCGTGTCCGCAACAAATGATGAGGGTAGGGTTGAAATTACCGTTCAGGATACGGGTATCGGTATCCCGCAAAAGGATTTAGACCGTATTTTCGACCGTTTCTACCGTGTGGATAAGGCACGTTCCCGTGCCAGAGGCGGTACGGGGCTCGGTCTTGCAATCACAAAGGAAATCGTTGAGTATCACGGAGGCACCATAAAGGTTGAAAGTGAACTTAACGTAGGAACAAAAGTTATCATCTGCTTCGACACAAATCGCGAGGTGCCACATGAGAACTAAAGAGCGAATCAAGACGATTCTCCTTCTCGTCCTCCTCTTCGGTGCGGTGTCGCTTACCTATCTTAATTGGACGAGTTATACGGGGAAAAATGATACTTACGATGCAAATGAAGCCACGTTAAATACGTCTGTTGCAAAGCAGAATATGGCAACCCCATTTTCGGTAAGTTACAAAACCGACGAGGGCAGATTCGGTGCGGCATATCACGGCGGAAGCGTAAACGCACTTTACGACAAATTACGTCCCTATATTGCCGAGGCACTAAGCGGAAATATGCATGAAACAAGCGAGGTTTTCTGGATTAGTGCACTTGATAAAAAAGGCGTACTCATAGACTATGAGGGTAATATCCCCGCGTTTGCACTAGCCTCTGATTTAGGCTCTGATGCCGTAATGCCCGACGTGTATTGCAGATATCTGCTTATAACTGAGGATAATATTTACTTAAAAGATACCCAAAGAGAGGTGTATCACGTCATAACCCACAAACTCGGTGAAAAATGGTTAGACGGTGCACTTTTCGGTCTTAACGCAACCAAATGCACACTTGCGTATGAAGCGAAGAATACAAGAGTGTCATTTGAAACGCTTATGTTCGACCGTAATATTTCAAGTTTTACCATAAATTCCGTAAATTCTCAAACCACCTTTGGAGACAGCCAACTCTCCGCCCTTTTAAAGGTGTTTGGAATGAACTACAACACCTGCGGCCGCCATATAGAAAAGGACGGAAGCAAGGTTTATATCGAGGATTTAAGCACTCTTAAAATCTCGCCCGACGGCTACGTTACGTTCGAGAGCGAGGACGCATCGGAGTTGTCACTTTCCATCCCGTCACAAGGGGAAAAACCTACCGTGCAGGAGATTGTGGAAGGTGCGGGTAGCATTGTGGATATGCTCTGTTCATTTGCCGGCGGAGATGCAAGTCTCTATCTCCGTGAGGTCTATGAGGAGGGCACGATTAAATACGGCAGAAGTTTTGGCGGTATCCCCATTGATAAAAGCGGAAGCGGCTATGCAGCAGAGGTGTATTTAAGCGGCAATAAGGTTGTTCGTTTAGGCTTCCATATGCGAGGTTATACCGCAACCGCAACCGCAACGTATACCTTGCCGCAAAAATTTGCCATAGCATCGGTGGATGAGGGTAACTTCGGCGTACTTTCACTCCGCTATAATGACAATTCTCTCGGCACTTGTGAAGCACTTTGGTACGTTAAAAAGTGAGGAAAATTAAATGGAATGGTCACGAGTTAAAAATATTCTTATAGTCCTACTTGCCATTGTAAACGTTTTTCTGTTTATCGTGTATCTGAGTACAACGGTGGAGGATGCAAAAGGCAACGAGCAACTTGTGCTAAATACGGTAAGTATATTGCAAAAAAACGGAATAACCGTAAATTCGGGTGTAATCCCCGTGAATAATCCGGTTTTGTACCCTGCAACGGGAAAATTTGCAGATAAGGTGCTGGACATCGTGTGCACAGACGGCCGTTTCACAGCACCTGCAGAGGGGGATATAGTAAACCTTTCACGCCGTGCGGGAATTTCCATTCTCAAGGAAAGCGAGGCAAGTGCCTATATCACGGTGAACGGACTCCCCGTATATAACGGCAAAATCACCTATGACGGAAAAAACTTTGAAGGCATTGCAATAGAAGAGGTAAAAACCGTAAGCGGTAATACGCCGCAAGGTGTTTGCGGTATTCTTGTCAGTGCGATTTCATATATCCCAAAAGGTGAGATACAGTCGGTAACTCAAGGCTATGTCTATGAGGCGAGAGGCACGGAGGAAGTATACCTTCTTCCCGTGTGGTGTATTACCACCACGGAGGGTACGGTTTTTGCCGATGCAATGACGGGAGAAAAAGTAGAATATTAGTGAAAAACAGATTGCTTTTTATGTAAACCGATGTTATAATAAAATATGGTATAGATATAAATTGGGAGATTAGTCTCCCGTGTACATAAAAGGAGGGTTTTCTCCATGGCTAAGTATATTATCGAAGGCGGAAAACGTCTTTGTGGTGAAGTGGTTATAAGCGGTGCAAAAAACGCTGCAGTTGCAATACTTCCCGCCGCAATGTTAGTTGACGGGGTATGCACAATTGAAAACGTTCCCCAGATAACGGACGTAAAACTTGCACTTGATATGATGGCGGATATCGGCGTTAAGGTTGAGTATATATCACCCAATTGTGTGCGACTTGACAGCAGAAACGTAAAAAGCCATATTGTAAACGAAGATATGGCAAGAAAGATGCGTGCATCCTATTACTTTATCGGTGCACTTCTCGGAAGACGCGGCAAGGCAAACGTGTCCCTTCCCGGCGGTTGCAATTTCGGCACACGTCCTATCGACCAGCACGTTAAAGGTTTTAATGCTTTAGGTGCAAGTGTGGAGATTGAGGCAGGTATCGTAATTGCAAATTCTAAGGAGCGTCTTCGCGGTACAAGCATATCCCTTGACGTTGTATCTGTAGGTGCAACGATGAACGTTATGATCGCATCCGTTCTTGCAGAGGGCGTAACGGTAATTACCAATGCGGCGAAAGAGCCTCATATCGTTGACCTTGCAAACTTTTTAATCACAATGGGTGCAAACATCACCGGTGCAGGTACCGACACCATAAAAATTACAGGTGTAGATAAATTAAACGGCGGCACGTACGCAATCATTCCCGACCAGATCGAGGCGGGTACGTATATGGCGGCGGCGGTTGCAACCGGCGGTGAAATTACCGTTAAAAACGTAATTACAAAGCACTTGGAGTGTATAACCGCACGTCTTGTTGAAATGGGTGCAACGGTAGAAGAATACGAAGACGCACTCACAATAAAGTCTGAGGGTAAACTCCGTGCCATTAACGTAAAAACTTTGCCCTATCCGGGCTTTCCTACGGATATGCAGGCACAGATTGCAACTCTTCTTTCGGTAGCCGAGGGTAAGAGTACGATTATCGAGAGCGTGTGGGAAAACCGTTTCCAATACGTCGAGGATCTTATGCGTATGGGTGCCAATATAAAAGTTCAGGGAAACAGTGCGGTTATCGAAGGTGTTGACCATCTTGTAGGCAAGAAGGTACGTGCGTGTGACCTTCGTGCAGGTGCGGCATTCGTCGTTGCGGCACTTGGTGCAGAGGGCATAAGTGAGATTGACAATATCGTTCTTATTGAACGTGGCTATGAATGTTTAGTTGAAAAGTTAAGAGCGGTAGGTGCGAACATCACCAAAGTAGAAGACTAAAACCCCTGCCGTAAGTTATGGAATTTTTGTAAAGGGCAGGGGGGAGACTCTTGCCCTTTTTTGAGGTATACTATGAATTTTTGCACACTTGCAAGCGGATCAAACGGCAACTCCGCGGTTCTTATAAATGAAGACAAACATATACTTATAGATGCGGGGTACTCTAACCGTGCTTTGTGTACGTTTATGTCGAATATCGGCGTAAATCACAACGACGTGGGTGCCGTGTTTATCACCCATGAACATTCAGACCATATAAAGGGACTTTCCGTGTTTCTCGCCAAACATCCGCAGACCATCTGTTTTGCATCACAAATGACCGCATATGCAATAGGGGCGTCAAATCCGGAAATCGCCCATCGCATTGTCTCTTTTGCCGTCGGTGACGTGATTGAGTATTCAGGACATAAAATCAAAACAATCCGCACCCCCCACGACACACCGGAAAGTGTCGCCTACCATATTGAAAAGGATAATAAAAAAATCCTTATCGCAACCGACTTAGGATACGTGCCCGATGAAATTGAGGAAAATCTCGACGACCTTGACCTTTTTATGATAGAGGCAAATTACGATGAGGAGAAATTGGAGCACGGTAAATATCCTGCCTTTTTGAAAACGCGAATACGGGGTAAAGGCGGCCACCTTTCAAATGACGCCTCTGCCGAAATTGTATTAAAAGCCGCAGAGTGTGGCGGAAAAAGGGTGCTTCTGTCCCATTTAAGTCAGGAGAATAACACGCCACGCCTTGCATATAATGCGGTGCATCAAAAACTTATGGCCGGCGGCTTTATTCCCGGCGTGGATATTGATTTAAAGGTATCTCCGAGAGGAATGTGCGGCGAGGTGATATGTCTATGATAGGAATTCAGGTTATCTGCCTTGGGAAACTTAAAGAAAAGTTTTATATCCAGGCGACTGATGAGTATTTAAAACGGCTTACCTCATACGCCAAAATGCAGATTATCGAACTGCCGGAGAGTGCAGGTGAGACGGAGATTTTATCGAAAGTGCAAAGCGGGGCATATTTAATACCCCTTTGTATCGAGGGTGAAATGCTCTCAAGCGAGGCACTTGCAGAAAAGGTAAAAACCGTTACAAACAGAGGAATATCAAAGTTTACCTTCTTTATCGGCGGCTCGGAGGGACTTCCTCAAGGGGTAAAAGATAAGGCGGATTTTAAACTTTCAATGTCAAGAATGACCTTTCCGCATCATTTTGCACGGGTAATGGTGCTTGAGCAAATCTACCGTGCATTTAAAATAAATGAAGGTGGAAAATATCATAAATAATAACGAGAGGGGAAAAAACTATGTCATACCGTACAGAATATGAAAAATGGCTCGCATCCGATAAAATATCAGATGCCGAACGTGCAGAACTTCTTGCAATAGCAAATGATGAGAAGGAAATCGAAAGTCGATTCTTCGCACCGCTTTCCTTCGGAACCGCAGGACTTCGCGGTGTACTCGGTGCGGGTATCAACCGTATGAACGTGCACACCGTACGTCAGGCAACACAAGGCCTTGCATCCCTCATTTGCTCAATGGGCAAGGACGCAATGGAAAAGGGCGTTGCAATCGCTATGGACTGCCGTATCTGCAGTGACGAATTTGCAAAAGAAGCGGCAAAGGTACTTGCGGGTAACGGAATCAAGGTGTATCTTTTCGAATCCCTTCGTCCCACCCCTGAACTTTCCTTCGCTATCCTTACAATCGGCACAATTGCGGGTATCAACATCACCGCGTCCCATAACCCCAAGGAATATAACGGCTATAAGGCGTATTGGTCAGACGGTGCACAACTTCCGCCGAAACAAGCGGGTATCGTTGCCGAGGAGATTGCAAAGTGCGACATCTTCGAGGGCATTAAGTCTATGGATCTTGAAAAGGCTGTTAAGAAAGGCATCGTAACCATAATCGGTGAAGAGGTCGACGAGGCATTCCTGCACCACGCATACGCTATGGCAATCAATAAAGAAGCGGTTGCAAAAATCGCAGATGACTTTAAGGTTGTATTCACACCGTTCCACGGTACAGGTTGGAAACTTGTCCCCGACATTCTCCGCCGTATCGGAATTAAAAATATCATAACCGTAGACGAGCAGATGGTAATCGACGGTAACTTCCCCACGGTAAAAAGTCCTAATCCCGAAAATAAAGAAGGCTTTACCCGTGCAATTGAGATTGCAAAGGAAAACGGCGTTGACCTTATCATCGGTACCGATCCGGATGCCGACCGTGTTGGCGTTGTAGTTCGTGCAGGGGACGACTACGTTACCATTTCAGGCAATCAGATGGGCGTTCTCTTACTTGATTACATAATCACCGCACGTCGCGAGACAAATACAATGCCCGAAAAACCGGTTGCCCTTAAAACTATCGTTACCACAGAACTTGCAAGAATTGTTTGTGAGAAAAACGGAATCGAGATTTACGATACCTTCACAGGCTTTAAGTTTTTAGCAGAAAAAATCAACGCACTCCAGAAAGACGGCTATGAATACCTCCTTGCATATGAGGAGTCTTACGGCTACCTTATGGGCGACTACGCACGTGATAAGGATGCGGTAACCGCATCAATGATGATTGCGGAAATGGCTGCATACTATGCAGGTCGCGGTATGAACTTATACGACGCAATGTGCTCAATTTACGAGCGTTACGGTTACTTTGCAGAAAGTACCATCAGTATCGTTATGCCCGGTGTTGACGGCCTCCGTGATATGGCACGTCTTATGGCAAACCTTCGTGAAAACCCGCCGAAGGAGATTGCAGGTGTTGCGGTTAAGGCACTTCGTGACTATCAGAGTGGCGAACGCCGTGTGTTCGGTGGCGAGACCGAAAAAATGGAACTCTCCGGCTCCAACGTTCTTTATTTTGAAATGGCAGACGGTACAAGTTTCATCGTCCGTCCCAGCGGTACAGAGCCTAAGGTTAAAGTATATATTATGGTAAGCGGTGCAGACGCTGCAGAATGTGACGCAAAGGTAGCCGCATTTAGCGATGCCGCAAACGCACTTGCAAAATAGGAGAAAAAACTATGAAAACAGCATTTACAAACGGAATTGTAATAACACCCAATAAGAAAATCCGTGGCGGCGTTATTACTGAAAATGAGAAGATTTTAAAGATTTTTGAGGGTGACCTTACCGATACTGTAGACAACGTAATCGACGTTCAGGGCAGTTACATCACCCCCGGTTTTATCGACTTACATACCCACGGTGCGGCAGGTTTTGACTATTGCGATTCAACCCTTGAGGCGTATACCGAGGCATCCCGTATGCATCTAAAACACGGTACAACCGCCCTTATGCCAACAATTACAACCTGTGCCCCCGAACTTTTAAATAAGTCTTTAGAGATTTATTTAGAGGCGGAAAAGCAGGATAATATGCCGATGTTCATCGGTGCACATTTAGAGGGCCCCTACTTCTCACCGGAGCAGGCAGGTGCACAGGATCCGGGTTATATAAGAAACCCGAAGGCAGAGGAGTATATCCCGCTTCTTGATAAATTCCCCCATATCCGCCGCTGGTCGGTTGCGGTTGAACTTCCCGGTGCACTTGAGATGGGCGTTGAACTCAATAAGCGTGGCGTACTTGCATCTGCAGGTCATACCGACGCAACCTACGACCATATGGTAGATGCGGCAGACCACGGCTATACACTCCTTACCCATTTCTATTCAGGTATGGCAGGTGTACGCCGAATCAACGCATACCGTCATTCAGGCGCTATTGAAAGTGGATATATCATTCCGGATTTCGGTGTTGAAATTATCGCAGACGGACATCACTTACCCGAGAGTCTGCTTAAACTTATTTATAAGAGCAAGGGGGCGGCAAGTATCTGCCTTGTTACCGACTCTGTACGTGGTGCAGGTCAGCCTGAAGGCACAATCGGTAAGATTTCCGATTTAGAGTTTATCATCGAGGGCGGCGTTGCAAAATTACTTGATCGAAGTGCATTCGCAGGAAGCGTAACCACCGCAAATAACTTAATCCGCACAATGGTAGAAATTGCGGAAGTTCCCATTTGCGATGCGGTTAAGATGTTAACCCTCACCCCCGCACGTATGGCAAAAGTTGACGACGTTATGGGCAGTTTAGTACCCGGAAAACTTGCAAACATCACGGTGTTCGATAAGGAATACAACGTAAGCCACGTTATGGTGCAGGGCAAGTTGGAAATCGCATAATATAATAAGTAAAATCCCTGAGAGTAAAAAACTCTCAGGGATTTTTTTATTTAAAACATCTATCTGCGATTTTTCTCATATTACCGCCCATAATCTTCTTTTTATCCTCAAAAGATACGGTTGAGTAAATTACCCAGCCCATTTGAGGGCGTGGATCACGCATGGGAACGTCGGTTCCGTACTGCACTTTATCCGCAAGACCTTCCTCGCAAAGGTATTCAATCATACCCTGAGTAACGCTTGTGTAGGTAAGTTGCAGGTACACGTTGGGATATTTTTTTGCAAGTGGCATACAAGCATCGGCCTTAGCAAAACTTGAACCCACGTGGTCTATGAAAAATGAAATGTTTGGATACCGCTCTGCAAGATATGCAATATCCTCAAGGTAACCACCGTATCCGCCACTATCCATTAGAGCAAACAGGTGGTACTTATTTGCGATTTCATACCAAGGGGTGAAACGCTCATCTCTGAATGTGCATCCGCAACGTGACGTGAAAATTTTCATACCGGGGAATTTCTTTTTACTATGATAAATTTCCGCGGTTTCCTTTACATCCACGTAATTGGGATCAATAAGTGCGTACGGGTAAATTCTGTCCGACCTTTTTGCCATCTCCTCCACGGTTAAGTTCCCGAATTCGGTATCTGTCCAGAAACCAAGCCAGGGAGCAACCGCAAAATCTGAAATTCCCATTCTGTCAGCCATTTTAAGGCAACCTTCCATATCACCGTGCACCATAGCATAACCTGCACCGCAGTTTCCACCGTCCTGCATAAAATGTGCATGTGAGTCAAAAGTGTAAATGTCAAGAGGCTCGCCCTCTGCGGCACATTGTGCAAGTTCGTCATTGTCAATGGGGATTTCAAGGGGGAGTGGAAGATTTAGCAGTCTTGCAAGGTTACCTCCTGCAATCTTCTGCTTGTCCTCATGGGAAATCTCTGCATAATCGATGAATGCACGAGCCGCACCCGCACTCATCTTGGGGAGTCCGCTTCCGAATAAAATACGGTTCGCACCGAATTTTGAAACCAAAACTTCAATGCCATAGTGCATCTGAAAGCGGGATAAATCTATGTAGAGATTGGGGTATTCCTTCATATATGAAAATACGTTATGAGCATCCGACCAGTCTGCAGATAAAAGAACAACGTTTAATTTGGGATGATTTTCAAGTATTGCACCGAGATCACGCCATGAAATCTCGGAAGCATCTACAAAGAGGGGAATGGACGCATCTTCAATAGCGAT
>JAFYQP010000063.1 GCA_017559855.1 Clostridia bacterium | reverse complement strand
ACGTATCCACTGGTCATCTCTGCGGTCTTAAGTACCTTTTCCGGTGAGAACTTCCTATCCGACATCATAAGATACATACTCACGTCCATATCTTTAAGAATTACGGTATCCACATACCGTCCCTCATCATCGAATTTATCTTCACGAGTAAGATACGGAAGTTCAACGATTGTAACCCCGTCGGTTACACATCTTTGCATCCAATCGGTTTTGTTCATAAAATCAATGGTTTTGCGGTCGCCACTTCGTGTGAAGAACACGTCTTTTAGGGTATTGGCGTGATGGAACTCATCTGCCCAGCGGCCTTTAAAACAAACCACATTTACAAGAAGTGACCAAAAATCCGAATCTTTTATAATCGTCGGGATTTTGCCGTTGGTTTTATCACTTACCCATCCGTTTACTTTTCCGAGTGCGTCTTTGTCAAAAACGGTATCTGCGGTTGCACCTAAAACCTCTGCAACCTTGTTTTTATAAGTATCGGAAAAACTCATATCCGTTTTGTCACGATTCATCCAAACGGAATTTGAAACGTTAAGGGTTAAAAGTTCAGACTGTGAGTATTTCTCAATCAATGCTTTAATTTCTGCATTATACGAATCCAAATCCTCAACGTCTATGGCGTTTAGAATTTCAAGTTCGGTCTCCCCCTCTGCACCGTTTGCCGCAAGTAAAAGTGCCATTTTAATTGACAGCGGTGAAAAGGTGTAGTTTTTATCATTTGGCATCTTTGCATACATTCTGTCCGCAAAAGTGCCGTCTTTTTTAATAAGTTCCGGATTTGTCATATTATAAAGCCGTAATACGGTGGCTATCGCCTGTTCGGAGGTGAATGTTCCCTTTGGATCAAACACCGGACGTGTGGTTATGCTCTCGCTTCCGCCGGTTGTTCCTATTACAAACTCCTTCACACCAACGCCGCCCATAATGCCGTACTTGTACATGTTCTGAATGTTGAATTTTGCCCAATCGGAAAACTTTTCCTCATCGTAAAAAGTAATCCAATTCCCCGTCATTCCGGTAGCATAGAGGGGTTTAATATTATTTACAACACGGGCTAAAATCGTTGCCGCCTCTTCACGGGTGAGTGTTGCGTCAGGCACAAATTTACCCACTTCCCTGCCGTTTACGATTTCGAGATTTGCTATTGCTATTACCTTTCTGTTTTCCGTGTCGGTAAATATATTTTCGTTATGATTAAACTCGACCTTGATTATATTCAGGTAATTATAAATAAGTTCGCAAAATTTCTCACGAGTTATGGGTGCCTGATAGTCGTATTTCGTTTTGGCAATGCCCACGCTTTCCGCCACTTGCACCTCACCTTTTGCCCATTCACTGGGCGTTTTATCCGCGGCACAGGAAAAAACTGCAAGTGATATGGAAATCAATAAAACAAGTGCGATTAATCTTTTCATAATTACACCTCATTTGTATTTTCAAACACTCTTACACAACTCTGTTACTATTTCAACGGTGACACCTGCGGCAAATTCCACCGTTTGCTGATAGTCCACGTTAGAATCCTCATCGCCGCTATCGGAGATACTTCTGATTATGCCGAAGGGAATGTTGTTGATATAGCAAACGTGGCCGATGGCGGCACTTTCCATATCGCCCGCAATGGCACCAAAATCTTCGTTAAGACGCTTTACAAGGGTTGAATCGTTTATGAATTTATCACCGGTTGCGATTATTCCCTTTTTGTAGTTTATATCATTACCGCTAAGGATTCCGCAAAGGATGTCACAAAGTTTTACGTCACAGTCGAAAAAGATTTTATTGATGCCTGAAATAAGACCAACCGGATCGCCTAAAGGAGATGTGTCCATATCATACTGCACCACTTTTTCACCCACCACAACGTCAAGTGCGTGGAGTTCTTTTGTAAGTGAGCCGCAAACGCCCGTGTTGATTATGTAGTCGGGAGTATATTCAAGTATCATAATCTGGGCACAAACCGCCGCAAAAACTTTGCCCACACCGCTTTTCGCAACGATAACGGTTGTGTTTCCGATTTTTCCTTTGATAAATTCAATTCCTGCTATAACCTTGCTTTCCGGTGCATCTATTTTCTTCTTAAGTTCGCAAACTTCAACATCCATAGCACCGATTATGCCTATAGTTTTCATTTGTAAATCTCCCCTACTCTTTGTAATTCATATCAGCAGTTGTCCAATTTTCAATTACTTTAAACATAACCGACGCCTCTTTTTTCGCACCGTCAAGGTCGTGTTCCAAGTAATTTCCACATTCAATCTTTGTATTGCCGGGAATTTCACCCTCAAAATTTGCAATAAAGGAGAATGCATCTTTAGTAAGAGAAATTACCTCATCTTTAGACACTGCATCACGAAGCAAGAGATAAAAACCCGTTCTGCAACCCATAGGCCCGAAGTATATTACGTTTTCACTATACTTGGAATTCCTTACAAAAGTTGCGAAAATATGCTCTATCGTGTGCATAACGTCGGTTTTCAAGTAGTCACCGCCGTTTGGCAACTTTACCCTTATATCATAGGTTACGATGTCGCCGTCAATGCGTGAAACGTAGAGTCCTCGTTCAAGAATATCGTGATTAATTTTGAAACTTTCAATCTTGTTCATTTTTACTCGCCACCTTACATTTCGTATTCTTTATACTATCACAAAAACCGTCACTTTTCAATAGTTGCAATAACATCCCCCAATCGCAAGATTGGGGGATGTTTGAATTTTAATAATCTTTTAACTTCTTTGCACGGCTGGGGTGACGGAGTTTACGAAGTGCTTTCGCTTCAATCTGACGGATACGCTCACGGGTAACCTGGAACTCGCGACCTACCTCTTCAAGGGTACGAGGTCTGCCGTCTTCCAAACCGTAACGGAGTTTAAGAACTTTCTCTTCTCTCGGTGTAAGAGTATGGAGAATTTCAAGAAGTTGCTCACGCTGAAGTGCATTTGCAGCTGCTTCTGCAGGCTCAAGTGCATCTTCGTCCGGGATAAAGTCGCCAAGGTGTGAATCTTCCTCTTCACCGATAGGTGTTTCAAGACTTACCGGCTCCTGAGCAATCTTTAAGATGTCACGGACCTTAGCAACAGGCATATTCATTGTCTCCGCAACCTCTTCTGCGGTGGGATCGTGTCCCAATTCCTGAAGAAGTTGGCGTGAAACACGGATTACCTTGTTGATGGTTTCAACCATATGGACGGGAATACGGATTGTACGTGCCTGATCGGCAATTGCACGGGTAATCGCCTGACGGATCCACCACGTAGCATATGTGGAGAACTTAAAGCCCTTTGTATAGTCAAATTTTTCAACCGCTTTGATAAGACCTAAGTTACCCTCCTGGATAAGGTCAAGGAAAAGCATACCACGACCGACGTAGCGTTTTGCAATGGAAACTACAAGACGGAGATTTGCCTCGGCAAGACGCATTTTTGCCGCCTCGTCACCCTCTGCCATACGACGTGCAAGTTCGGTTTCCTCCTCAGGACTTAAAAGGTCTACCTTACCGATTTCCTTTAAGTAAATGCGAACGTGGTCGTCAACGCTGAGACCATCCATAAGTGCGGCAGGATCACTTAACTCCTTCTCAGGAATTTCCTCAACATTGTCAAGGTCCATAACCGCTTCCGCATCGTCGGAAAGGTCAACTGTGATTTCCTCGAACGGCAACTCTACACCTGCATTTTCAAGGTTGTCGTAGAGTTTGTCCATTTCGTCGGAATCAAGTTCCATACTCTCGGTGATATCTGCAAGTTCTTTTGTTGTAAGTTTGCCTTTTTTCTTGGCACCCTCAACAAATTCCGCAATGGCAGCGGTTCTTTCTTCGGGGGTTAATACTTTCTTCTCATCCATATTTTTATCCTCCATATGATTTTTTATCTTTGTATAACCGAGCAGCAGCAGAAAGTGCATCCTCTCCCGCTTTTGCAGCCTCGGTTTTTATAATTTTGATGTAATCCCGCAACGCGTCCGCATTAGGCTCGGCTTCACGGGCGAGTATTCCGGAAAAATGATTTGAGGCATCGCCCTCAAGAACGCCCAACACACTTGCAGGTGTTACGTCACGTCCTGCATCGTGCTGATTTATTATTATGCGGTAGATATCCGATAACATGGGGCTTGAAAATTCATCCGGTGCAAGTTGTTCTGCCGCCGCCGAAATCCAATCGTTGCGAAGTGTCAACGTGCCGATTACCCCTTCCTCCGCTATTGCGGATTTCGGATTATCAAACCGCACCGCACGACTTTTGGGTTGATGTGTACGGACCGGGGTTAAGTTTCGATTTTCCTCATCACGCTTTTTCTTGCGGTCATCTTTTCTTTGAGCACGTGCCACCTCGTGGGCGATTGCATCAACGGAAACGCCCGTATCTTTGGCTATTCGTGCTATGTAAATCTCACGTTCTACCTTGCTTGATATTTTCGCAAGTTCTTCGATTGCCGCTTTAAGATAGGAAACCTTTCCCTCGTCACTTCCCGTATCAAAGTCTGCACGCACGCCGGAAAGACGATATTCCGACTCACTCTCCGCCTGATCTATAAGACGAAGGAAACGGTCTCTGCCGAACTTTTTAATATATTCATCCGGATCTTTTGCATCGTGCATTCGAAGAACTTTTACCGACAAGTCGGAAGGTTTTATAAGTTCAAGGGCACGTTGTGTCGCCTTGATTCCCGCACCGTCCTGGTCATATGCGATTATCACCGACTTTTTATAGCGTGAAATAAGTTTGACCTGCTCATCGGTAAGTGCCGTACCGAGAGACGCAACCGCAGAGTCAAAACCCGCCTGATGCAAAGCGATTACATCCATATAACCCTCGGTGAGGATTATTGCGGGTGCCGCAGTTTTCTTTGCAAAATTCAGGGCAAAAAGGTTTTTGCGTTTATTGAAAACGATTGTGTCGGAAGTATTTAAATATTTTGGCGTGGAGTCGTCCATAACTCGTCCGCCAAAGCCCAACACCTGACCTTTTACGTCGATTATGGGGAACATTACACGATTTCTGAAACGGTCGTAAATACTGCCATTTTTACCTGTAACCGCAAGACCGGCATCAATTAACTCATTTTTGGTAAAGCCTTTTTTAACCATTTCCTTTGTCAGGCTGTCCCATGCGGCAGGTGCATAACCTAAGCCGAATCGTGTTTGAGTTGCAGCGGTGAGACCTCTGCCGTTTAAATATTCAAGAGCCTCCCGTCCACCCTCTGTATGAAGGTTTGCGTGGAAAAATCTTGCCGCCTCCTTATTTACCGCATATACTCGGTCACGCCGACGCTTTGCAAGAGTTGAACCCTCGTCAATGGTTGGCAGGGCAAGTCCTGCACGTTCGGCAAGTTGTGCCACCGCATCGGGGAAGTCGAGATTTTCAATCTTCATTATAAAAGTTATTACGTCACCGCCGACGCCACAACCGAAACAATGATAGAACTGCTTGTCCCGTGACACGGAAAAGGAGGGCGTTTTTTCATTGTGAAAAGGACACAGGCCCACATAGCCCGATCCTCGTTTTGTAAGAGACGTGTATCGTGATATAACATCGACTATGTCACATCTGGCACGAACTTCGTCTAAAAAACTATCAGAAAAAGTCATTTTCTCCTCCGTAAAGGGAATTTTACCCACTTATTTATACTTTTATAACTTGTCCCATGCATTGGGAATAAAGAGTTTTGCATATGTATTGACTGCGTATTTATCGGTCATACAAGCGATATAGTCGCAAACCGCGGTTACTATACCGTCGGTATATGCGGTTTCCCGATATTCATTTGGAAGTTCCTCCGGTGCACTTTCAAAATACCGAAACATCTGTGAAATCATCGCACGGACCTTTCGCTCTTCGGCAAGTGCTGTCGGAATACGGTATACGTTTTCAAACATAAACGTTCTTAAATTATCCATAGCGGTTGCGACAATTGGTGTCATTGTGATTCTGCACTCTTTCTCAGAGGCGAACACCGCATCGCTTACAAGCGTGTTTATTCTCTGTGCGTGGTTTGAGCCGAGAACCGCATTTATCTCTTTCGGGATTTGCTCACTTCTGATTACTCCTGCACGGATTGCGTCGTCAATATCGTGGTTTATGTATGCAATTCGGTCTGCCATAAATACGATTTGTCCTTCGTATGTCTCGGCAGGGACGCTTCCGCTATGATGTAATATGCCGTCACGCACCTCATAGGTAAGGTTTAGATTTTCAATCTTCTCTACCACACGGAGACTTTGCTTGTTATGGGAGAACTCGCCGTCGGTAAGGGCACGAAGTTCACGCTCACCTGCGTGGCCGAATGGCGTATGGCCTAAATCATGGCCGATGGCGATAGCCTCAACGAGGTCCTCGTTTAAGTGAAGTGCCCTTGCGATTGTTCGGGCAATCTGACACACCTCAAGGGTATGAGTAAGTCGTGTGCGATAATGGTCACCTTCCGGTGATAAAAAGACCTGAGTCTTATGCTTTAAGCGGCGGAAGGATTTTGAATGTAGAATTTTGTCATAATCCCTGCGGTAGCACGTACGGATTGGACACGGTGGGATTTCCCGCACTCTGCCTTTTGTATCACAGGATTTTTGGGCAAACGGTGATAGATTTTGTCGCTCATATTCTTCTTGTTTTTCTCTGATGGAACTCATCTTTCACACCTCCCTATTATTATAATACGCATTTTTTTTGCATTTTCCTCTTTTTTTAACAAAAAATTTTTTACTGAGGAAAAACAACGCTATCAGATTTGGAATTGCCATAAGTCCGTTTAGTATATCCGCCACCGTCCATACAACCGATATCTTCAAAAAAGGCCCCATGAAAACTCCCAACAGATATATAACGCGATACAGTTTTATTTTTCGTGCTCCGAACAAATATTCCGTGCTTTGTTCGCCATAATAACTCCATCCTATAATTGACGCAAATGAAAAAAGTATCAGCGACGTGGACACGATAAGTTTTCCAAGCACCGGCAATGCCGCATTATACGCATAATTCGTAAGTGCTACACCGGTTAAGCCACTTTTATCACTTCCGGTTACCACGATTGCAAGGCCTGTCATGGTGCACAGCAGGATTGTGTCTATCCACGTTCCGACCATTGTGCAAAGTCCTTGATTTTCACCACTTTCGGTTTTTGCGGCGGCCGACGCAATGGATGATGAGCCAAGTCCTGCCTCATTTGAAAAAATTCCGCGGGATACGCCCATCCGTATTGTTATTCCCCCGCCACCACCGAGAATCGCCTTAAAATCAAGTGCACTGCCTAATATCCGCATTACGGCGTTTGGGATTTCACTTCTATACACAAAAAGAACCGCAAGTGTTCCGAGAACATAAACAAGCCCCATAACCGGTACGACAACCGTTGAAACACCCGACACACGCTCAATTCCGCCCTTTAGTATAAATCCTGCAAGAAGGGTTACCACAACCGCTACAGCCAAAGCGTTACCTCTGAATTTATAAAGGTCGCAAAACGCCTCTGCGATACTGTTCGACTGTGTCATTGTACCGATGCCTAAAAGGGCGGAAAGTATTGTAAATGCCGCGAAAATTTTTGCAAATGTCTTACTGCCAAGTCCTTTTTCAATATACATAAAGGCACCGCCTAAAACTTTTCCGTCTTTCTTTACCTCTCTGTATTTTATCGCAAAATAACCCTCCATATATGAGATGCTCATACCAAAAAACGCGGCAACTATCATCCAGAAAATCGCACCTGCACCACCGATGGACACTGCGGTTGCCACACCTACGATATTGCCCGTACCTATCATTGCGGCAAGTGAGGTTGCAAGGGAGGCAAATGCGGATATACTCCCGCTTCCCTCAGGCTTTCTAAGAAGAAGTCTTATGCCGTCTTTCAGTTTTCGTATCTGGATAAATTTCAGTTTTACGGTGAGATACAATCCTAAGGCGAAAATAACCGTTATAAGCGGTGCACCCCATATTATTTTTGATACGGCTTCAAGCATAAAAACACCCCCGACAAATTATATTGTCAGAGGTGTTTCAATATGTGGTTTTACGTGTCTTTGGTTTTACTTCCAAGCGTCAAGATTTTCGGTAATTCCTACATCACTTGCTTTAAAACTCATCTTTTCGCCACGTTTTATCTTGCCCTCATAGTCACGAAGAGCACGGAGTGCGTATTTGCCCAAGATAAGGATTACCGGAACGTTTATAAGTGCCATAAGTCCCATTGTAATATCCGCAATGTCCCAAAGGAGACCTGCGTTAAGACCTGCACCCACAAAAATTACAAGAGATGCGATTATATAATAAACGCTTAAGAATACCTTACTCGGTTTTTTCTTGAACATAAAGAAAAGGCTCTGATCAACGTAGTAAAGATTACCTATAAGTGTTGTGAATGCAAAGAAGATCATTGCAACGGTAATGAACACGGGACCGAAACCGCCCAAAGTTGCACTGATTGCTCTTTGCACGTAATCTGCGGCACCCGCACTGCTTGTTGCAGGTTCAACACCTGAACACATACACATAAACGCGGTAGCGGTACACACGAGAATCGTATCAATGAAAACGGAAAGTATCTGTACCAGACCTTGCTGTATCGGATGGTCAACCTCTGCGGTAGCAGACGCATTAGGTGCAGAACCGACACCCGCTTCGTTTGAATAAAGACCTCTCTTTATACCGTACATAATACAAGAACCGGTAAAGCCGCCGAAGATTGCCTCAAAGTCAAATGCACCGGAGAATATCGCTTTAAACACACCCGGCAGAGTTTCAATGTTTAAAATGACAACCAAAAGGGCAACTAAAATATATATCGCACCCATTATAGGAACAATAAAAGATGCTACCTTTGCAATTCGCTTACCGCCGCCAAAGAGGCAATAGCCCACAAGAACTGCCGTGATAAGGCCGATTATCCACGGAGTTATTTCCGGGTTATAGAAACTATATGCTGAGAAGGTTGACTGTAAATTATACGACGCCAACATATTAAATCCGAAAGCGTAGGTTAAAATGAGGAAGATTGAGAAAACAATCGCAAGACTTCGTGATTTAAGTGCGGTTTCTATGTAATATGCGGGACCGCCGTGCCAACCGTCGGTGCCTTTTCTCTTATAAATCTGTGCAAGGGTACTCTCGATAAGTGCAGATGCACCGCCGATAATCGCAATTACCCACATCCAGAAAACAGAACCGAAACCGCCAAGACAAATTGCGGTAGCGACACCGATTATGTTACCCGTTCCTACACGGGATGCGGTGGATACCATAAGTGCCTGGAATGAGGACGTACCCTTTCCGTCGGAGGCTTTTTGGGTTACCGATTTAATCTGGTGCTTAAACAACCTAAACTGTGCAAATCGGCTACGGATAGTAAAATACAGTCCGCATAAAATAAGTGCTATAATAAGAATATAAGTATAGAGTGCGTTGCTTATATCCCCTACTATATTGGGGAGAATCTGATTGAAAAATACTGTCATTTTTTCTCTCCTATTCAATAAATTTACAATATTATACCACACTTTGTTCTATTTAGCAATTTAAAAAATACCCGATGAAATTTAATTCATCGGGTATTTCATATTGTTAGATTACGTTACCCTCTCCGTCAAATAGCGGGAGCGGTTCTAAAAAGATAATGTCATCACGGTCTGCGGCGTCACCTTCGGCAAGAATTGCCATCTTACCTACGATGTTTCCGCCTACACGGTTAACGAGTGTTTCAAGTGCTGTGAGTGACTCACCCGTACTGATTACATCATCAACAATGAGAACTCTCTTGCCACGCATGGCATCCGCCTCTGTCTTGCCGATACAAAGGGTTTGCACATGGTTTGTTGTAATGGACTTTACCTCAACGGTCGTCACATCCTCCATATACACCTTCGGGCCTTTACGGGCAACTACATAGTAGTCATCCCCTGCCTGACGTGCCATTTCGTGGATAAGAGGAATACTCTTTGCCTCTGCGGTGATTAAAACATCATATTCCGGTGCCTTTTTAAGAAGGGCGGACGCCGAGGCTACGGTTATTTCCGCATCACCGAAAAGAATGAATGCGGCAATCTGTAAATTATCATTTACTCGAAACAGAGGAAGATCACGCTTAACCCCTGCGATTTTCATAGAGTATGCTTTTCTCATTATGCGAGGCCCATTACCTTAAATACAACGTAGACTGCAAAGAGTGCAACGGATACCCACATTACAGCGCTGATGTCCTTAGCCTTGCCGGTAGCGAGTTTTAAGATAACCCATGCGAGTATACCAAACATGATGCCGTTTGCGATGGAGTATGTAAAGGGCATCATAACGATTGCAAGGAAGCCGCCGATAGTATCAGCAATGTCACCGTCAAAGTCCATTTCCTTAACTGCAGAAAGCATAAGGAGACCAACGAAAAGCATAGCCGGAGTGGTTGCAAAGCCCGGAATTGCAAGGAAGAGCGGTGCAAGGGGGATAGCGATTAAGAAGAGGATACCGGTGGTAAGTGCGGTAAGACCGGTACGTCCGCCTGCGGATACACCTGCAGAAGACTCAACGTAACTTGTAACGGTTGAAGTACCGAGACAAGCACCTGCAACAGTACCTACAGCGTCTGCCATTAAAGCACCACTTGCATTGGGAAGGCTGCCGTCCTCTGCAAGTAAGTTACCCTTCTGAGCAACACCGATAAGAGTACCAACGGTATCGAAAATGTCGGTGTAAAGGAAGGTGAACACAACGATTGCAAAAGATGCAAGGTTCTTAACTACCCAAGCAAAGTCAAATTGGAAGAGAGCGGGTGCTGCAAAGTTTGCCTTGATTGCTTCCCATGAAAGGTTCGGAATTAAGGAGTAAACACCTGCTTCAACGTCTACAACGTACCAGCCTACGAGTTCTGCGATAATACCGAGTACCCATGTAGCAATGATACCGATAAGAATGTCACCTTTAACCTTGAAGTGACGGAGAACACCGATAATAAGAAGGCCGATAATCGCAAGTGCAACCTGGGGAGTACTGAGATTGCCGAGACCTACGAGAGTAGAGTCATTATTGATAACAACGCCTGCGTTAATAAGTGCGATGATGGTGATAAAGAGACCGATACCTGCGGTGATACCGAGTTTTAAGTTCTTCGGAATCTTGTTAACAAGTGCCTCACGGAACTTAAAGAGAGAAAGAACCATGAAAATAATACCTTCAACGAGGATAGCGGTAAGCGCTACCTTGTATGAGTAACCCATTACTTCACTATTACATACGGTGAATGTAAAGAATGCGTTAAGGCCCATACCGGATGCAAGTGCTACCGGATAGTTTGCAAAAAATGCCATACAGATAGTACCGATTGCTGCGGAAATTGCGGTTGCCATGAAGATAGCAGCGGCACCGGGACCGTCAGGAATGATACCGAGCATTCCCGGATTTACGGCAAGGATGTACGCCATTGCAAGGAATGTGGTGATGCCGGCAATAATCTCAGTTTTGACATTAGTGCCATGTGCTTTGAGCTTGAACATTTTTTCTAACATTTCTTTTACCTCCAATAAAATTTGGTAATTTTATTATATCACGCCCATTTTTATTTGACAATATTTTTCTTTATTTGACACGAGTTTTTTTAAATGATAGAATTACACGGAGGTGATTTTATGTCAGAACCCAAATACATAGATCGCAACATAAATAAATATGCAGATATACACATAAGTCCCTGTCCTAACCCAAACCGTATGTTTCCCGGTTATTGTAACGGACCTTTGGTTCGTGACGTATTTGTTATGCATTGCTGTACCGAAGGGAAAGGAATTCTTACATCAGACGGGATTGATTTTGAAATCGGACCCGGTATGTGCTTTGTGGAGTTCCCAAACACGATTATTTGCGAAAAGACTGACGAATATGACCCCTGGGCGAAACTTCGCGTCAATATGTACGGTGCTGACATTCAAAAAATAATCGAAAGTCTCGGCTTCTCATCTGCAAACCCTGTGTTTCCCCACCCTTTCAACGATGTTATCAAAACTAATATGCGTGAATTGGTTGATACCGCAACAAACCAGTCTCCTTTTATCATGCTGAAGCAACTTTCCTGCATAAGCAATGTTTTTTCAGAACTTGCCAATCTCTTGCACTATGATATTGCAAGTAGAACGAAAAAGAAGCACAGCGATTACGTTCAAGAAACCATGAACTACTTAAACTTCAATTACGATAAAAAAATTCTTATATCCGATATTGCCGCCAGGTTGGGCATAAACCGCAGTCACTTATACACGCTTTTCAAAGAAGAAACCGGTGCCTCAATCAAAGATTACCTCATTGCACAACGAATACAAAAGGGTTGTGAATTTTTACTTAACACAAACGCATCCATTTCGCAGATAGCGGCTTCGGTCGGATATGATGCACTCTCCTTTTCCAAGGTGTTTAAGCGTGTTATGAACATATCTCCAAAAAACTACAGAAAACAGTTTAAATAATAAAAAGAGCAGTAGCCAACGCTACTGCTCTTTTTATTATTTGTTTATGATTCTGTCGAGTACAACCGCAACCTCGGCACGGGTAGTATTTGCCTTCGGATTAATCTTTCCGTTTGAACCGGCAATGATACCTGCACCGGTGAGTGCTTCAACCGCCTCTTTTGCATAAGACGCAACTGCGTTTGCATCGGAGAAGGTCGGGCTCTGT
>JAFYQP010000062.1 GCA_017559855.1 Clostridia bacterium | reverse complement strand
GCAAGTAGTAATCCCCTTTGGGGGCTGGTTATGCAGGGGGGCGGTTTGTAGCCCCCATGCCGTTTAGGGGGTTGTAGGGGGGACTCGGAACCCCCCTACGTTTTGCCTACTTTTGCAATCAAAAGTAGGCCGTCGGAGACATTGCAAAAACTTGCGGTTTGTTAATAGTTGCGGGGTGTTACCCCTCATCCGTCACCTGCGGTGACACCTTCTCCTCAAGGAGAAGGCAATGGGGGACGGGGAGGCTGGGGAAATGTGGGATAATAAAAACCACCGCGGGTGGCGGTGGTTTACGTTACACACATATAAAAAAATTTTACTGTGGAAAAAGAGGGAAATGGGAGAAAACTTCGAATTATATTAGAATAAAAAATTTTTTACTGTAGAAAAAGAGGGAAATGGGGAAGAAACGCGAATTATAATAGAATAAAAAAATTTTTTACTGTGGAAAAAGAGGGAAACGGGGGAGAAACACGAATTATATTAGAACAAAAAGTTTTTAAAAAGACTTCTGCGATTTTTAACCCATTTTCCTGTTCTATAGATGCTATAGGGGTAAGTATACCCTTTTTTGGGTAGCCTGAATTTACCATTAAATTAACTAAATTATACATTAGAAAAGGAGATATGTAAATGGATATTATTACTATTTATCTGGACAATGCTGAAAATATCGAAATGCCGGAGAATGCCGGTAATATTGAGCCACTTTCCGCCCTCACTCAATGTCTCCGTGAAAAAGGTGAGGTGGATATGTCATTCCTTGTAAATGCTACCGGTCTTAATTGGTCCGAGGTTGCAGATGCCCTTGCGGGTGTTATTTTCCAGTCGCCTGACAGATTCTTAAACGGTGCAAGATACAACCCTCTTGAGGATTGGCTTATGTGGGCACCTTATGCAAGTGGCAACGTTAAGGAAAAGTTAAAACGTGCCGTTCGTGCGGAAAAGAAGTTCCCCGGTGTATTCGCACGCAACGTGGAGGCACTCGGCAAAATCTGCCCCATGGAGATGAAACTTGCAGACATTCATCCTGACGTTGGTGCGGCGTGGATTCCCGCTATCGAGTACGAACAGTTCTTATTTGATACTCTCGGTCTCCCCGAGCGTCCCTCCATCTACTTTATCGAGGAACGCAACAAGTGGGTTTGCGAAATCCGTGACGGTGCAAAACGCACCTTCGCTAACACCACCCTTTACGGTGTGCGTGGCCGATATATGGGTGCGGACAAGCAGTATGCCACCGCTATTGACCTTTTTGTAGGTCGTCTTAACGCCAAAACCGTTGAGATTTTTGACCATATTCCCATGGCTACAGGCGGTTTTGGCAATTTTAAGTACAAGCCGGTATTAAATCGTGAGATGACCGCCCTGGCTCAGGAGAAGGAAAAGAATTTATGCGACATTTCCTTTAAGGATTGGGTTTTTGCAGATGCCGGTCGCAGTGCACGTTTTGAAAACTACTACAACGATTTTCTCGTAGGCTACGTGCACACTACCTATAACGGCGATTTCCTCACCTTGCCGGGTATTAACCCTGAGGTAAGATTTTTTGACAATCAGAAAAGTGCGGTTGCACGTGCGATTTTAAGCGATGATAACCTGCTTTTAGCCCACGACGTAGGTACGGGCAAGACCTATGAAATTATCGCATCCGTACACGAACTACACCGTCTGGGCAAGAGTCGCAAGAACCTTATCGTAGTGCAAAATCAGACGCTTGGTGACTTCAGGGCGGCTCACAACTACTTATACCCTGAGGATAAAATTCTCGTTATCGAGCCACGTGATATGGGGGTTAAGTACCGCAACAAGGTGCTTTCCGATATTCGTGACGGCGACTACGTTGCCATTTATATGTGCACCTCTTCCTTTGACCTTATTGATATGTCAAACACGTATTATGAGAACAAACTTCTCACTCAGTTCAATGAGGCGAGATGCGGTGCGGCAAACGCCGTGTCATCCAGAGAGAGGGCTGAGTATGAGAGCCTTGCGAAACTTATCGCAAAGCGTATTAAGAAGTTTTATGAGGAACTTAAACCCTCCGGATTTATGACATATGAGGAACTCGGCATCGAAACCCTTGTAATCGACGAGATCCACACCTACAAGAACATAACCCTTGACACCCATTGCAAACGCATTGTCGGTCTTCGCTCCAAAGGTTCACACAAGGCGGACTCCGCCCTTGAGAAGGCTCATTTTACCCCTCGTCTCATCGGTGCAACCGCAACTCCGCTTACCAACTCTATTGCGGATTTATACACTTTTCAGGTCTATTTTCAGTATGATTTACTGAAATTACATAAAATTCACACCTTTGACGCGTGGATTAACACGTTTGGCGAACGCGTTACCACAATCGAATGTGACGCGGACTCCAATGCCAACAAACTCCGTGCGGTGTCTCGCTTTTCACATTTTCATAACTTAAACGAACTCCGTGCACTTTTCGCTCAGGTTTGCGATTTCTACCATGCGGAAACCAAGGAGAATGTTCCCGAATGTGACGGCTATACCGTGGTTAAAGTGCCCATCAATTTATACCAGAAAGAGGGCTTTGAGGACATTTCACGCCGCCTTCTCGCAATCAGACGTCGTGAGGTTGACAAGAGTGAGGATAACCTCCTTAAAATCAACGTGGACGGCCGTGAACTTGCTCTTTCCGCCGCACTTTCAAACCCTGATGCGGAGGGCTCTTACGGTAAGGTTAAGGCTTGTGCGTCCCAGGTTTTCCGTGTTTACAACGAGTATCCCGAATGTACCCAACTTGTATTCTGCGACCTTGGCACTCCCAAAGAGGGTTACAACGTATACGACGAACTTAAAGGCTACCTTGTCTCTATGGGTATGACCGCAACGCAGATTGCCTTCGTACACGATGCTACCACCGAACGTGCAAGGGACAACCTTTTCGCCCGTGCAAATGCAGGTGATATTAAGGTTATTATCGGCTCTGTGCCCAAACTCGGCGTTGGCGTTAACGTGCAGGAGAAACTTGTTGCCATTCACCACCTTACCGTGCCGTGGAAACCCTCTGACCTTACTCAGGCGGACGGCCGTATCGAGCGTTTCGGCAACACCTGCCCTAAAGTATTTAAATACTGCTACTTGACCGAGAAAACCTATGACCAATACTCATGGCAGATTCTTGAGAATAAGCAGAGATTTATCGCAAGTTTTATGTGTGGCGGTATGATTGAAAACGAGACCGCTGACATCGGCGACACGGTTTTAACCTATGCGGAGATTAAGGCACTTACCATCGGTAACCCCCTTATCCGTGACCGTGTGCAGGTATCTATCGAACTTGAACGTGCACGTGTTGCAAGTCGTGCAAGACAGAACGAACTCTACTCCCTCCGTGTGCTTGTGGAGACCACACCCGATAAGGTAAGTGACCTTCGCATAAACGGTTTCCGTGTTCGTGAGGACTACGAATTCTACTTAAAGAACCGTGAGAAGATAACCCTTCCCGAACGTGAGGCATTGGGCGAGGAGTTAAAGGCGGCACTTATTGAAAACGAGATGCGTGACGAGGACCGTGTTTTCAGCACACATCACGGTTTTCAGGTGATTCTGCCCCGTGATATGACGCGTGAGATTCCCTTTGTTTACGTATCACGTCCGGGATTCAGACGCTATTACTGTGCACTTAATAACGTTACAACCAACGAGGGTTACAGCCGTGCACTTGACCAGACACTTATTCAACTTAAGAACAGATATGAAAAACTCTTCCGTGATGCGGAGGAACTTATCGATCGTATGGAGGCGGCAAAGGCAGAGATTCGTAAGGGTAATCCCTTATCTGACCTTGTGGACGACCTTATTTTAAAACTTGAAGAAATTGACAGTAAATTGGAGGCGGCATAATGAACACTATGAATATTCCCGTGATGTCGGTTAGCGACATCGTAAAAACCCTTACTTTGATATACGAAGGTAAGATTAAGGCGGGTGAGATTCCCCATATTCCCGCAATTTTCATCTGGGGCCCGCCCGGTGTGGGTAAGTCCAACGGTATGCACCAACTTGCAGAGGATTTAGGCAAGTTATGCGGCGTTAAGGTCTGCGTGACCGACGTGCGTCTGCTTCTTTTCTCACCGGTTGACCTTCGTGGTGTACCGGTGAAGCAGGAGGAGTTTACCGCTTGGCTTAAGCCGAAAATTTTCGATATGAGTGATGAGGAGGGTGTTGTTAACCTTTTATTCCTCGACGAACTTTCCGCCGCACCTCAGAGTGTGCAGGCGGCGGCGTATCAGTTATGCCTTGATAAGAAGATTGGTGAGCACAAACTACCTGAAAACACCATTGTGGTTGCGGCGGGTAACCGTCTGTCCGACCAGAGTGTATCTTTTAAGATGCCCAAGGCTCTTTGTAACCGCTTTTTACATTTCGAGGCGAAATGCGACCACGCATCCTGGCATAAATGGGCGGTTAAGGCGGCGATTGATCCCCGTGTTATTTCATTTATCGCATACAATGAGGAACGCCTTGAGGTTGTGCCGGATTCTGCCGACCTTGCATATCCCACGCCTCGCAGTTGGGAATTTGTTAGTCGTGTTATTTCGGGCAATGAGGATATTGACACGCTTACACCCATTGTGGCGGCGAGTGTGGGTATGGACACCGCACTTGAATTTGCAACCTACTGCAAGGGCATTATGAAGATGCCGAACGTTGAGGAAATTTTCTCCGGTATGTGCCGTGAAATTCCACGCAGCTACGACGTTATGCACGCACTTGTTACATCCCTTGTATCCCGTGTGGCAAGACGTGGTGCTACCCGTGAGGAGTTGACCAACCTTTGCAATTATGCGGTGAAAATGCCGCCGGATTTTGCATATTGCCTTGCCACTGACTTAAACTTAATTCCGGGCATTTCCGAGAAACTTATGATGTGTCCGTCATATGGAAAGTTGATGATTAAGAAATGAGAGAACTTGCAATAAGACTTATTTCACGCCGTACCGCAATACTTGAAAAGTACCCGTTTTACGGAAGACTTCTTATGCATCTGCCCTTTGCTCTTGAAAAGTGCGGCACCGCTTACACCGACAGTAAAAAAATTGTGTTCGATCCGGAATTTATCCGTGATATGACCGACCGTGAACTCGATTTTCTTATCCTCCACGAGGTTATGCATTGTGTGCTTTGCCATTGCACGAGAGGTCGGGGTAAACTTGCAATCCTTTACAACATTGCCTGCGATATTGTGGTTAATTCCTTGCTTCTTGATATGTTCGGACCGCTTAAACTAAAAGGCAGTACCCCTATGCACACCGTGCCCGATCACAGTGAGGGCAGACTTTACACCGCAGAGAAGGTATATGAAATGCTCCTGCAGGACAATGGCTTTAACCCAAATGATTTTGGCCTTTTAGACGAGCATAATTGGGAGAATATTGATGACGTTATCGGCGAGAGCGTTTGGAGTGAGCATATCAAGGAGGCGGCGATGAAGGCGGGTGCGGGTAACGTGCCTCTTAATCTGAAGCGTCACGTGGAGCGTATCTGCAAGGAGCCGAAAATCTCATGGCGTGAGGTGCTTTGCAACTTCATTAAAAACGACCGTGCGGATTTCGATTTCACACGTCCCGATCGCCGTTTTCAGGCGGAGGATTTTCTCCTGCCGTCTTTTGTCGATGATATGTGCGGCGAGAGTGTGCGTGATATTTGGTTTGTGGTGGATGCCTCCGGCTCGGTAAGTGATGAGATGCTGACCGACGTGCTTTCCGAAATTCAGGGTGCAATATCGGCGGTGGATTCACTTCACGGTTTGATTTCATTCTTCGACGTGGCGGTGACAACACCCGCTCCTTTTGAAACCCGTGAGGAACTTTCGGCGGTTGAGATTATCGGTGGCGGCGGCACTAGTTTTAAGAGCGTTTTTAATAAAATTCCCGAATTTTTCCCCGATGAGAAGCCTTGTGCCATTATCGTCATGACCGACGGTGAGGCGACTTTCCCCGACGAGGTGGAGGCACTTGATATTCCCGTTTTGTGGATTATTGTGAACTCATCCGTTGAGCCCCCATGGGGCGAGGTGATACATATTTAGGGTGTGGTGAGAGAAGAGGGGAAAATGATTTACCCCTCATCCGAGTTGCTACGCAACTCACCTTCTCCCCAAGGGGAGAAGGCTAGACACCTCATCCGCCTCGTTCCTCGGCACCTTCTCCTCTAGGAGAAGGCTAAAGACAAACTACCGTAGCATCGGGATAAGGAGCCTTGAGAAAGCAGGTTTTATGAAAAAATAAATGGCGTATTATCACGATGCTACTCACCATAAGTACTTCGTAATGCAAGTAGTAGGACATAAGGGGTTCCAAGGGTGTTTGTAACCTTTGTGTCGCTGCGGGGGTGTGGGGG
>JAFYQP010000061.1 GCA_017559855.1 Clostridia bacterium | reverse complement strand
ACCTACAAATTCTTATTTTCATAACTGTTCGACCTATTGGAATTTGTCAGTATCTATTCCCATACAGTATTCTTGCTTTTTCGGTATATTCTTTTACAAGTTCAGTTTTCGCATTTGTATAGGCATCTCTGTTGTGCTCATATTTCTTCCATAACCTTAACTTTAATTCATCATATTCCTTTGCTACATCTGGTTGCTCAATGAGGTAATCTCTAAAATACAATTCATTGTTATCGCCTACATATCTTAAATGCAAATGAAACACTCGCTCGGCGTAACCATTCTCTGTATATCCTTTATTGAAAGATAATCCATTCTCACTCTGTGACATACAAATATAACCGTTGTTAATAATCAAATCTTTATAGTCATACAGATTGCTTTCCCTTGGGATTTCTACAAGAATATCGATAATTGGCTTTGCCCATATAGTAGGGATTGCCGTACTTCCTATATGGCTTATTCTTTCGACCTGCAGAAGGTTCTTTTTCAATAAAGTTTCTTCTTCCAAATACCATTCTTTCCAACACTCTTGATGTTCTGTTAAAATGATAGGAAACAACTGCCACAGTTCTTCTAAACTCATTTCGGTTAATTTTTTGCTCATTATACACTCCGTCAAATTCTTATTTGTTTAACTCTATTATAGAATATCTTTGCTAATTTGTCACGATATAGAAAAACACCGAATCGCGAAAGCGATTCGGTGTCTTTTTATTCATTCATACATTTTGCCGCTAAAAGTATTCCCGCACGACCTGTTTCATATGTAAGTCCGCCTTGTAAATATACAAGGTACGGCTCACGCATGGGAGCGTCAGCGGAAAGTTCGGTGGTAGCACCTTGAATAAAGGCACCTGCCGCCATAATTACCTGACAGTCGTATCCCGGCATATCCCACGGCTCAGGTGTAACAAAACTGTCAACCGGTGCGCCCATCTGGATACCACGGCAGAATTTACGAACATTGCCCTCGTTTTCAAGTTCAATGGTCTGTATAATGTCGTATCGCTTTTCGTCTGCACGAGGCGATACTTTATAACCGAGTTCCGTGAAAAGACCTGCACAGAAAACCGCAGTCTTTACCGCTTGAGCGGTAACGTGTGGAGCACCAAAAAATCCCTGATACAAAAGTCGATTCTGCCCCATTGTAGAGCCGCACTCACGACCGATTCCCGGTGCGGTAAGTCGCATAGCCGCACGCTCCACATATTCACTTTTACCTGCGATATATCCACCTGTGGGAGCAAGACCGCCACCCGGATTTTTGATAAGTGAACCCACAATAAGGTCGGCTCCAAACGCTGTCGGTTCATGCTCTTCCACGAATTCGCCATAGCAGTTATCCACAATAACGCAGATATCTTCCCTCGCCTCATGGACTGCCCTGCAAATCTCACCGATTTTAGCAACCGAGAGGGCTGCACGGGTACTGTATCCTCGTGAGCGTTGGATAAGAACGGTTGAAATCGTCTTATCTTCCTTTATCGTCTCGACTATACCCTTAAGGTCGGCCTCGCCGTTTGGCAAAAGTTCAATTTGTCGGTAATTTACGCCAAAATCACGGAGAGAACCGAGATAGTTACCGGTTATGCCGATTGTGCTTTGCAACGTGTCATAAGGTGCACCGGTAACCGAGAAAAGAGTTTCTCCCGGACGGAGAGCACCGAAAAGTGCACAAGCAATAGTATGAGTACCGTTTACAAACTGAAGGCGAACCAAGGCATCCTCTGCCTCGAAAACCTCGGCATAAATTTTATCCAAAGTATCTCTGCCCACGTCATCGTAGCCGTAGCCGGTAGTACCTGCAAACATTGTGTCCGATACACGGAACTTTTGAAATGCGGCAAGTACCTTTTGAGAGTTTACGTGGGATATGCGGTCAATTTCCGCAAATTGAGACGCAAGGCTTTCCTCTACCTTTTGTGTGAGAGCGTCTAAATTAAGCATTTTTCACCTCACGGATAATGCCCATGGGAGTCTGCTGTGCACTCTGGCCCAAGGGATTATCCTTTAAAATACGTGCGATATACTCTTTATCCATATCTGCACTTGATACGCCGAGAATCTGAGAATTCAAGTCGTTAACGTCAACGATTGCACATTTTGCACCGATTTTTTCAGCGACCTCACGGGCAACCTTATCGGGATTTTCAGGGCCGAGAACAACGTACTGGTTGTATGGCGGAAGGGTGTAAGAGCAAGGACCGTCAATGGATTCTGCCTTATAACCCGCAATTTTATAGAACCAGCCACGCTTACCTAAAAGTTTTCCCACTGCACTACAAGCAGCGGCAAAAAGGATACGCATTGTGCCGCACTCACGAAGGGCCATTTCCATTGTCTCAGGAATACCAAGACCAATACCGTAGGGTGATTTATATACGAATTTAACAAGAATCTTTGCAAGACGGCGGGGTTTAATTTCACTCATAGGGATAGCACGGCTCTGTGCACAAGCAACACACTTTTCGGAGATGAATACGATATCACCCTCCTCAAGATGCTCTTTAACGTACTTTTCCGCAACTTCGGGAATACTCTCTCCCTTACCGATTACGTGTGTTTTAATAGGGAAACGGGTATATACTTTACCGTCTACCTCAATTTCAAGACTCTTTTTCTCATTAGGTGTAAGTTCAGCCATAATTAAACTTCTCCTTCTTATTCGATTGTATCAATAAGAGAAACGCCGGCATCGGTAAGCACTTTAATCGCCTCTTCAACCTGCTCCACACGAAGGATAACACTTGCGTTATTCTTACTATGTGTAATAAACGCATAGGCATACTCAACCGAGATACCCGCATTGCTTAAAAGTTCAAGCACGTTTGTAAGTGCACCTGTCTTATCGTCAAATGAAACGCCGATAACCTGTGTTTTTGATACGGTAACGCCTTCCGCCTTGAGAACTTTGATTGCCGCCTCAGGATCATTTACGATAATTCGTAAAATACCGAAGTCGGTGGTGTCTGCAACGGAAAGAGCACGGATGTCAATGCCATTGGTGGACAAGGTTTTTACAATTTCAGTAAGACGTCCCTGCTTATTTTCAATAAAAACGGAAATCTGATAAATTGTCATGATTAAAACCCTCCATTTTTAGTCGCTGTTTCTGCCAAATTCAAATGCTTTCTTGTTAAGGTCTAAGAACTTTGCGGGGACGTTTGCAACAAGTGCCTCCTGCCAGAGTTTCTCGTCACCGCCAAGAATTTTTGATGCAGCACCCATAAGTACAACGTTTGCCGCCTTAACGTTACCCGCTTCAAGTGCAAGTTTGTCTGCCTCGATTGCAACCTGACGCACGGGATATTTTGCAATTTTGCCGTAGATATCTTCAGGATACTTTGCGGCACCCGTGATTACCGGCATAGGTGCAATTTCCTGCTTGGAGTAAATTACCGCGCCGTCTTTTTTCAAATAATGTATCCAACGGAGTGCTTCCAACTGTTCAAAAGCGATGATAACGTCTGCCTCACCCACAGGAATAATGGGGGATGCGATTTCCTCACCTGCTCTTACATAGGTAACAACGCTACCGCCACGCTGACTCATACCGTGTACCTCTGAAACCTTTACATCTAAACCTTCGTTTAAATAAAGTGTACCCAAAATACGGGAGGCAAGAAGGGAGCCCTGTCCGCCAACACCAACAATCAATACGTTAACCATTAGTTTTCCCCTCCTTCAAAACAACCAAGTTTACACATATCTGCACAAAGGCCGCAACCTACGCAGATGGAAGTATCAACTACCGCCTTGCCGTCAACCATACTGATTGCGGGGCAACCGATCTTAAGACACATTTTACATCCTACGCACTTATCAGCATTTACCTTAAGTGCAGGCTTATGCTTTACTGATTTTAAAAGTGCACAGGGGCGACGTGCAATGATAACGGAGGGTTCCGGAGCGTCTAACTCTTCTTTTAAGACACGCTCACACTCTTTCATATCATAGGGATCAACCACGGTTACACGGGAGACGCCGATTGCACGGCAAACAGCCTCTAAATCAAGAATCGGTGCCGGTCTGCCCTTAAGGGTAAGGCCGGTTGCCGGATTCTGCTGATGGCCGGTCATACCGGTAATGGAATTATCTAAGATAATTACGGTTGACGGACTCTGGTTATATACGATATTGGTAAGTCCTGTCATACCGGAATGGATAAAGGTAGAGTCACCGATTACTGCAACACTCTTCTTTGCAAATTCCGGATCGTTTACCATATTCATACCGTGAAGTCCTGAAATGGAAGCACCCATACAAAGAGTTGTATCAACCGCCTCAAGGGGAGGCTGTGCACCGAGAGTGTAGCAGCCGATATCACCTGATACAACAAGTTTTAACTTATTAAGTACGTAGAAAATACCACGGTGGGGGCAACCCGGACAAAGTACGGGAGGACGTACGGGCGCATCTTCGTGATTGCCCTCCGGAAGTGCCTCGCCTAAAATCTTATTGCGGAGCATTTCAGGTGTGTACTCGCCCATTTTGGAGAAGATTGCCTTACCTTCTACCGCGATGCCGTGTTTTAAGCAATGTGCCTCAAAGATATCGTCTAATTCCTCAATTACGTATAATTTATCAACTTTAGATGCGAAATCACGGATTAAGTCAACAGGCAGGGGGTAAACCATACCCAACTTAAGGTAGGATGCGTTTTTGCCGAACGCTTCTCTTGCATATTGGAATGCGATACCGGATGCGATGATACCGATTTTAGTATCACCCATTATTACCTTATTGATTTCTGCGGTCTCCGCATAAGCACGAAGGTCAAGTTCACGCTGTTCAACAACCACGTGACGTGCCTTTGCCTTTGCAGGCATCATAACGTACTTTGAAATGTTCTTTTCATAGGGTTTAACCGCAACATCAAGACGCGTGCCAAGTGTTACCGTGCTCTGTGAATGGGCAACACGGGTGGACAAGCGGAGATATACGGGTGTGTCGTACTTTTCGGACATCTCGTATGCGAGGATTGCAAAATCCTTACATTCCTGAGAATCTGCCGGCTCAAGCATAGGCATTTTGGATGCTCTTGCATAGTGGCGGGAATCCTGCTCATTTTGGGATGAGTGCATACCCATATCGTCTGCAACCGCAATTACAACGCCGCCGTTAACGCCGGTATAACTTGCGGTAAAGAGCGGGTCCGCCGCAACGTTTAAGCCTACGTGCTTCATAGCGGCAAATGCACGGCCGCCGCCGATAGATGCACCGATTGCCGCTTCAACCGCAACCTTTTCATTAGGTGCCCACTCGGCATAAACCTCTTCATATTTTGCAACGTGCTCGGTAATCTCGGTTGACGGTGTGCCGGGGTAACTTGAAACGAAGTGGCATCCCGCTTCATAAAGGCCACGGGCAACCGCCGCATTACCTATCATCATTTTCTTTTCCATCATTTATCCTCCTAATCCTTGTCACGAAGGTCTATAACTCGCTTTGCTTTACCCTGGAAACGCTCAACCGTGTTGGGGGATACAAGTTTAATCTTTGCATCAATTCCAAGTACGGTACGGAGTTTTGCACGGATTTCATTTCTCAGTGCATCAAGTTCCTGGAATCTCTCAAGGAGTTTTTCGTCAATAAGTTCAACAATAACGGTAAGTGAGTCAGAGAAGTTTTCACGTCTTACCTCAAGCATATAGTGGGGGCTGATGTGGTTGATATTCATAAGTACGCCCTCAATCTGTGACGGGAAAACGTTAACACCCTTAATGATAAGCATATCGTCACTTCTGCCGCGAACCTTTGCCATACGCACGTGTGTTCTTCCACACTCACAAACATCATAGTTAAGGCTTGTAATATCACCTGTACGGTAACGGATAACCGGAAGTGCTTCCTTGGTAAGGGATGTAATAACAAGTTCGCCCTCTTCACCTGCGGGGAGAACCTCACCTGTTGCAGGATCGATAATCTCTGCAATGAAGTGGTCCTCTGCTATATGGAGACCGCAACGGAACTTACACTCACCCGATACGCCCGGACCGATAAGTTCGCTCATACCGTAGTTGTCGGTAGCGATAATGCCGAAGTTACGCTCGATCTGCTCACGCATACCTGCACTGCAACCCTCTGCACCGAAGAGACCGATTTTAAGTTTAAGTTTGTCAACGATACCCTTTTCTTTTGCGACCTCACTTAAGTAAAGTGCATAGGTGGGGGTAGCGACTAAGACGGTTGCACCGAAGTCCTGAAGAAGCATAAGTTGCTTTTCAGTATTGCCGCTTGACATAGGTACAACGGTTGCACCGATTTTCTCATTTGCGTAGTGGAGACCAAATGCACCGGTAAAGAGACCGTAACCGAAAGCAACGTGAACTACGTCCTCATTGGTAACGCCTGCCGCAACCGCAACACGGGCAACAAGGTCTGACCACATATCAATATCGTTTTTAGTATAGCCTACAACGGTGGGCTTACCGGTTGTACCGGAGGATGCGTGTACTCGCACGATATCCTTCATAGGAACCGCGTACATACCGAAGGGATAATTGTCACGGAAATCCGCCTTGTATGTAAAGGGGAATTTCTTTAAATCGTCTAAACTCTTGATGTCGTCGGGGGTAATTCCCGCTTCCTCAAATTTTTTCTTGTAAACGGGAACGTTGGACGCTCTCTTTACAGATTCCTTCAATCGCTCAAGTTGGAGTTTTTCGAGATCAGCCCTTGGCATGGTCTCAATTTCTTTTTGGAAAAACATAGTAACATCTACCTTTCTACTTATTCTACTTAATATTACTGAAAGCCGCATCAACATCCGCACAGTTTAACTTGCGGGTAAACATACTGACAAGTGGTACGATAATTATTGATACAACCATTGCTATAACACCGTACAGCGGCGAATTTGCGGTAGCCGCAGAAAATCCGCTCACTGCGGTGGTAACAATTACAAGGGAAAGTACGGTGACAAGACCTGCGATCATACCTGACCAGGCACCTGCCTTTGTCACCTTCTTTGAGTATAAGCCCCAAACGTACGGGCCAATGAAGCAACCGGAAACCGTGCCCCATGAGAATGACATAAGGGCGATTATAAACGAAATTTTGCCGATTGCACATGCACAGGATAAAATAACGAATACACAACAGAGTGTACGCATAAAAAGCATCTGTTTTTTCTTGTCCACGTCAGGCTTTACCTGCTCTAAAAGGTCAACGGAGATCGCGGAACTTGATGCCAGAACAACAGACGAAAGCGTTGACATCGACGCACTTAAAATGAGGAGTAATATAACGCTTAAGACCACGTTTCCAAACACGTCATTTCCGAGTGCCGCAATTAGCATGTCCGGCACAACCTTGTCATAGCCCTCGACGGGTAAGGTGTTATTTAAAAACAATCTGCCAAAAATACCGGAGAAGTATGCACCGCAGCCGATAATCGCCGCAAAAACAGTTGCGATAATCGTTCCTTTTTTAATAGCGGCATCGTCTTTTATTGCGTAGAATTTATGTACCATCTGAGGGAGTCCCCATGTACCGAAACTTGTAAGAAGCACGGTGGAGAGCAAAGTCAACCAATTGACGCCGCCGAAAATATTGGTTAAATTAACGTCTATTCCCTTTAACTTTTCAAGGCCTGCGGCAATACCTCCAACCTGCGGGTTGGTGACGATGCAGATTACCATAACCACAATGCCTGCAAGCATAATGACACCCTGGATAAAGTCGGTGATTGCGGTTGCAACGTATCCGCCAAGAACAAGATAAAAGGCGGAAAGTACTGCGATTATAATCATACAGGTTTCAACCGGAACGCCGGGGAAAATAGAGTTGAATAAATATCCAAGCCCCATATATACAGATGCCGCATAAGGCAGCAGGAAAATAAATATTATAAGTGCCGAGTAAATCTTCATCTTCGGATCTTTATACCGTTTTGCGAAAAACTCCGGCATTGTGTTTGCCTCAAGCGTCCTTGTCATTCGATGTGTACGCTTTGCAAGAAGCAACCAGGCAAGTGCACTGCCCAAAAGGGCGTTGCCGATACCAACCCAAATTCCTCCGAGACCGATGTTCCATCCGGTTTTACCGGCATAGCCGATAAAAATTACCGCTGAAAAATAAGAGGTACCATAAGCAAATGCGGACATCCATGCACCAATCTTCCTGCCGCCAAGCAAGAAGTCTTGCATGTTTTTCGTCTTACCATAGCTTTTGATACCTATTGTTACCATAAGTAACGAGAAAATGATGAGTGCGATTGTTGCAATAGTCTGTGTCATATGAATCTACCATCCTTCCATACTAAAAATTTGTGCTTTTTAAAGAGACACCATACTACACTGTCGCAAAACACGCGACGCTACTACAAAATAGGGATACCTTCCCTATCCTATTTATTTTATACAATTTTTAACCGTTTGTAAAGGGTTTTTCGACAAAAAAACGGTCTGCGGATCAAATCCGCAGACCGTTTAGTTATTTAAGGTTTATGCTTACTTGTCGCCCTTGTACATTTCCTGGAGTTTTACGTAGTGAGCGTACTTATCCTTTGCTGCAGCTTCAGCACGAGCGAAGAGTTCTTCTGCTCTTTCCGGGAACTGCTGTGCAAGACGAGCGTAACGAGTCTCGCTCTTAATGAAGTCAACGTAGTTGCCTGTCGGCTCCTTGGAGTCGAGAGTGAAACCGTCCTTGCCTTCTGCAACGAGAGCCGGGTTGTATCTGAACATCTGCCAGTAACCTGCCTCAACAGCCTTCTTCATCTCAGCCTGGCAGTTAACCATACCGCCCTTGATACCGTGCATTTCGCAAGGTGCGTAGCCGATGATGAGGGACGGACCCGGATATGCCTCAGCCTCTGCAAGTGCCTTGAGAGTCTGGTTCATATCAGAACCCATAGCGATCTGTGCAACGTAAACGTAACCGTAAGACATTGCGATATCTGCAAGGTTCTTCTTGTTGATAGCCTTACCTGCTGCTGCAAACTGTGCAACCTGACCAATGTTAGAGGACTTGGATGCCTGACCGCCGGTGTTGGAGTAAACTTCGGTATCGAATACCATCACGTTTACATCTTCGCCGGATGCGAGTACGTGGTCGAGACCGCCGAAGCCGATATCGTATGCCCAACCGTCACCACCGAAGATCCATACGGACTTCTTGGAGAGGTAATCCTTCTCAGCAAGGATGGATGCACAAAGATCACACTTGTCAGCAACTTTCTCAAGTTCTGCAATGAGTGCCTTGGTAGCGGGAGTGTTAGCCTCGCCGTTATCCTTGGTATCGAGGTAGTTCTGAGCTGCTGCCTTGAGTTCAGCAGATGCCTTGTCGGATGCAACGATTTCTTCAACGGAAGCGATTAAACGCTCACGGATGGTCTTCTGACCGAGGTACATACCGAGACCATGCTCTGCATTGTCCTCGAAGAGGGAGTTAGCCCAAGCAGGACCGCAACCGCTTTCCTTGTTAACGGTGTACGGAGTTGCAGGAGCGGAGCCACCCCAGATGGATGAACAACCGGTTGCGTTGGAGATATACATTCTCTCACCGAATAACTGGGTGATAAGACGAGCATAAGAGGTCTCTGCACAACCTGCACAAGAGCCGGAGAACTCAAGGAGTGGCTGCTTGAACTGGCTGCCCTTAATTGTCTTATTGATAAGTTCGGGTTTCTCGGAAACTTCTGCTACGCAGTAGTCGAATACCGGCTGCTGGTCAAGCTGAGTTGCCTGCGGAACCATTTCGATTGCCTTCTTCTCAGGTGTGCCGTCACGCTCTGCCTTAGCAGTTACCGGACAAGCCTTAACACAGAGAGTACATCCCATACAATCCATCGGGCTGATAGCCATGGTGAACTTGTAGTCGGTCTTGATAACCGGATTTTTGGTGTACTTGGTGTTAGCGGGAGCCTTTGCAGCTTCTTCAGCGGTGAGAGCAAACGGACGGATGGTAGCATGAGGACAAACGAATGCACAGTTGTTACACTGGATACAGTTTTCTGCGTACCATACCGGAACGTTAACTGCAACGCCACGCTTCTCATAAGCTGCAGAACCCTGAGGGAAGGTACCGTCTGCCATATCCTTGAATGCGGATACCGGGAGGGAGTCACCCTGCATACGGGATACCGGATCAACGATATTGTTAACGAAATCAACGAGGTCCTGACGGGTGCCGGTTGCCGGTGCAGGTGCTGCATCGGGAGCAACGGTCTTCCATGCCTCGGGAACGGTAACCTCAACAGCTGCGTTTGCACCTGCGTCGATTGCCTTGTAGTTGAGTTCTACGATAGCCTCGCCCTTCTTGATGTAGGACTTGTAAGCCATCTTCTTCATATAGTCAACCGCTTCGTCCTTCGGAAGGATGTTAGCGAGTGCGAAGAATGCGGACTGGAGAATGGTGTTCTTAACCTTGCCGTTACCGATCTCTTTTGCAGCGATGGTGGTAGCGTCAATGATGTAGAACTTGATACCGTTGTTTGCAATGTAGGACTTAACGGATGCGGGGAGCATCTTGTCAAGTTCTTCAACGGACCAATTGCAGTCGAGCATAAAAGTACCGCCCGGTACTACGTCCTCAACAATCTTATAACCCTTGAGGATGTAAGAAGAGTTGTGACAAGCAACAAAGTTTGCCTTGTTGATGTAGTAGGGGGACTTAATCGGCTTATCACCGAAACGTAAGTGGGAAATGGTGATACCGCCGGTCTTCTTGGAGTCATACTGGAAGTATGCCTGAATAAACTTGTCGGTGTGGTCACCGATGATCTTAATGGAGTTCTTGTTAGCACCAACGGTACCGTCGCCGCCGAGGCCCCAGAACTTGCAGGAGATGGTACCTGCTGCTGCGGTATCCGGACAAGCCTTCTCTTCGAGAGAAAGACCGGTAACGTCGTCAACAATACCCATGGTAAAGCCGTTCTTCGGAGTAGCTGCCGCAAGGTTCTCGTAAACTGCGAAGATGCTTGCAGGCGGGGTGTCCTTGGAACCGAGACCGTAACGGCCGCCAACGATGGTTGCATCGGTCTTGCCAAGAGATGCAAGAGCGGTAACAACGTCGAGATAAAGCGGTTCGCCAAGAGAGCCGGGCTCTTTGGTTCTGTCAAGTACCGCAATCTTCTTAGCGGTAGCCGGAATAGCCTCAAGAAGTTTTTCCGGAACGAACGGACGGTAAAGGCGAACCTTAACAAGACCAACCTTTTCGCCGTTTGCATTCATGTAATCGATAACCTCTTCTGCAACGTCACAGATAGAGCCCATAGCGATAATTACACGGTCAGCATCCGGTGCACCGTAGTAGTTAAAGAGTTTATAGTTAGTGCCAATCTTAGCATTAACCTTCTCCATGTACTCCTCAACGATTGCCGGAAGAGCATCGTAGTATGAGTTACATGCTTCTCTGTGCTGGAAGAAGATGTCGCCGTTTTCTGCAGAACCGCGGAGAACAGGATGCTCCGGATTGATAGCACGAGCACGGAACTCGCGAACAGCGTCCATATCAACCATCTCTTTGAGATCTTCATAATCCCATGCTTCGATCTTCTGAATTTCGTGGGAAGTTCTGAAACCATCGAAGAAGTTGAGGAACGGAACACGGCCCTTAATGGTTGCAAGGTGAGCAACAGCACCAAGGTCCATGATTTCCTGCTGGTTGGTTTCTGCCATCATAGCGTAACCGGTCTGACGGCAAGCGTAAACGTCGGAATGGTCACCGAAGATGTTGAGAGCGTGGGATGCTACACAACGAGCGGAAACGTGAATAACGCTCGGAAGCAGTTCGCCTGCGATCTTATACATATTCGGAATCATAAGGAGAAGGCCCTGGGAAGCGGTGTAGGTGGTGGTAAGAGCACCTGCAGCGAGGGAGCCGTGTACTGCACCTGCAGCACCTGCCTCGGACTGCATCTCAACCATCTTTACGCGATCGCCAAAGATGTTGCGAGCCGGTTCTCCGAAAATGTTTTTGTCTGTTGCAGACCAAGTGTCTGTAACCTCAGCCATGGGGCTTGACGGTGTGATCGGGTAAATCGCAGCAACTTCAGTAAACGCATAGCTTACGTGAGCGGCAGCGGTATTACCGTCCATGGAAACTTTTCTTCTTGCCATGTTT
>JAFYQP010000060.1 GCA_017559855.1 Clostridia bacterium | reverse complement strand
GTTGCTACGCAACCCACCTTCCCCTCAAGGGGAAGGCGAAAGACAAACTACCGGAGCATCGGGATAAGGAGCCTTGAAAAAGCAATTTTTTTGAAAAAACCAAAGGCGTAGTATCACGATGATACTCACCAAAAGTACTTCGTAATGCAAGTAGTAGGACATAAGGGGTTCCAAGGGTGTTTGTAACCTTTGTGTCGCTGGGGGGTGGCAAGGGAGGCTATGGGGGGGTGGAGAGGTAGGCTATGGGGGATATATAAAATGAGAGTGACCTTTGATTTGCATCTTGCTAAATCAAAGGTCACTCTCGGTGCTCCTTATTATCTAACATCATTCTCGTTTACCTCGCTTTCGTTAGATTCGTTTTTCACTTTTCGGGACTCGGTCTAAACATCTATATAAACGATACATCGCTGCCCATATTTCCTTACCGTTTAAACCGTTTTCCCTTTGACTAAGAGTACATTGGAGTCTACCTTCCTTTCCCTTTTGTCATCTATATTATAACCCGTACATCTCCCCTTTTCAATTGACATAATAGCAAAACTTAATTCCCGCTTTTTATTCAAATAGCAGAACTTTCCCCTCTTTTTAAACTTTTTGTTTACACTCATAATACGCTGTGATATACTGATATTATGGGCGTATTAAATCCCACAAGGAGTGATTTGATGAAAAGAATTTTATCCCTTTTTCTGTCCCTGATTTTTGTCCTCTCCCTTTCCGCCTGCGGTGAGCAGACCGTGCAAAGCGTTATTGATGATGCCCGTGACTACATCGAGGACGTGAAAAACGTGCACGTTTCCACCATGACCGGTATGGATATGAGCGACAAAAACGGAAACGTCTCCTCCCTACTCGCTATGGAGGCTGACCTTGACATAAAAAACAAGACAAACTACGTCAATATGGTTTCCACCTCAAACGATAAGGAACTTGCTATCGAAATGTACGTTGACACCTCTACCACCCCGCCGAATTACTACATTGGCACCGGTGATAAGTGGCTTCGTCTTGATTCGGTTTATCCCGAAGCGAACATGGACTTCGACTCGGATTTGTCCCGCGATTTCGCCATCTATTTCGACGAACTTGCCATGAATGCGGAGACCGAAATGACCGTTGAGGAACTTGAGGGGGACGAGTATTTCAAACTCCACGCCCCGGTTACCATTCGCTCTTTTGATATGGCAAAGCAATTCAGTATGGAATCATTCATCACCGGCTACCTTGGTGAGGACGCATCTGAGAGCACGATTACCTCGGTGCTTGAACTTTTAGGTCCGGTTGACGTTACCGTATATATCAACTGCAAAACCTACGAGCCCTATGGCTTTGTGCTGGATTTAAAACCCGCATTGGACGGTCTTTACACCAAGTTGCAAATCAGCGACGTTACCGTTACCGAGGCGTATTCCTCCGCGGTTTACACCTACTATAACGAGTCGGAGGTTGTAATTCCCGAAAAGGTTTTAAATGCACAGAATATGTCCGATGTTTCTAATAAAATGGGAGGAAATTAATATGAAAAAATTACTTGCAATCATTATGGCGGGCGTTATGCTCTTTACTCTTTTTGCTTGTGGCAAGGACGAGGAGGAAACTCCTGACACGCCGCAGGATTTACAGGTGGAGGACACCGTTATCGGCTCTGAATCCGTCGCTCCTACCCCCGATGAGGAGGCGGTCAAGGCATACTTTGACAAGAATGGCGACGCTTTTCTCAACTCCATGGTGGAGAGTTTTTCAAATTCCTCAAACGGCTTTACCTGCAAAGGTGAGTTGGAGGTAAACGGTGTTGGCGTTACCGTTAAGGTTTTAATTGACGGTCTTAATGACCTGCCCGATGATTTAAAACAGCAGATGCAGGCCGCTTACAACGAAATCGGCACGGATTTCGATGCGGTTCTTGCCCTTTTACAGACCGAAGTGCCCCAGCTTAAGACCATGACTCTTATGATTTGTGAGCAGGACGGCGACACTATTGCGGTGATTGACATTGAGTAAGAGAATTTTTGCCCTGACTCTCGCCCTTTTACTTTTGGTTTCTTGCGGTGGCAAGACCGACGTTGAGCGTCATTTCTACGGCGAGGACGGGGAGCGATTTTTAAAAGGTCTTACCGCAAGTTTTACCAATAACGGTGCTAATTTTACTTGTAAAAGTAAGTTAAAAGTGGTAAATGACGGCGTTGTCGTAACTTTTTTAATTGATGGATATGACGCTGTGGGCGATGATTTCAAGGCGAGTATGCAGGAATCTTTCGACTCCTTGCGTGAGGATTTTGAGGCGGAACTTGCCGCTATGCGTCAGGACGTGCCGGGGATTACCTCCTACACGATTAACGTCTGCGAGGCGGACGGGGATGCCATTGCCTCGATTTCCGTTGAATAATTTCAAAGTGAGTTGAATTTTATGGATATTATTATTAAAATTTTAAGCATTACCGGCCTTATTTCCATGATTACCTCAAGTCTTATCAAGAAGAATATGAAACTTATTCTCACCTTCGTCTGCCTGGGTAATGCAACGGTTAGTGTCGGCTATTTCCTCGGCGGGGAGATTGCAGGCGGTATCGCGTGTGGTATCGGTGCGGTAACCACCCTTATAAACGCCGTGATTCAGGCGAAGGGGAAGAAAATTCCCACCTGGCTTATTGCGGTGTACGCGTTGTGTTATGCGGTGCCGCAACTTTACGTCTTTTTCCTGGATACCTCGGTTTGGCAGACGCTTATCGCTCTTGTGGCGTCGGTTAGTTTTACCCTTTGTATCAATGCGGAAAACGGAAAGTTCTACCGCATTTTTACCATTGTGAATATGATTTTCTGGTGCTCCTACGACGGCTTCTCGTGTGCGTGGAACGTGTTGTTCTTCACGCACCTGCCCTTGCTTGTGTTTACACTTGTGGGTATGATCCTCCACGACAGAAAGAAAGCATAAAATTTCACCCCTTGAGATTTCAAGGGGTGTTTTTTTGCCTACTCCCTATGCAAAGATTAGGATTGCGATGATATATAGTGCTGATGCTATGAGGGTTGCCCATTTTAGGGCGACTCTTTTTTGCTCAGACGGGTAGACCATGCCCTTTACCACTATCGGGTTTTCAAAATTTCTGCCTTGGATAAATACGTATGTAAAAAAGGCGGAAATAATTGCAAGGCCTACTATGCGGAGTGTCATAAGGTGGTCTCCACTCTCCGTCATTGTGACATAACCGCCGAGGATAAGTTGTGCTCCCGCTATTAGATTTGCAAGTAGCAGACGGTTTCGCCATATGCCGTAGTACCGCCTTGCCGCTTTGTCATAGTCGGCTTCCGATACATCGGCGAAGAGAAAATCATTTGACGTCTCCTCATACCAGCCGATTATTATGTAATTCACAAAATATACAAGGACTAACTCAAGCACAAAACAAAGTATACCAATAGGAAAATCCATTCCATTGTGAATTCCTATATCACTTGCAAAATACGAATAGATAAATCCCGCCATGCCTCCTGCAATCGAGTAGACAATGCCGGTTATTATGCCCGCACTTACAGGCAGTTTCGGATAAATCATATATCTTGTAAGAATATACGGTTCATCAAAAATCACGAAATCAAGCGAATGTCTACTGCCGCCCGAACATAGTGCCAAAACAGATAATCCTATGATGTTTGCAATGTAATACTGACTTAATGCAAGACCTACCGCCCGTTGCAACTCATAGGATGCGTAGCGTTGTGCCAATATTTTTAACGTTAAGATTAAAATCATTGGCAAGAAAGTACCCAACAGTAACACTTTTTTCAGTATAGCATGTTTGGCTTTTACATTTTCCATATCATATGGCGGTGTATTTGCAAAAAGTTCAAAGTTTTTAAACATTTGACCTCGTGCTATTAAATAAACCACAATCAAAAATGCTGTTAAAACAAGTACTACGGGTAAAAGTTCCATAGATTTATCCTCCGTACATCTTTTTAATTGTTTCTATAGTTTTCGCTGCAGTATCTTCTGCAAAATCTCCAAAGTCATCTGCATACATATAATCAACAAGGATTCCTGCGGTGACACCTTCCCGTTCTGAGGGAAGGTTATGGGGATGGGGGTTTTTATTTGGTTTCTGTGGTAGGTTGCAACGTGGTGGGTTAGTCTAATTTGATCAACACTTCTTCGCTACCTGACTTTTTCGCCGATATAAGCCACTTTAAAATCAAATTATATACCGCTTCCGTTTCACTAAGTTCCCAACAATCTTCTTTTCGCCGAGACATATCATCAATATATTCTTGCAAATTGCTAATACGTTGTGGCTCATGATTGTTAAAGGTCCCTTCGCATTGGTTGTAATCTCTCGTAAATCCACACCAACCTTGTCCGTCTAGTGGTGGGTTATCGAAAATTTCACTAAAATATCCTTCCCAAATATGAAGAACAGGCAAAGACGTGCCTCGTGCCGTTAATTCAATCTCACCGCACCCCTCATATCCGTCGTAATATTTAGTATGGTGTAATGTCTGTCCAATGTTCATTGTCTAACCACTCCTTTTGTTGATTCGTCATGGTGCCGTAGCACGACAGAGCGATACCGCCTACGAATGGTATTTCCACCTCATCCGTTTATCCCCTCCGTCGGCTATGCCGACACCTCCCCTTACCATAAGGGGAGGCTGTTACCCCTCACCACCGCCGTGCGGCGGAGCCTCTCCCCAAGGGGAGAAGCCTATTTGCTCGTCCCTATGCAAAAATTAGGATTGCGATGATATATAGTGCAGATGCTATGAGGGTTGCCCATTTGAGGGCGACTCTTTTTTTCTCCGACGGGTAGACCATGCCCTTTACCACTATCGGGTTTTCAAAATTTCTGCCTTGATAAAACACATATGTAAAAAAGGCTGAAATAATTGCAAGGCCTACTATGCGGAGTGTCATAAGGTTATTTCCGCTCTGTGTCATTGTGACAAAACCGCC
>JAFYQP010000059.1 GCA_017559855.1 Clostridia bacterium | reverse complement strand
TTGCAGTTTTGAAATAGAAATTTTTCGTAAATAAAAAGAATAAAAATCAGGTAATACTGACGTATTACCTGATTTTTTGATGCATTATTTGCGGAAAAGGTCATGTCAAAACCGACTTCTCCCTAAGAGAAGACGCCGTTATGCCTCTCGGCTTTTTTGTTTGGGAATGGAAAAATTTTCATAAATTTGTAACTTAACAAGTTGAGGGAAATATGCTATAATGGTAAACAGGGAAATTGTTACATAAGGAGAATAAAGATATGAAATTTTTACGGTTCATTCTCGCTTTGGCGATGCTTATAAATCTTGCACCCACGGCACTTGCTTCAAGTACCGAAGGAGATATGGAGATACGTGGCTTCTGGGTTGCCACCGTTTATCAGATAAATTATCCCGAAAAATACACCACAAATCCCGATGATCTCCGTGCATATGCGGATGAAATATTGGATGATGCGGTGTCTCTCGGATTCAATACGGTCTTTCTTCAGGTGCGTCCTACCGCAGACTCTTTCTATGATTCTGACGTTTTCCCCTGGAGTAAGTATATTTCGGGCAAACAGGGCATTGCACCCGATGATGGATTTGATCCCCTTGAATATTGGGTTGAGGGTGCACACAAAAGAGGTATAGAACTTCACGCGTGGATTAACCCCTACCGTGTTGCGGTAAGTAAAAGCGATTTTAACGCACTTGCCGATAATCACCCCGCTAAAATCAATCCGAACCTTGTGGTTGCCCATACAAACGGGCAGTATTATTTTAATCCCGCATTGCCGGAGGCGAGACAGTTGGTATCTGCCGGTGTGCGTGAAATTGTTGAAAACTATGATGTTGACGGCGTACATCTTGACGATTATTTCTATCCCGACGAAGATTTTGCAGACGATGCGGAATATGAAATGTATGGCGGAAATTTTGACAATATCGGTGATTGGCGTCGCAATAACGTGGACCTTCTTATTATGGAACTGCAGGAAATTGTCCGCAACGAGGGAAAGCGTTTCGGCATCTCACCGTCCGGCATTTGGGCAAATAAAGAAAGCGACACGCCGGAGGGCTCTGACACACGTGGATACGAAAGTTATACAACCGCCTGTGCAGATACTCGAAAATGGGTTAAGAACGAATGGATTGACTACATTGTTCCACAAATTTATTGGAATATAGGCTATAGTATTGCAGACTACGACCATCTTGCACGTTGGTGGGCGGACGTTGTAAGGGGCACGAACGTCGACCTTTATATCGGTATGGCGGACTATCGTGTTGTTGAGGATGATTCTGCAAGTGTCTGGTATATGGACACGGAACTCCGCCGCCAACTTACGCTAAATCGCACCATACCTGAAATCAAGGGCGAAATACACTACAGTTACGGTGACGTTGTGGCACACGAGTGCCTTAAAGAATTATACGGACAGTTCTACAAGGGAATCGAGCCTGAGCCGCCGATTGAGTGGCTTTCCCACGACACGTATATTGAAGGAATCGGCGATGAATTCCAAGCGGAAGGAAACCTAACCCGTGCCCAGGCGGCAACACTTTTTGCCCGTATTATGGGAATGTTGGGTAAGGATAAGTTTGACGAGGACGGCAAATACGAAAATGTTTTTACAGACGTGTCAGATGATGCGTGGTATGCATCCTATGTTGGATTTATGACCGAGTGTAAAATAATTTCAGGCTATCCGGACGGCACATACAGACCGGATGCCACCATAACGCGTGCGGAATTTGCAACGATGATTTCACGCCTTGATGAACTTAAAACGTCAAAGGTGACCTTTCCTGACGTGCCGAGAAGTCATTGGGCGTACAATTGCATCCGAAACGCCTATGCCCGTGGTCTTATATCGGGTTACCCCGACGGTACGTTCTGCCCTGAGAAAACCATTACGAGAGCAGAGACCGTTAAAATTCTAAACAGACTTTTAGGTCGTATGCCCGATGAAAAGTTAATTGATCAACATGAAAAATTCAATAAATTTTCCGACTTAAAGAAGGAACATTGGGCATACTATGAAATTATAGAGGCATCTTTTGCCCACAAGTATTACGTGGAAAACGACGGGGAAATATGGCAGAATGAGGATGATAAATTCATTGGCGAAAACGGTTTTGCCTACATTTCCGATGAGGTTAATTTCTACCTGCCCAAACTTCGCCTTTTAGGCGATCTTACACCCCTTAATTTAAACAAGGTCGACTCCATCGCTCTCCACCATATGGAGCATAAAACCGCCACCTTCTACGACGTGGAACGTTGGCACGTTGAGGATAATCAATGGCGTGCCATCGGCTATAATTTCTGGATAGATTATGACGGTACTGTCTTTGTTGGACGTGGATTCAACCTCGGTGCAGGTGTGGGAAATCACAACAGCCACGTTATAAGCGTCGGCTTTAGAGGCGACTACCATGAAAGCGGTCAGGTTATGCCTGAGGCACAGTATGAAGCGGGTGTAGCCCTTGTAAAATGGATATGCTCTCAGGTGGCGACCGTTACCAAAATCGGCGGACATAATTCGTGGAACACCACCGATTGTCCGGGAAGTGACTTCCCGCTTATGGAAATGGTGGAGGAAAGCGGTCTTGAATATGAAATAAATGAAAATTGGCCGCAATCGGCAGATGAAACTACCGAAAAGGATAGTTCGGTGGATGAAAATGACGGAACAGTGGATAGTGAAGACAGTGACGATGCCGAAAAGCAACCTGAAGTGGATGAAAATGAGCAGACTGTGGAGGAGAATAACACTGAAGGGACGGAAAACAGCGATGACGTACAGTAGTCTTGAATCCCTCGTGGGAAACACACCCCTTTTTAAACTCGAAAAATTGTGTCGTGCATTAGGTATTAAAAACGAAATTTTTGCGAAACTTGAATTTTACAATCCTGCAGGTAGTGTAAAGGATAGAGTCGCCCTTGAAATGATACGTGACGCAGAGGAAAGAGGTCTGTTAAAACCCGGCGGGACAATCATCGAGCCCACAAGCGGAAATACGGGTATCGGCCTTGCGTCCATTGCCGTTGCAAGAGGGTATAAAGTTATACTCACAATGCCGGATACCATGAGCGTTGAACGCAGAAAACTCCTGTCGGCATTTGGTGCAAAACTTGTACTGACCGACGGAAAAATGGGTATGAACGGTGCGATTTCAAAGGCGGAAGAACTTGCCGAAAGCATACCGGGAAGCCTTATTGCAGGACAGTTTACAAACCCTGCAAACCCCGACGCACACTATAAGACCACCGGACCTGAAATTTGGCGTGACCTTGATGGCAAAGTTGATTTTTTTGTATCCGGTGCGGGTACGGGCGGAACTTTTACAGGTACAGCAAGGTATCTAAAAGAGCAGGATAAAAACGTAAAAACCTACGTGGCAGAGCCTTATGATTCCGCCGTACTCTCCGGTGAGAGTGCGTCCCCACACGGACTTCAGGGTATGGGTGCGGGATTTATTCCTGAGATTCTGGACGTGTCCTTGATTGACGGGATTGTCAAGGTTAAGACCGAGGATGCCTACCATATGGCACGTCTTGTGGCACGACATGAGGGTATTCTTGTGGGAATATCTTCGGGTGCGGCTCTTTATGCTGCGGTAAAAGTTGCGGAAAAGGTGGAAAATTGTAGAATTGCAACTCTTTTCCCCGATGGTGGTGACAGGTATTTGTCAACCCAATTATTCGAAAAAAATTAGTGAAATTTGGATGATTTTGTATTTACTTTTTTGTACGATTAGGTTATAATAGATATTGTCCAAGTGTGTTTAAAAATAAGGAGTGTAATAATACTATGGGTAAAGGTAAATCTAAAGTTGCTATTATCGGTGCAGGTTTCGTAGGAAGTGCGTCCGCTTACGCTATCGCTCTTCGTCAGGTTTGTACCGAACTTGTTTTAATTGACGTTGCTGAAGATAAAGCACGTGGTGAGGCTGATGATATTAAGCACGGTCTTCCTTTTATCGGTCAGATGAAGGTTTACTCCGGCGGTTATGAATGTGTCAAGGATTGTGACGTTATCGTTGTTACCGCAGGTGCTAACAGAAAACCGGGTGAGACTCGTCTTGACCTTGCAAAGAAGAATGCATTCATCGGCAAGAGCATTGCTGATTCTATCATGCAGCACTATAACGGCGGTGTTATCCTCGTTGTTGCTAATCCGGTTGACATTCTTACCTACCTCTTCGCTAAGTGGACAGGCTTACCTGCAGGTCGCGTTTTAGGTAGTGGTACTTCTCTTGATACCATCCGTCTCCGTTCTGCTTTGGCAGACCGTACCGGTATTGATATTTCCAATATTCACGGTTACATCATCGGTGAGCATGGCGATTCCCAGGTTCCCGCTTGGAGCAATACTCACATTGCAGGTATGCAGATTGATGACTACTGCGAAAAGAACAATATCGAACTTACCGAAGAAATTAAGGAAGAAATCCGTCAGGGCGTTGTTACCGGCGGTGCTAAGATCATCAAGCGTAAAGGTGCTACCTACTACGGTGTTGCAGTTTGTGTAGCAACTCTTGTTGAGTCTCTCCTTCGTGACTCTGATACTATCCGTACCGTAAGTACCGTTATGATGGGTGAGTTCGGCGTCTCCGACGTTGCTCTTTCGCTCCCCGCAGTTATCGGTTCTACCGGTGTCAAGAAGGTTATGCAGCCCACTCTTACCGAAGAAGAAATCGAGCGTTTCCGTGCATCTGCGGAGGCTTGTAAGGCTGTTCTTGCAGACTGCCAGGGCTAAAATTAAACAATAAAATAGCGGTATCCGCATTGGATACCGCTTTTTGCTAATAAAAGATGAGGTTTATTATATATGATAAGATACTTAACTTATGTTATTATTTTCGTGATTGTATATATAATAGTTAAACCAATTGTCAGAAAACTTATAAACAGTAGAAAAGGGGAATAACCTATGATTACCATTAAAAACGAAGGTACATACTACTACGGTGGTGAACTTATCGGTATTGCCGAGGCACAGGCAAAGGGACTTCCGGCCCCTGAGGTTGCAAAGTGCGGTACCATTGCATATTCCATTCTGGAAGCACACAACACCTCCGGCGATATGACCGATTTAAAGATCAAGATGGATGCTATGGCATCCCACGATATTACCTACGTAGGTATTATCCAGACCGCACGTGCATCCGGTCTTAAAGAATTTCCGCTTCCCTACGTTCTCACAAACTGCCATAACAGCCTTTGTGCGGTTGGTGGCACCATTAACGAGGATGACCACGTGTTCGGTCTTTCCGCTGCAAAGAAATACGGCGGTGAGTTCGTTCCCGCACACCAGGCGGTTATTCATCAGTACATGCGTGAGAGATATGCAGGTTGCGGTAAGATGATTCTCGCTTCCGACTCTCATACAAGATACGGTGCACTCGGTGCAATCTCCATTGGTGAAGGTGGCCCCGAACTTGTAAAACAGTTACTTTCCAAAACTTACGATATCAAGTACCCCCGTGTGGTTGGTATTTACTTGAAGAACAAACCGGTGCCCGGTGTTGGTCCTCAGGACGTTGCACTTGCAATTATCGGTGCAACCTTCAAGCAGGGCATTGTTAAGAACTCTGTTATGGAATTCTTCGGCCCCGGCATCGCTAATCTCGGTATGGATTTCCGTAACGGTATCGACGTTATGACTACCGAGACATCCTGCCTCTCCTCAATCTGGGAGACCGATGAGGTTACCTCACGTTTCCTTGCAAATCACGGCAGAGCAGGTGATTATAAGAAGTTAGAGCCCAAGGATGGTGCATATTATGACGACGTTATCGTGGTTGACCTTGCAAAGGTTGTTCCAATGATTGCACTCCCGTTCCATCCGTCAAATGCTTATACAATCGCAGACTTAAAGGCAAACCTTGAGGATATTTTAAACCAGGTTGACCGTGATATTTACGAGCAACTTGATAACAAGAAGGTTGCAATTAAACTTACAAGCAAGATTAAAAATGGCGAACTCTATGTTGATCAGGGCTTTATCGGCGGTTGCTCCGGCGGTCTTTATCAGAATATTTGCAGAACTGCAGAAATTTTAGACGGTCATGCAATCGGTACCGGCGACTTCTGGCTCTCCGTATATCCGGCAAGTCAGCCCATGATGATGGCACTTAACAAAAACGGTGTGCTTAATAAACTTATGGCAAGTGGTGCGTCTATTCGTTCTGCATTCTGCGGTCCGTGCTTCGGTGCAGGTGACGTTCCTGCAAACGGTGCTCTTTCCGTCCGTCATGCTACCCGTAACTTCCCCAACCGTGAAGGTTCAAAGCCGGGTGACGGTCAGATTTCATACGTTGCTCTTATGGACGCTCGTTCCATTGCGGCAACCGCACTCAACGGCGGTAAACTTACCGCTGCAACCGAACTTGAGGGTGTTAAGGCAGATCCGATTATCGACGATTATCAGTTCGATGATAGTGCTTACAAGAGCAGAATTTACTGCGGCGTAGGCAAGGCTCAGCCTGAGTCTGAGTTAAAGTTCGGACCGAATATCGCAGATTGGCCGAAGATGATCGGTATGACCGAGGATCTGGTTATCTCGGTTGGCAGTGCAATTTACGATCCGGTAACCACAACAGACGAACTTATCCCCTCCGGTGAGACTTCATCTTATCGTTCTAACCCCATGAAACTTGCAGGCTTTGCTCTTTCCCGTAAGGATCCGCAGTACGTAAGTCGTGCAAAGGCGATTATGGCACTTGAGCATGAGCGTGAGGAAAAGGGTACTATCGCAAACGCTCCGCTTTCCGATATCGATTGGTCAAAGACCTCTATCGGTTCAGGCGTATTTGCATTAAAACCGGGTGACGGCTCCGCACGTGAGCAGGCGGCTTCCTGTCAGAGAGTTCTCGGCGGTGTTGCAAACATTGCGGCAGAATATGCTACCAAACGTTATCGTTCAAACGTTGTTAACTGGGGTATGCTTCCCTTTATTTTAGACAATGCGGAAGACTTCGGCATCAAGGCAGACGATATTATCCACATCAAGGGAATTAAGAGCGTTCTCTTAGGCGACGCAGAGGAAGTTCCCGCAACCCTCTATCAGGACGGCAAGGCACGTGAGATTACACTCAAACTTCCCGGCCTTACCCGTGAAGAGCGTGACATAATCCTCGCCGGTTGTCTCATTAACTACTACGCAGGTTAAAAAATAAAATCCCAAGGGGCAAGCCCTTGGGATTTTTTCTTTAATCATTCCGACAGTTCAATAATGATTTTGTTTTTTCTTTTGGCAATTTCTTTGTATTTATAAGCACCGCCGACTATTTTAGTTACATATGTTATCACATAGTCGCTGTTGCGAATCATCCATTTGTTGCGGTAGTCTATTGCAAATTTGGGCGGAACAGTTTCGAGTCCTTCCGGATAGATTGCCGTTGAATAATCAAAAAGGTCAGAATCGCTTGTTTTGGTGGGCATATATGCAAGTACCACCAAATAGTTTATATGCGTGTATTCTTGTTTTAGTTCATTTAAAACCTTTCTGGCTAAACAATCAAAGTGTCCGTGATTGCCTATGTAAAATTTGTTGACACCCTTGTCTGTAATCAGGGAAATTATTTGTGCTTTAAGTGATTTAAAAATTTCATTCGGTGTATCACTATGCCCGAAAAAAGTACAAACAGCCATATTAACCTCCAACTTGACCAATATAGCGGACAATATTTAGGTTTACTATAGCATACAATACAGATAGTTGCAACCAATATTGGTCAAAACTATTTGTGAGGTAGTGCTATGGAGCAGAAAATCAGGCGTGATTTGAATATGGGCGACAACTTGCGTAGACTTCGTAATGCGGCAAAATTGTCGCAGGAGAAGTTATGTGCCGAACTGCAACGTCGCGGTTGTGATATTGGAAGAAGCACATATGCAAAATACGAAGCGGGAGAACTGAATATAAGGGCAAGTGTCATTGTAACACTTAAGAAAATATACAACTGTTCATATGATGATTTCTTTATAGGACTTGAATAGAAAATCCCAAGGGTTAACCCCCCTTGGGATTTTTTGCATTCACCTCGTAGCGAGACGGCTAATGAAAAAGAAAAAAGGCTTGGGAAATCCCAAGCCTTAAATCTCATTTTGGTATTCGGTTAGATAGCACGCTCTACCTTACCGGAACGGAGGCAGCGAGTGCATACATAGATGTGACGGGGAGAACCGTCAACGATAGCCTTTACACGCTTAACATTCGGCTTCCAAGTTCTGTTGGAACGTCTGTGAGAGTGAGACACCTTAATACCGAAAGCCACACCCTTGTTGCAAATTTCACACTTAGCCATTTGCGCACCTCCTTACTATATCTGAAAGTAGTAATAATCAAAATTAAGTACCGCACACGACGGTAATATATATAATAACAGAAACTTTATAAAAAAGCAAGAGGAAAATTTAAAAAATCCTAAATTTCTTTTTACATTGCATTTATCGCTATAATCGTATATAATAAATACGTGTGAAAAGGTGAGGGATATTATTCTCCCTTGTCTTATTAAGGAGGCTTAAATCATGGATGAAGGAAGAGGCAATTATTCGGTTACTCTCACTCAGATTGTTGAGGAGTTTAAACTTCAGATTATGTACGCACCGGAGAATTACGGCGACAGAACGATAAGTTCTTCCGACCTTACCCGTCCCGGTCTGCAACTTGCAGAATTCTACGATTATTTTGACAATAAACGCGTTATGCTTATCGGTCGTTTGGAGATGACCTATCTTAATACTCTGCAACCGGAGGAGCGTGTTGTTCGCTTTGAAAAGTTACTTGCATCCGGTATTCCCGTTATTATCGTTACCCGTGGTATGGGACTGCCTGAAAGTTTCTTAAAACTTGCGGAGCAGTATGAAATTCCCATTCTCCGAACACAGGAGGAAACCTCAAACTTTATGGCGGCACTTATCGCCTTCTTAAACGTGCATCTTGCACCACGCATTACCCGTCATGGTGTACTCGTTGAGGTATACGGTGAAGGTATGCTCTTACTCGGCGAGAGTGGAGTTGGTAAAAGCGAGACCGCAATAGAACTTGTAAAACGCGGTCACCGTCTTATCGCCGACGATGCGGTTGAACTTAAAAAAGTTTCCGCAAAGGCTATTGTAGGCTCCGCACCTGAAATTATCCGCCACTTTATCGAACTTCGAGGTATCGGTGTTGTTGACGTTCGCCGCATATTCGGTATGGGTTCGGTTAAACTTACCGAAAAGGTTGATATCGTAATAAACCTTGAGGCGTGGCGTGATAATAAGCACTATGACCGTCTGGGTATGGATAATGAATATACCGACATTTTAGGTATTAAGATTCCGTCTCTTACCGTGCCGGTAAAGCCCGGTCGTAACCTTGCGGTTATTCTTGAGGTTGCGGCTATGAACAATCGTCACAAAAAGATGGGCTTTAACGCGGCACAGGAACTTACCGAGCGAATTAACGCACATTTTGAACAGAATTCCTAAGGAGGAGTTTCCTTTTGAAAATCGTTGCAGATTTACACACACATTCGGTGGTGAGTACCCACGCATACAGTACGATATATGAAAACTGTCGTGCCGCATATGAGCGTGGCCTTTTCGCCATTGCCACCACCGACCACGGTCCGAAAATCGAAGACGGTGCACATCCATACTTCTTCAGGGGACTTTCTCATATATTGCCGCGTCACGTGGGCGGTGTTTACCTTATCAGGGGTATTGAAGCCAACATTTTAAACGAAGCGGGGGATGTGGACATCTTCCCCGAATGGAGCGATGTTTTCGATTTTGGCATTGCATCAATTCATGAGGCGAGTTTCGGTAAATCCGACTTCGACCGCACCACAAACGCATATTTAAACGTGCTTGACAATCCCAATATCGACCTCCTCGGTCATTCGGGCACTATTGAGTACACTTATGATTTCGAGCGTGTTATTAAAAAATGTGCAGACTTGGGCAAAATGATTGAAATAAACGCCGCAACTTTCAGATACAGAGAGTCAAGTCTTAAAAATTGCCGTGAGATAGCAAAACTTTGTGCAAAGCACGGGGTTTACGTTATGGTTAATTCCGACTCTCACATTTGCGAAACCGTGGGCGTTGTGGACGAGCCCCTTCGTATGCTTGAGGAAATTAATTTCCCCGAAGAACTTGTAATAAACGGAGATATACAGCGTCTAGCCAAATTTTTTGCGGATAAAAAAGGACTTAATATTTTAGAATAGAGGTAGAAAATCATGAAAATAGGTATAGATTTAGGTGGAATGAGCGTTAAGGCAGGTCTTGTGAATGATGACCTTAAGATTGTATACAAAGAGGCAATTCCAACCGATATTGAAAACGGTAAGGAGAAACTTGCAAAGGACATTATCGGCCTTATTAACCGTGTTGCGGAAAAGGCAGACGGTAAGGTTGAGTCTGTGGGTATCGGTATTCCCGGTGACGTGGACAAGTTTACCGGCCGTGTCATTTACTGCAACAATATCCCTCTTGCTGACATTGATTTAAAGGGTGAGATTGAGCGTGAGACAGGCATTCCCTGTTTTATAAATAACGACGCAAACGTTGCTGCTCTCGGTGAGGTACTTGCAGGTGCGGCGAAAAATTACAAGGATGCGGTTATGATTACCATCGGCACGGGCGTTGGCTGCGGTATCGTTATGGATAATGAGATTTATCTCGGTTGTAACGGTGCAGCAGGTGAGATCGGCCATCATTGTATCGAGGTTGACGGTCTTAAATGTGCCTGCGGCAGACAGGGATGCTTCGAACTCTACGCATCTGTTACCGCCCTTATCCGTATGACTCGTGAGGCGATGGAGCAAAATCCCGATTCCAAAATGTGGGAAATTGCGGGAAGTTTGGAAAAAGCCGGCGGCAAGACCTCTTGGGACGCAATGCGTGCAGGAGACGCAGCAGGTAAGGCGGTTGTTGATAAATTTATCCGCTATCTTGCGGCAGGTCTTGTTAACGTGGTTAATATTTTCCAGCCGGAGGCACTTATTATCGGCGGTGGTATCTCCAAAGAGGGTGAGTATTTACTTGCACCCCTCCGTGAAATTATCTGCCGTGAGCGTTATTCCAGAGGTAAAATTCAAGCTGACATCGTTATTGCAGAACTTGGTAACGATGCAGGTATTGTAGGAGCATCTCAGTTATGTTAGAAACGGTTACCAAAGAGCAGTTTTTAGAACTTCGTAAAAGAAGAATTGAACTTGAATATACACATCTTAACGATATGCAAAGAAAAGCGGTCCTTGCCACTAACGGACCGCTTCTCCTTCTTGCGGGTGCAGGTAGCGGTAAGACCACCGTGCTTATTAACCGCATTGCAAATCTGATTAAGTTCGGTGCAGGCGGGGATAGCGATTATATACCCGATTACGTTACCGACGTTGATGCCGCACTTATTTATGAGTATATAGAGCGGCAGGATCCTGAAATTCGTGAAATGGTTGACCATGCTTGTGCAGTCAACCCTGCAGCCCCCTGGTCGATTATCGCAATTACCTTTACCAACAAGGCGGCAAACGAACTTAAAGACCGTCTTGCACGAAGAATAGGTGAGG
>JAFYQP010000005.1 GCA_017559855.1 Clostridia bacterium | reverse complement strand
CAAGGCACTTTAAAACGTGCATTTTTTGTTTCAGAACAAGCAATAAAATCGCAGATAATCCTGTCGGATATCAAGATTTTTTGTGCAGTTATGGACTAAAAATGCCTTTTTAAAGCGATTTATCCCTAAGTGAAGGCGCCGCTTTTTTTATTTGCTTTTTTTGCCGTAATAGGATATAATCACACTACGAGGTGATTGTTATGAGCAATAACTTTTTCGCACTTATTGCAAGAATGAAATATATTGAGCGTTGGGCTCTTATGAGAAATACAAGTAAGGAAAACATAGCGGAGCACAGTTTCTTCGTTTCTCTTCTTGCCCACGCACTTGCCTGCATAAAGCGTGATGTTTTCGGCGAGGAATGTTCCCCCGACAAGGCGGCAAGTCTTGCACTTCTTCACGATGCAAGTGAAATCTTAACCGGTGATATGCCAACTCCCATCAAGTACTACAATCCTGAAATACGCAGGATTTACGGTGAAATCGAAAAGACCGCAAACGAGCGTCTTATAAACGCACTTCCTGACACCCTCGCCCCCGCATACCGTGAGATGTTAAATGTTCCCGAAGAGTATGTACCCATTATAAAAGCGGCGGACAAACTCTCTGCACTTATTAAATGTATTGAAGAGAAAAATTCCGGCAATGCAGAATTTGCCCGTGCAGAGGAGAGCACGCTTGCATCATTAAAAGCGATGAATTTAAAAGAAGCAGATTACTTTATTGAACACTTTATCCCTGCATTCCGCCTTACGTTGGACGAATTGGGAGAATAGAAAAAGCCTGTGTGGATAGAATCCACACAGGCTTTTATTATTTTACGTCATTTTCATTACGCAGGATTTTCAAAACCGCTACCGGCATATAAAACACATATGCCACAAGGGGCAGGAAGATTTTGAAATCAAGACTGAGATAATACTCAACGTTGTATGCACTTGCAATAAACGGTGCAATGATTTCAATCAATGCAAGGTAAACACCCACAACACCGGTTACCGCCGCAACCGCAAATCTGTTTCTGCCAAAGACGTATCCGGTCTGTGCATAAGCAAACATAAGGATGCACAGAAAAGCAAAGAGCAGGAATATAAAATGCTCTGCAATCGGCTCACTCACACGTTCTCTGAACACAAGAATAACCGCAAGGGTTGCCCAAAGCACCTGAACGAAGGTAAATACCGAATAAATCGGGTTGTCGTTTGCGATTAAGTTTTTCACGCCTATAAGTGCAAAGGAAATTGCGTTTAAAACACTTAGTGCTGCAAAAAGGTACAAAATCGTCTCACCGACAATCTGATTTGTGAAAAACACATATCCCGCGTGTCCCAGCATAACCGCCGCCGCAAAAAGCGACACGCCTGTATACACCGGCGATTTTTTTGCATCCCTTGCTTCCGGCACTTTTTTGCCGAGCATAAAGAAAACACAGACACCGATAAGGGCGGCAACCGCCATCAACAGCCACGCAATCCACGCGCCGGATACCGGAAGTCCGCTTATCATGTCAAACCCGAAGGCAAGTTCGTAACCTCTTGCCCAGGAGGCAAAGAGTCCGAGCACTGCCGCAGTTGGGATAAGGTAAAAAAACTTTTTCATAATTATCTGTCCTCAAGGGATACGTAATTTGCATCCGGAGAAATCGACTTGTATGCGGGACGGATAATCTTTCCGCCAAACATAACCTCCTCAATTCTGTGTGCACACCAACCGACAATACGTGCAATTGCAAAAATCGGTGTGTACATATCCTTGGGAATATCAAGCATTTCGTAGACCATACCTGAATACAAGTCAACGTTTGCACAAATCAGTTTGCTGTCACCCTTTGCCTCTAAGAACACTTCGGGTGTCAATCGCTCGACGGATTCAATAAGTTCAAATCTGTCTTTAAAACCACGCTTGATTGCAAGTTCTTTCGCAAACTTTTTAAGCATAACCGCACGAGGATCGGAAACGGTATAAATAGCATGTCCCATACCGTAAATTTTACCGCTCTTATCGCCAACCTCCTTACGGATTATGCGGCGGAGATATTCCTTGACCTCATCGTCGTTTTTCCAATCAGATACGTTCTTTTCAATGTCTGCAAGCATCTTCTCTACCTGAGCATTTGCACCACCGTGAAGCGGGCCCTTAAGAGAACCGATAGCAGCAGCAATTGCGGAATAAGTATCGGTGCCGGAGGAGGAAAGCACACGGCAGGTAAATGCCGAGTTGTTACCGCCACCGTGCTCCGCATGGAGAATCAGGCAGATGTCAAGAAGTCTCGCCTCTTCCTCCGTGTATTTCTTATCCGGACGCAGGCAGTAAAGCAGAGTTTCCGCAGTACTGAGCCCTTTGGGCGGAACGTGGAGATACATGGTCTCATTCTCGTAATAATGTCTCTTTACCTGATATGCCTGTGCCGCAATAATCGGAATGCGGGCAATAAGTTGAATGCTCTGACGGAGCATATTGTCAAGGGATGTATCGTCAGGATTATCATCACTTGAGTAAAGAACCAAAACACTTCTTGCCAACTTGTTCATAATGTTGTTGCTGGGTGCTTTGATAATCATATCCTCGGTAAAGTCCTTGGGAAGTTGACGGTTCTCGTCAATCAATTTTGTAAAAGTCGCAAGTTGCTCCTCGGTAGGGAGTTGACCGAAGAGAAGAAGGTATGCAACCTCCTCATAGCCGAAGCGTTTTTCCTCGGTAATACCCGCAACGATATCCTCAACGTCTATGCCGCGGTAAGTAAGTTTACCTTCAAGTGCACACTTTTCATCGTCAATCATGGTATAGCCGCGAACGTTACCTACAAGGGTAAGTCCTGCAAGTACACCGGTACCGTCCGCATTACGGAGACCTCTCTTAACACGCAGGTTTCTGTGTACTTCCGGTGAAATGTGGTTATTTTTCTTAAACTCGTCACATAAACTTGTAATAAATTCCTTTGATGACAACATGGGTTAAAAACCTCCTTTTCGGGGGACAAACATAGTTAAATTATATTTTATCGCATTTTTACCTTGAAGTCAACTAAATTTACCATACAAGGATTGATGTCTATGAAACGTTTTCTCATTTTATGCCTTATATTGTGGGCTCTTCTTTTTATTATTCCCATTTTTGTCCAACGCCCCTGGGACGAAAACAACGCAATTCCTTTACCCGTACCGCAGAAAGACGGCAGTATTGATGCGGCTACGGAAATAACCCTTTACCACAACGGAGCCGTAGAAACCCTTGCATTGGATAAGTATTTGGAAGGTGTGCTTTCCGCAGAAATGCCCGCTTCCTTCCCGATTGAAGCACTCAAGGCTCAGGTTGTGGCGGCACGTACATACACGATGAACCGTGCATCCCTCACTCCGTCGAGTGAGCATCAGGGTGCTATGGTTTGCTCAAATTCCGCACATTGTAAGGCCTACCGCCCAATCGAAGATGCAAAGAAAGCCTGGGGCGATAAGGCAAATATTTACATAAACAAAATAAAATCTGCGGTAAGTAGCACCGACGGAGAAATTTTACTCTATGACGGAAAGCCCATATCTGCGGTATTTTTCTCCATGTCCTCCGGGAAAACCGAACGTGCGGTTGACGTATGGGGCTCGGACGTACCGTATTTACAGAGTGTTGAGAGTGTTGGGGAAACCCAACTTGAAAATTTTGAAAAAACCGTGTCTTTTTCCTATGACGAGTTTAAAAAGAAACTTGCGGAAAAATATCCTAAAATGGTTTTCGGCGACGATCCTTCGCTCTGGATAACCGATATTACCCGAAGTGATGCCGGAGGTGTTATGAAACTCACCGTGGGCGGTGTACCGCTCAAGGGAAGCGACCTCCGCACGCTTTTATCCCTTCGTTCAACTAATTTTTCCGTAAGTTGTGCAAACGGTACGGTAACTGTATCTACAAAAGGCTACGGTCACGGAGTGGGAATGAGTCAATACGGTGCAAAACTCCTTGCAGAGGAGGGTAAAATTTACCGTGACATCCTTTCCACTTACTACAAGGGCATAAATTTCGGGAAAATTTCAAAATAAATTGCTTTTTCCCTTTACTTTTTAGGTGTCTTTGTGTTAAAATGGCTTTGTATAGGTTTATTATTTAACAAAGGGGCATATAAAAATGAAAAACACCGAAAAAACAATGGAAAAAATCGTCGCTCTCTGTAAGGGACGCGGCTATGTTTACAGCGGTAGTGAGATTTATGGCGGTCTCGCAAACACCTGGGACTACGGCCCCTTGGGTGTTGAATTCAAGAACAACGTAAAACGTGCTTGGTGGAAGAAATTCGTTCAGGAAAGCCGTTACAACGTAGGTCTTGACTCCGCTATTCTTATGAACCCGCAGGTATGGGTTGCTTCCGGTCACGTTGGCGGCTTCTCCGATCCGCTTATGGACTGTAAGGAATGTAAAACCCGTCACCGTGCAGACCAGCTTATCGAGGCAGCAGGCGGAAATCCCGCAGGTTGGTCCTTCGAGCAGATGACACAGTATATCAAGGACAACAACATTGTTTGTCCCGACTGTGGTAAGCAGAACTTTACCGATATCCGTAAGTTCAACCTTATGTTCAAAACCTTCCAGGGCGTTACCGAGGATGCAAAGAACGAACTCTTCCTTCGTCCGGAAACCGCTCAGGGTATTTTCGTAGACTTTAAGTCCATCCAGCGTACCACCCGTAAGAAAGTTCCCTTTGGTGTCGGTCAGGTTGGTAAGTCTTTCCGTAACGAAATTACCCCCGGTAACTTCACCTTCCGTACCCGTGAGTTTGAGCAGATGGAACTTGAGTTCTTCTGCAAACCCGGTACTGATTTAGAATGGTTTAAGTATTGGAAAGACTACTGCGAGAAGTTCCTTTTAGACCTCGGCATCAAGAGCGAGAACTTAAAACTCCGTGACCACGAGCAGGAGGAACTTTCACACTATTCAAACGCTACCACCGATATCGAGTACCTCTTCCCCTTCGGTTGGGGTGAACTTTGGGGTATTGCAGATCGTACCGACTTCGACCTTAAGGCTCATCAGACTCATTCCGGCGAAAATATGGAATACTTCGATCCGGAAACCAACGAGAAATACGTTCCCTACGTTATCGAGCCGTCACTCGGTGCTGACCGTGTTGCACTCGCATTCCTTTGCGAAGCATATGACGAAGAGGTTGTTGATGCAGAGAAGAACGACGTTCGTATCGTTCTCCGCTTACATCCGGCACTTGCACCTTATAAGTGTGCAATCCTTCCCTTGTCCAAGAAACTCAGCGACAAGGCAGGCGACCTTTATGCTGACCTTGCAAAGCACTTCTCCGTTGACTTTGACGATGCAGGTTCAATCGGCAAGCGTTACCGCCGTCAGGACGAGGCAGGCACTCCCTTCTGTATCACTTACGACTTTGAGAGTGAAGAAGACGGATGCGTTACCGTCCGTGACCGTGACACAATGGAGCAGGAGCGAGTTAAAATCGAAGATCTCGTATCCTACATCACGAAGAAAATCGAATTCTAACGATAAAAGCCGAGTGGTAAAACCCACTCGGCTTTTTTATTCTACAGATTTTTTCAATGTTACATTTTTGTGAAAAATCGGGCAAATCTCTTCTTAATATAAAATACATGTGCTATAATGTATTTGATTTTATTTTTTGGAGGCATTACTCATGGGTTTATTTAAAAAACTTTTCGGCACACGCTCTGAGCGTGAAGTAAAGAAAATACAGCCCCTTGTTGATAGCATTCTCGCTCTTGAGGATGAATATAAAGCCCTTTCCGACGAAGCACTGCGTGGCAAAACTGCAGAGTTTAAAGAACGCCTCGGTCGTGGCGAAACTTTAGACGATATTCTTGTAGAGGCATTTGCAACCGTCAGAGAAGCGGCAGACCGTGTACTCGGTCTCCGTGCGTTCCCCGTACAACTTATCGGCGGTATCGTTTTACATCAGGGACGAATCGCAGAGATGAGAACAGGTGAGGGCAAAACCCTTGTGGCAACCTTTCCCTCATACCTTAATGCTCTTGCGGGAGAAGGCGTTCACGTTGTAACCGTAAACGACTACCTCGCAAAATATCAGGGTGAACTTATGGGCCGTGTCCATCGCTTTTTAGGCCTCACTGTAGGTATTATCACCCATGATTTACTTAGTGACCGACGCCGTGAGGAGTACCTTGCGGACATCACTTACGGTACAAACAATGAATTCGGTTTCGACTATCTCCGTGACAACATGGCGATTTATAAAGAGCAGATGGTACAGCGTCAGACTCATTCTTTTGCCATTGTGGACGAGGTTGACTCTATCTTAATCGACGAGGCTCGTACACCCCTTATCATTTCCGGTATTGGCGACAAGCCAACCTTGATTTATGAGCAGGCAAACAATTTCGTAAAACATTTAACGCACTTTACGGTAGCATCTACCGACGAAAAGGCACAACTTGAAGAGACATTTAAGGATTATGACTTTATCGTAGATGAAAAGTCCCATTCCGCAACCCTTACCGCCCGTGGCATCGAAAAGGCGGAGCGTCATTTCGGTTTAGATAGTCTTTCAGATCCTGAGCATACAATTTTACATCATCATATCAATCAGGCCATTCGTGCATACGGTCTTATGCACCGTGACGTTGACTATGTTGTCCGTGACGGACAGATTGTTATCGTTGACCAATTTACCGGTCGCCTTATGCCCGGTCGTCGTTATTCCGAAGGGCTTCATCAAGCGATTGAAGCGAAGGAAAACGTTGATATCCAGCGTGAGAGCAAAACTCTTGCCACAATCACTTTCCAGAACTATTTCCGTATGTATAACAAACTCTCCGGTATGACGGGTACCGCTCTTACCGAAGAGGAAGAATTTAAGCACATTTACCGTCTCGACGTTGTGGAAATCCCCACCAACAGACCGATGATCCGCCGTGATTTAAACGACGTTGTCTATAAAAACGAGGCGGGTAAATTCCGTGCCATCATCCGTCAGGTTGAGGAATGTGTTGCCACCGGTCAACCGGTGCTTGTAGGTACGGTTTCCATTGAAAAGAGTGAGGCGATCTCCTCTCTTCTTAAAAAGAAGGGCATTAAACACGTTGTGCTAAATGCAAAGCACCACGAAAAAGAAGCGGAAATCGTCGCACAGGCGGGTAAACTCGGTGCGGTTACCATCGCAACCAACATGGCAGGTCGAGGCACCGATATTATGCTTGGCGGTAATGCCGACTTCATGGCAAAAAGTGATTTACGCAAGGCGGGCATGGACGAAAATCTTATCATAGATGCCGGCGGCAGTGCCCCCACCGATGATCCGGAGATTTTGGAAGCACGTGCACAGTATCGCGAACTCTACAAGAAGCACAAAGAAGTCTGCGACGCGGAAGCGGCAAAAGTTCGCTCCGTTGGCGGTCTCTTTATCATCGGCAGCGAACGTCACGAATCACGCCGAATTGATAATCAGTTGCGTGGTCGTGCCGGCCGTCAGGGCGATGAAGGCGTAAGCCGTTTCTTCCTCGCTCTCGACGATGATATTATGCGTATTTTCGGCTCGGAGCGAGTTATGAATATGGCAAACACTCTCGGTCTCGGTGAAGATGATCCCATTGATCCGGGCATCCTTACAAGTGCAATCGAAAATGCACAAAAGAAAGTCGAGTCCCGAAACTTTGCAATTCGTAAAAACGTGCTTGAGTACGACGACGTAATGAACAAGCACCGTGAGATTATCTACTCTCAGAGACAGACCGTATTAAACGGTGACGATATTGCGGCATCTATTAAAAAGATGATCCGTGACACGGTTTTTGCCACGGTTTCCGATATTGTTGCTCCCGAAAAATACGTGCAGACCTACCACATCCATCAGGTACACGAAAAATTTGACGGTATGTTCTTAAAGCCCGACGACCTCAATTTCTCCGTTGAAGATTTAAATTCCTGGGATTATGATGCAGAGAAACTTGCGGAAGACGTTTATGAACTTGCCGATGCGGCGTATGAGGCAAAGGAAGCACTTGCAGGCTCACCCATTATGCGTGAGGCGGAGCGTGTTATCCTTCTTCGTGCGGTTGACGAACATTGGATGAATCATATTGACGCCATGCACGAACTCCGTCAGGGTATCGGCCTTAACGCCTATGCACAGCGTAACCCCATTGACGAGTATAAGAACGCAGGTTTTGAGATGTTTGAGGAAATGAACGCCTCCATCGCCGAAACCACGGTACGCAACCTTTTTGCAGTACGAATCCAGAGTGAGGCACCCAAGCGTGAGCAGGTTGCAAAAATCACGGGAGAGTCCGGCGGCGGGGATGAATCCCTTAAAAAACAGCCGGTAAAGAAGGCACAAAAGGTCGGCCGTAACGAGCCGTGTCCTTGTGGAAGCGGAAAAAAATATAAGCATTGCTGCGGCAGAGATGCCTAAAGAAGTATACTGCCACGAGGGCACTCCTCGTGGCAGTCTCAATATGGGATAATAAGGAAAGGAATTAAAATGAAACTGTTTAGAAATTTTATCTCCCTCTCACTTGCTTTTCTTTTTGTTTTTAACGCTATGGCACTTGATACAAGCAACTGGTCCTGGGGAGAAATAATATCAAAAGCGGAGCAACTTATTGCACCGGAAACCGTATACAGTAAACTGTCGGTTTCCTCGCCAATCGGTCCGCAAAGCATAAATGCCATCGAATTTAACCCCAAGAATGAGTATATGACTCTTCGTGCCGGACTAAGTAACGGAGAAATCTACGGAACTCAAACGGTTGCAAGTCAGGCAAACGCCTTTAACAAAAAGAACGAAGGTCAGGTAGTAGCGGCAATAAATGCGGACTTCTTTGATTTCGGCGTGGGTGTTCCTTTCGGTATTTTTATGGACGGCGGCGAGATTCTAAGCACTCCGCCTCAATATTCCGTGGCTTTTGGCTTAAAGAAAGACGGCACGCCCTTCTGTCAGAGTCACGGCACGATTATGAACAGAACGCTCATTATCGACGAATATAAAACTCAACTTAGTGCTATAAACGGTCGTCACGGCAATGCAGAGGACAGCATAATCCTCTTCAACCGTCTTTTTGACAACTCCACCCGCACAACCAAGGACTGCACCGAGGTTGTTCTTTCTCTTATAAGCGGTGAATTAAAACACGGCGAGACACTCTCTTTTGTTGTTGAGGAGATTATTCCCGATAGCGGAAACACTCCTATTCCCGAAGATAAATTCGTCCTTTCCGCAAAAGGTGCGTACAAAGACGTCCTTAACACCCTTTACGAGGGCAAGGAAATTTACGTGCAAATAGAGTTTAACGAATTCTGGAGTGACGTTTCCTTTGCGGTTGCAGGTAGCCACCTTCTCTTAAAAGATGGCGAAATTTACGACACCCCTAATACCGAACGTACAGCGCGTACGGTAATTGGTATTAAGCCGGACGGCAACGTTGTTTTCTACACAATCGACGGTAAAATGTCGAATTTCTCGGTTGGTGCAACACAGAAGCATGCGGCAAAGATAATGCAGGATTTAGGCTGTGTTGACGCGGTTAATTTAGACGGCGGCGGCTCTACCACTTTCGCAATGCGTTATCTCGGCTCAAATAACGTGAAAATGATAAATCGTTCGGCAAGTAGTGCTCGTGCCGTGGCAAATTCGGTTATTCTTTTAAACACCGCTCCTCTTTCCACGCCAAAAACCCTGCTTCTCGCCCAATCTCCCGCTAAAATCCTGTTGGGAAGCACGCATAAATTCAGTATCGCCGGTGCAATTGACGAAAATTATCTCGCCTACGAATTTGAGGAAAACCCCCTTTGGGCGGTAAATGAAGAAATCGGCGAAATATCACCTGACGGCACCTTTATACCTTACGCACCGGGCACTACCATCGTAAGTGCACACATTGCGGGATTAAGTGCCAACACCTACTGTACGGTGCTGGACCGCGTGGATTCTATTTCATGTAGCGATCACATCACCGTAGAATCCGAAGAAACCATAGATATTCCCGTGACGCTGATTCACGAGAGCACCTCCGTTCCCTTCACAAACGAACTTCTCACCTGGGAGGTAGAGGGTGACATTGGTGAGTTTATCGCGCCCGGTAAATTTAAGGCGGCAAAGTTTAAAAACGAGGGAAAAATCTTTGTATCCTTTGGCGATACGGTAAAGGAAATTGCGGTTACCCTTGACGGTCCTACACCTGAAGATTTTGAAACTTTTAAAGATATGAGCGGCCACGTTTGGGCAAAAGATGCTCTTTACCGTCTTTACGACGCAGGAATTGTAAAAGGCGTATCGGATACAGAGTTTGCACCGCAAAATGAGATTAAAAGAGCAGATTTTATGCTCATGCTCCTCCGCCTTATGGGTGTTGAAATTGACACCGAGGCAGAGGATCAGTTTGCGGACGTACCCGAAGGCTCTTATTATTACTACGAACTCGCAACGGCAAAACGCCTTGGCATTACACAGGGTACAAGCCCCACCACCTTTGATCCCGACAGATGCATTACCCGTCAGGAAATGTTTACACTTACCTGGCGTACCCTTGAAATTGCAACAGAAAACGACTTAACCGTCCTTGACGTATTCACCGATAAGGATAATATTGCGGAATACGCAAAACCTGCACTTTCCACCCTTGTATCCCTAGACCTTGTTGCGGGTGATAACGAAAATCGAGTAAATCCCACAGGCAATGCCACCCGTGCGGAAAGTGCGGTATTTTTAGACCGAGTAAATACTTATATCAAAGGAGAGGTTTAAATGAACCCTCGCTTAAATGTACTTCGAGATAGTTTAAAAGAACAGAATCTTTTTGCCATGATCATTACTTCATATGAAAATTATCGCTATTTTTCAGGCTTTACCGGCAGTAACTGCACGCTTATCATAACCGACCGTGATGCGATTTTAATTACCGACGGCAGATACACCGAGCAGGCAAAACTTCAATCCCCCGACTTTGAAATCATTTCAAAGCAAGGAACTTTGACCTCTCTTGTTGCCGAGGTTTTATCCACTGCCTGTGGAAAAAGCATAGGCTATGAGACGATGAAAATGTCTGACTACACATTGGGTAAATTTAAAGAGGCACTTCCGGATGTAAAATGGCACCCGATTCCCAATTTCGCACTTGCCAATCGAAGTGTAAAAGATCCCTCTGAAATTGAACATATCCGAAAAGCGGTTGCGGTGGCAGACGATGCCCTCCATTTGCTAATCCCGCAAATCAAGGAAGGGATGACCGAGCGGGAGATTGCCGCTCTTTTAGAGTATAATATGGCAAAACTCGGCAGCGAAAAATGTGCATTCGATACAATAGTTGCATCGGGCGTACGCTCGTCCATGCCCCACGCATCCCCAACAGACAAGAAAATCAAAAACGGTGATTTAATCACTCTTGATTTCGGTGCTTGTGTAAACGGATATATGTCGGATATTACACGCACCCTTTGGTTGGGTGAGCCGAGTGACGACTTAAAGAAAATATATTTTGCGGTAAAGGACGTTCAAGCGGCTTGTGTAAGAAAAATCCGCCCCGGTGTCTCTGCAAAGGAAATCGACGCATATCAAAGGGCAGAGTTTGAAAAATTAAATCTTTCCCAATATATTTGCCACAGTCTGGGACACGGTGTAGGTCTTGAAATTCACGAAGCACCAACCCTTTCCCGCTTAAGTGATGAAATTCTTAAACCTGGTATGGTGGTAACCGTGGAGCCGGGCCTCTACGTCCCCAATCTAGGCGGTGTACGAATAGAAGACACGGTACTTGTGACCGAAGACGGCTTTGAGGTACTTACGCAAAGTCCGCACCATATTGCATTATAGAACTATTTCGTGTATTATTTTATGGAAATGAGGTGAGGGCAATGAAAAAGAAAATTCTTGTCGGCATGAGTGGCGGCGTGGACAGCAGCGTTGCCGCATTCCTTTTAAAAGATGAATTTGAGGTTATCGGTGTTACCCTCGCCTTACATGGCGACTGTTCCGATGCGGTAAAAGATGCAAAAGCGGTATGTGATAAATTGGGCATTCCTCACTACATAGAGGATAAATCCGATATATTTAAACGATACGTTATCGAAAACTTTATTGATGAGTACAGAAATGCACGTACTCCCAACCCATGCATATGGTGTAATTACTATATAAAATTCGGCGTAATGTCAGACCTTGCAGACAAATATGGTTGCGACTTTATAGCCACCGGACATTACGTTAGCCGTGGTTATGACGAAGAGAGCGAGGAATTTTACCTCTACCCCGCAGAATATGGCGAAAAGGACCAGACCTATGCCCTCTACCGTCTTACGCAAACTCAACTTAAACGTGCCCGCTTCCCGTTGGGCTCTCTTTCAAAGGACGAGGTGCGGAAAATAGCGGAGAGTCTTGGACTTGACGTTGCAAATAAGAAGGACAGTCAGGAAATATGCTTTATTCCCGACAACGATTACGGCGGATACATTGAACGTGCAATCGGTAAGAGTAAGCCGGGAAATTTCATTGGTCCGAATGGTGAAATTTTAGGCACACACAAGGGACTTATCCACTACACGGTAGGGCAAAGACGAGGCCTTAACGTTGCATACGGTGAGCGTATTTACGTTGCGAAACTTGACACTGAAAACAATGCGGTTATTTTAGGTCTTGAAGGGGTACAGAATACCGACGTGGTCTACGCAGACACCCTTACTTTCCTGACCGATAAAAAAATCGACGGAACATTTTACTGTGACGCAAAAATAAGATATAATGGTAAAGCCTCTCCCGCCAGGGTAGAAATTCAGGGCGATGAGATGACAGTTACCTTTGATACTATGCAGAGAGCCGCCTCCCCCGGACAGTCGGTTGTCCTTTATAAGGATGGGAGACTTTTGGGCGGCGGAATTATGAAAGCGAGGTAAGGTTATGTTTAAAAATTTACGGGCAGACCTCTCCGCAATAAAAGAGCGTGATCCTGCGGCACGTTCATCTATTGAGATTTTTCTTCTATATTCAGGTTTTCACGCCCTTATCGGCCATAGAATTGCACATTTTTTCTATCGCCATAAGATGCTTTTCATTGCACGTTGGGTATCACAACTCAACCGATTTTTCACGGGTGTCGAGATCCATCCGGGTGCAAAAATCGGCAGAGGACTTTTTATTGACCACGGAAGCGGCGTTGTAATCGGTGAAACGACGGAAATCGGAGATAACTGCACCATTTATCAGGGTGTTACGTTAGGCGGTACGGGTAAAGATACCGGCAAACGCCATCCGACTTTAGGCAACAACGTAATGGTAGGCTCCGGTGCAAGAGTTTTAGGTCCGTTTAAAGTTGGTGACAATGCAAAAATTGCCGCAAATGCGGTAGTTTTAGAGGCGGTTGAAGCGAACTGTACCGCGGTTGGTGTTCCTGCACGAGTGGTGCGTCGTGGCGGTGTTAAAACCGATTGCAGCGACCTTGACCAAATTCACATTCCCGACCCGATTGCACAGGAACTTTGTGCAATGCGTGTCCAGATGGAACGTATGGAAAAACGCATAAAAGAACTTGAAGGAAACGAATAATAAAAAGAGGTGTCTTGCGACACCTCTTTTTTAATTGAATATATCGCCGTATTCTTCTTCCTTAAAGAGAAGTTTTACACGGTCTGCAAGTTCCGTATGCTCCGGCATTTCAAGTGTCGGGTCCTTTTTGAGAATGTCAAATGCCACCTTTTGTGCCTTCTGTAAAGTCACTAAATCGTGTGCAAGGTCTGCAATTCTTAAGTTTGGAACGCCATGTTGCTTTGTGCCGAAGAAATCGCCGGGGCCACGGAGTTTAAGGTCCTCCTCAGATATTTTAAAACCGTCGTTTGTTGCACAAAGGGCTTTCATTCTCGCCCTCGCTACCTCTCCTGTGTGGTTTGAGAATAAAATACAGTAGGATTGCTCCGAGCCACGTCCTACACGTCCCCTTAACTGATGCAATTGAGAAAGTCCGAATCGCTCTGCATTTTCAACCGCCATAACCGTTGCGTTAGGCACGTTGACGCCGACTTCAATAACCGTTGTGGAAACAAGGATTTGTATTTCATTTGCGGAAAATGCACTCATAATTTCCTCTTTTTCACGGCTTTTCATTTTGCCGTGGAGAAATGCAACTTTAACGTTAGGAAAAACTTCTCTGCCTAACTTTTCCGCATACTGTTTTGCGGATTTAAGTTCAAGTTCATCATTTTCCTCAACAAGTGGGCATACGATATAAATCTGCCTGCCTTTTTGAATTTCCCCTGCCATGAAACTGTATGCAGTTTTGCGTTTTTCATCGTTAATCGCAACGGTTTTAACTTCTTTTCTGCCGGGCGGCAGTTCATCAATTATAGACACGTCCAAATCGCCGTACAAAATAAGTGCTAGTGTACGGGGAATCGGTGTTGCAGACATAACCAGAAGATGAGGATTTTTGCCTTTCGACATAAGGGTTGCTCGTTGTCCTACACCGAAACGGTGTTGCTCGTCAGTTATGACAAGGCCGAGGTTTGAGAAGGTAACATCGTCACTGATTAGTGCATGGGTACCGATTGCAATGTCAATCTCACCACTGTCAAGTCTTGCCTTGATTTTGCGTTTATTTGCAGCGGTAGTACTGCCGATTAGAAGTTCACACTTTAAGCCAAGACTTTCAAAAATTGGCGATAAGGTTTCAAAATGTTGGGTTGCAAGTATTTCCGTAGGTGCCATAAGTGCGGTCTGGTATTTATTCTGTGCGGCAAAAAAGGCAAGGGCTGCCGCAACCATGGTTTTACCTGATCCTACGTCACCCTGCACCAGACGGTTCATTGGGATTCCCTTACACATATCCTCTATCCCATTTTCTATCGCCCTGCTTTGTGCACCGGTTAATTTAAAGGGAAGTTTATCAAGAAACGGCGAGAGGGAAACTTTTTCCATTTTTATTCCCTCAATGGGTGCACGTCTCTTTTTCAAAAGTCCCAAACCCATTGCAAAGACAAGAAGTTCCTCGAAAATCATTCTATTTCTTGCCGCTTCTAAAAGAGTTCCGTTTTCCGGATAATGTATGTTCCTATACGAAAACACCTGATGTGCAAGGTTATATTCATATCGATATTCCTCAGGTATTGGGTCAATGAGCAGATCAAGCGTTTTTCCCAATGCACCTCTGATATAGGCCGCCATCATATTCCGTGTTATACCTGCGGTAAGCGGATATATGGGTACGATTCTTCCGGTTTTTACGTTGTCGCTCTTTCGCTCATATTCCGGACTGTGCATTTCCATTCGATGCCCGTTTAGCACGGTTTTACCGTAGAACACATACCGCTCACCTAATTTTAGTCCTGCGGTTGCATACTTTTGGTTAAAGAAAACCATCTCCATTCCGCCGCCTTCATCAACAACACGCACGGTGGAAATCTCAAGTCCTTTTCTAATAACCTTCCTTTTCGGCACACTTGAAACAATGCCCTCGACGCATACCATTTCATCCGGCACTAATTCGGAGATTGTTTTTATGCGTGTCCTGTCCTCGTAATCCCGTGGGAAGTATGAAATAAGGTCAAAAATCGTAAAAATGCCAAGTTTTCCAAGTTTTTTGGCACGATCCTCCCCTACGCCGAAGAGAGTATTTACTTTTCGGGTTAGTTCACGATTCATAAAAACACCTCCTTTTTCTATATTATACTATCATTTTCTCCCGTTGTAAAACCTTATTCATCTGATAGTCCCAAAATATAATCCGCTGAACCACTATAGTACTTTCCCGTTCATTGACAATATCACGGTTTTTATGTACAATCTTATTATAGTGCCTAACAGTACTATAATAAGATTATGGAGATGATTATATGAATTGTCCAAAATGTGGTTGCTATTGCAAAGATACGGAAGTTAAATGTCCTTCTTGTGGTGCATACGTTGAATTCGTAGCCAATACCGATTCCTCCGGTAAGTTGGATAACCTCTTTGCAAATTCCGGCAAAATCCTTAAAGTTCTTGCAAAAGTTGTTTTTATCGGTGGCATTATTGCTTCTGTCATCATGGCTATCATAAGTTTTGTAGAAGCGGGCAATTACTCAGATGCTCCTTGGATGAGCAGCCGCGAGAGCGATGCTCTCTACTCCTCTTACATAACATCAGGTTTCGTTTACCTTATCGTAGGTCCTATTGCAAGTTTTCTTTCCGCTACTTCCACCTATGCAATCGGCTATATATTTGATAAAGTAACCGAGATTAAAGAAAAACTTAGATAAACAAATAAAAGCGATGCACGTTGTGCATCGCTTTTTTTATCTATTCTGCGGAGATTAAATAGTAGTATACCGGCTGGCCGCCGTCGAGTAACATAACCTCGGCATCAGGTGCTTTCTTCTGACATAACGCCTGAACCATTGCAGCATCTGCCTCTTCAACACCCTCACCGTAGAAGATGGTGATGAATCCGGTTTCCTCAACCTTCATCTGGTTAAAGAGTTCATCTGCCACCGCTTCAAGGTCTGCACCGTTTGAGGAAAGTTTACTCTCGCAAAGTGCAAGATATTCACCACTTGCGATAGTGTGACCGTCAAACTCTGAATCACGTGCAGCGTAGGTAATGGAGCCGGAGCGGACATTCTCTGCCGCCGCGGTCATTGCCTCGCGGTTTTCCTCAACCTCTGCATCCGGGTTGAATGCGAGAAGAGCGGAAACGCCCTGAGGAATGGACTTTGTGCCGATAACAACAACCTGCTTGTCGGAGAGGTCAATTGTCTGTTGTGCCGCCATAATAATATTCTTATTGTTAGGCAGTACGAAAACAACCTCTGCAGGAGTTTTATCAATTGCCGCTAAAATATCCTGAGTGGAGGGGTTCATTGTCTGACCGCCCTCAACGATTTGGTCAACTCCTAAATCATTGAACACGCCCTTAATACCCTCGCCTACACCGATGGTTACAAAGCCGTACTTTTTCTCCGGCTTTACGGACTTGCTCGCATTTGCACGTGCTTCCTCCGCAACAACCTTCTGTGTGTGCTGTTCACGCATATTTTCGATTTTAATGTTGATAAGGTCACCATATTTAAGTGCCTCGCCCAGTGCACGGTCGGGATTATTGGTGTGTACGTGTACCTTGATAATCTCGTCATCATCAACCACAACAACGCAGTCACCGATGGACTCAAGAAGTGCACGGAGTTTGGAAACCTCCATCTTCTCGCCTGCCGCACTTAAAGTAACGATAAACTCGGTACAGTAAGTGAAGGTGATTTCCACATCTTCATCGGCAAAACTTGCACCGCCCTCGACAGCATCAGATGTCTCGGTGATTACAAGTTCTTTACCGGAAAGGGCATCAGACATTGCCTCTAAAACGATTACCCAACCCTTACCTCCGGCGTCAACAACGCCTGCCTTTTTAAGAACGGGGTTTAATTCCATTGTTTCGTCAAGGGCAATCTTTGCCTCTGCAATAGTTGCGTCTAAAAGTGCAAGAATGTCACTTGTAGTTTCCGCAACGACAACCGCCTGCTCGGACGCACGGCGTGATACGGTTAAAATCGTACCTTCTGCAGGTTTCATAACCGCACGGTATGCAGCTGAAACGCCACCGGCAAGTGCCTCTGCGAAAGTTTTGGCATCAAGTGTTTCCTTTCCTGCACACGCTTTTGCAAAGCCGCGGAAAAGAAGGGATAAAATAACGCCTGAGTTTCCGCGTGCACCACGAAGAAGTGCGGATGCGGTTGCATCTGCAACCTGACTTACGGTTTCGGGATTAAGGGAAGAAACCGCGGTTGCCGCCGCCTTCATTGTAAGTGCCATATTGACACCGGTGTCACCGTCAGGCACGGGGAAAACGTTCATTTCATTTAAAAGTTGACGATTTGCGTCAATTCCTGCTGAAGCGAATTGCACAATTCGTTTAAAATCACTTGCTGATATGATTTCCTTCAAATTTTGCACCTCCGATTACTCGGCCATCATGGAGTCAACGCAAACGTTAACCTCCTTGACCTTCACCTTGGTAAAACGCTCAATATTATAGCGTACCTCGGACATAATGGACTGACACACCGCAGGGATGTTAACGCCATGTTCAACAACGATATGAATCTCAATGATAACACTGTCCTCGTCAAAATCAATTTTGACGCCACGTGCCATATGCTCTTTTTTAAGAAGACCAACAATGCCGTCCTTTACGTTACGCTGTGCCATACCTTTTACGCCGAAGCAGTTGGTTGCCACATAGCCGCTCATCACGGTAAGGACTTCATTTGATATATCAATTACGCCTTTATCTCTCTGAATAGTCATAGCAATCCTCCTTCATAAATGCTGATACATCATCTTATTTTATTATATTTTTTAAAAAAACTCAATAGTAATACGCGATTTTCTTAAAAATTTCTCATTTTATTTAACTGTTCCGCCGGTAATATTGTTCCGTTTTGCAAACTCTTGCTCCCTTAAATGACAGGAGAAAACCACGATTTGCCTATCATTTGATAACTTTTTAAGCAAGGTCAGCATTTTTTCGACTCTTGCATCATCAAAGTTAACAAGGGCATCATCAAGAAAAATCGGCACCTTTTTATCAAGCAGTGCCTCACACAAGGCAAGTCGCACGGATAAATACAGTTCATCCAACGTACCCCCTGAGAGTTGAAGGATATTTCGTGTGGGGGATGCCGGATTTTCCGCAACGCTCAGTGCCATATCAGCATTCTCAATATTTACAACTTTAAACCGCTCGCCGGTTAAGTAGCCGAAAATCTCCGCCGCAGCCTTTTCAACCGTGGGGGCAAATTTTCGTGCAAGTTCCGTTTGCAGTTCGGTGATAAGTTGACTTGCAAGGCTTAGTGCCTCGTAATTTTTATTTTTCTCAGCAAGTTCCTCTTCAACAGCGGAGCGTCTTGCCTGAAGTGCTCCCAATTCTCCCCTTGCGCAAATTCGCTCCTCAAGAGCGGCAAGTTGACGGGCTCTGACCTCACTTTCCTCCCGTGCACGGGTGCAGATTGTGCGGAGTTGTTCTTCACTTGCACAGGGAGTTTCGTCATTTATCGATTTTTCCGCCAAAGTTTCAAGTTCTTCTATATCACGGCCAACTTTTACCGCATCGCATTTTGCGGTGCAAGTCTCCACCTTTTGTGAAAGGGCTTTTAATTTAAGTTGGTATTCTCTTACGTTTTCAAGGATCTGCGGCACGTCCGCTACAGAGTATCCTCCACCCAACATATTAAGTATTGCCTTAAGGGTTTCTTCGGCAGCATCACATTCACCTTTTGCACGGGCACAGTCTTCCTGCAAAATCTCAAGGGTTCTTACCTTTTTAGCCGCATCCTCACGCATTAAATTAAGTTCACCACGATTTTTTACACCGTATTTTTTATAAAATGCACTTACTGCCGCAAAATATACTACCGCAAAAGTTAAAACGGCAACGGGAATTGCAAAAAGTCCTATCAAAAAGTACAACGCAAGGGACACTAGCCCACAAATTGCCGCTGAAATCACGGGTTTTGTACCCGGTCCATCCGGAATTTCCTGCTGCTCTGCAGGTGACTCGCCATCTAATCTTTCACAACAATTTGTATAAATTCTCATCTTTTCTTCGTATTGTTTATACTTTGCTTCGATTTCTGATGCTTGTTGCGGTGTGACGGTTTCCTGCTCTTCGAGGGATTTAAGTTCTGCACGTGCCTCTTCCAATTCATTTTGAGCAACTTTTATATATTCTAAATTCCGACGTGCTTCAAGGACTTTTGCCCTCTCAATATCACCCAATGCCCTCTCCTCTTTTTCACGGAGGGCCTGGATTTCGGTGTGCAGGGTGGTAAGTTCAAACGCCTCTCTTTGTGCCTCGTCAATCGTTTTGTTCAGTTTGGTAAGTTCATCTTCAAGTTCCAGGATTTCACCGCTCCGCTTGTTGTATTTAAGAGCACGTTTTTCCCTCTCTAAGCGGTCTATCACCTGCTTTTGTGACACGTCCTCTTCGCCGGTTGTTGCAAGAGCACAGATTCGCTTTTCAAGTTCGCCGGTTTTATCTCCGCTTACCGCAATTTGTGCCTGACCGATAAAAGAAGTGCGTTCAAAAACCTCCCGGCGTATGCCAAGCAGAGTTTCACCCACGGGTTCAGGAATATCAAGAACCTTTCCGGTTTCAACTTCTGTAATTTTTGCATCTTGCAGAACCTTTCCTTTGCCCGATGTACGTTCCAAAATATAGTCTTTGCCGTCTAGGGAAAACTCAATTTTGCCGTACATTGGTTTACCCGCCCAGGGAAGAAATTTGTCCTTGTCCGCCATAACGCCGGTCTTTGTTCTCTCTTTTGTGGAGATACCGTATAACATTACACGGAGAAACGCACTCCACGTGGATTTTCCCGATTCATTTTCGCCATACAGTACGTTCATTCCCTCACTTAAGTCAAGGCGGGCTTCATCCAATTTGCCGAAAGTGGCATACATTGTCTTTATTATCATTTTCTGCCCTCCCTGTTTTCAATGGCGGAAACGCCGTAAAACGCCGCCTTCTCACGAAGTTCATCGTCAATATCAAGAGATTTAAGTTTTCTTAAAAACATTCCCTTGATACTCTCTTCCTCCAAACCTTCCCATACGTCAAAGGGCGGCGTCGTTCTGTCAACAATGGTAAGTTTATAAAAATTCTTGCCGAATTTTTCCCAAAGGGCATCACAATCTATTCCCTCGCTTACACCCTCTATAATAAGACGGCAAACTTCAAAGGAATGATCCCCTTCCAAATTCTTTTCTATTTCGTTTATTTTTGCATCTATTATACTTTCCGTATATACATAAGGGGACACTTTGCGGAACTCCAAATTCACGCTGTCACGGGAAATTGTGCCGATATAAATACCCTTATCACCGGTTTCGTCAAAACCTCTGCCTTCAGGTGCACCGGAATAGGCATAGCAGGTATTACCCGCGGTTTTAACACCCTCGGTCATATGGATATGTCCTAAGGCGAGATACGTAAGATTACTTTCTGCAATCTGTGATAACGTTATGGGGTTGTATTTTGACACGGCATTTGTAACCTCGCCGTGTAGTACCATAAGTTTTATTGCATCGTCATTTGCGGAAAAACCCTCTAAAAGCGACCTTTCACAAGCAGGGGTTGAAAATCCTGCACCGTAAACCACACAATCAAGTTCCGGAATGGGAATTCTTTCAATCTGCTCGTTTGTAAATATATGCACGTTATCGCTGAATTTAACCGAGCGATAGGGAGAATTTCGCACGTAGGCGTCGTGGTTGCCGGGAGAAATGAAGATTTTTGCACGGCTTTTCGCAAAGGCGGTGGAAAGTGCCTCCGCGGTCTCGTAATATGCGTTTTGTCCGTCAAATAAATCTCCCGCCAAAAGGATAATATCCACCTGCTCCTCATTGCCGATTTCAATAATCTTGTGGACAAGTTCTCTTTGATGTGCACGTCGCTCCCGTGCCTGGTCGTTATTAAGTGCCGCAAAAGCACTGTCTAAATGCAAATCCGCTGCGTGGATTATTTTAAGCATCTTACATCATCCTCTTAAAAACTGAATTCTTTTTACCTCTCGGCATTTTAAATTATCATCAAGGGAAAATACCGCACCGCAAATACTGCACGGTCCCGTTGCTGTTTCAAATCTAACCGGCACATCGCCTTTGAACATACGCACCGACTGCTCCGGACGTACACCGAGCACGGAATCAATCGGGCCTGTCATTCCAATATCGGTTATGTAACCAAGGCCATTGGGGAAAACCCTCTCATCCGCGGTCTGTACGTGAGTATGTGTGCCCCAAAGTGCCGCTACCTTGCCGTCTACGTGATATGCCATTGCTATTTTCTCGCTCGTTGCTCCCGCATGGAAGTCAATTACGGTAAAGTCCGCATGATGTGCGGTTTCCTTTAAAATTCGGGTTATGCAAGTAAATGGGTTATCAGGGCCAAAATCCATTCCGCATCTGCCGATAAGATTTATAACGCAGATCATTTTGCCCTTTACTTGGAAAATTCCGTATCCCCTGCCCGGTGCAATATCTGCCAAATTCGCAGGGCGGAGAATATACCCATCCTCGTCTAAAAACCTTGCGATATCACGCTTTCCCCACACGTGGTTGCCCAAGGTTATAACATCCGCACCCGCATTGTAAATCCTGTGTGCGAGTTGTGGGGTAATTCCCACACCTGCGGAGTTTTCACCGTTTACCACCACGAAGTCCGCCTTATTTTCTTCTTTTATTTTGCGAAGGGACTTTTCAAGTGCTTCAACGCCAATTTCACCTACGACGTCACCAATTGCCAAAATATTCAAGGTAAATGCACCCTTTCATTTTAGATTAAAAATGTTTTAATAATAAGAAAAAGGAGAACTGTCACAATTATAATAGTCAACACCATACAAATATACTTAAATACTCGCACTCCCCTTTCCCCTTTTTTATCGCATATGTATTGGGTAATTGCAAGAACTACCGCTATAACCACCTGAATAACACGGCTCAGCACATTTCCGCCGCTTATAAACTGCTGCACCCCGTCGAGTGCAAAAATCAATGCCAAAATGAGCCAGATATACCATTTTTTCACGGTATCACCTACTTATTTCAAATTAAAAAGATAGGTGCAACAGGATGTTCTTCTATCTCTGTTGCACCTTTTTCTTCATTTACTTTGCAAACTCAATCGCACGGGTTTCACGGATTAAGTGAATCTTAATCTGGCCCGGATAATCAAGTTCCTCTTCAACCTTCTTTGCAAGGTCACGGGAGAGAAGAATCATCTCATCATCGTTAACCTCATCGGGTTTAACAATAATTCTGATTTCACGACCTGCCTGAATTGCATATGAACGCTCAACACCGGGGAAGGAGTTTGAAAGTTCCTCAAGTTTTTCAAGTCGCTTAATATAGTTCTCTAAGTTTTCACGACGAGCACCCGGACGTGCAGCGGAGATGGCATCTGCCGCTTGAACGAGACAAGCGATAACCGTTCTCGCCTCAACGTCACCGTGATGTGCCTCAATTGCGTGAACAACGTCCTCACATTCCTTATACTTCTTTGCGATGTCAACACCGATGGAGATATGGGAGCCTTCAACCTCATGGTCAACCGCCTTGCCGATATCGTGGAGAAGACCGGCACGCTTTGCCATCATAATATCAACACCGAGTTCCGCCGCAAGAAGACCTGCAACGTGTGAAACCTCGATAGAATGCATAAGTACGTTCTGTCCGTAACTTGTACGGAAACGGAGTTTACCGAGAAGTCTGACAATTTCAGGATTGATTCCGTGAACACCTGTTTCGAATGTAGCACGGTCGCCTTCCTGCTTAATAACCTGCTCTACCTCACGGCGAGCCTTTTCAACCATTTCCTCAATGCGTGCCGGATGAATACGACCGTCCGCAATGAGTTTTTCAAGTGAAAGTCTTGCGATTTCACGACGAACCGGGTCAAAACTTGATAAAGTAATTGCCTCGGGAGTATCGTCGATAATCAGGTCAACACCTGTAAGTGTCTCAAGTGTACGGATATTTCTACCTTCACGGCCGATGATTCGTCCCTTCATTTCATCGTTGGGAAGGGGAACAACGGAAACGGTAGCCTCTGCAACGTGGTCCGCTGCACACTTCTGAATAGCAAGGGAAAGGAGTTCACGTGCCTTCTGCTCTGACTCTTCCTTAAACTGATCCTCAATGTCCTTTATACGCATAGCGTACTCATGACGAACCTCGGACTCAAGTGCGGAAATAAGGTCACGCTTTGCCTCTTCTGCGGTGTAGCCGGAGATTTTTTCAAGCATTTCAAGTTGCGATCTCTTTAAAAGAGCAACCTCTTCGGACGCCTTTTCGGTCTTTGCGATTTTTTCCGCAAGAGTAGCCTCTTTTGCTTCCAAAGTCTCATACTTTTTGTCGAGCGTTTCCTCTTTCTGGGTGATACGACGCTCTTGCTTCTGAACTTCTGCACGGCGTTCTTTCATTTCACGGTCGAACTCCGCACGGTTTTTGTGGATTTCTTCTTTTGTTTCGATAAGCGTTTCACGCTTTTTGTTTTCTGCCGCTTTGATTGCTTCGTTTACAATGCGTTTTGCTTCTTCTTCAGCACTGCCAATCGCTTTTTCTGCGATTTTTCTGCGATGTGAACTGCCGATGATAAAGAAAACTACCGAAAAAACAACTGCAACGCCTGCGGTAATGATCCAAAACAACGGATCTGTAAACATATCGTGCACCTCCTGTTAAAAATTTTAAGAGGGAACACGGACACCCAAATATTCAATCGATTAAATTTTGCAAGTTTATAGTTAAAATCCTACCTTTGTTACGAATTACTTATAACTTACAGGAATTTCCGTCTAATTAAATATTCCTGTGCCAATGTTCCGAAAAATCCCGATATTCCCCCAAAACACCATCTTTTCCAGGGGTTTAAATTCGGAATTATACCGTCATGTTTTTGTAATTTTATGATGTTATATCATATATTAAAGCCACAATCCGGCTATGCATACTTGCATACATATTCATTTTAGTTCTTTTTATACCAAATGTCAAGAAAATTTGAATTTAAATTTAGCGGTTTTTCTACTTACCAAAGTGTTTTTCTGCGGCATGTACTCCGCTCATAGCATCTTTTCCGTAAAAATCTGCACCGATTGTTTCTGCATATTCGCCGCTTAACACCGCACCGCCTACCATTATCTTGGTATTCGGGCACTTTTCACGGAGTAATTTTATGGTTTCCGCCATTGCGGGTACGGTTGTTGTCATAAGTGCGGAAAGTCCTACGAGAGTAATTCCTTTTTCCCCTACCGCCTGTAAAATCGCCTCAGGTGATACGTCTTTTCCAAGATCATACACACGGTAACCGTAGTTTTCCAAAAGGACTTTTACAATATTTTTACCTATATCATGAATATCGCCCTTTACGGTAGCGAGTAAAATTTCGCCTTTAATTTCAGGGGTTTCTCCGCTTTTTAAGATTTGCTCCTTAACCGCATCGAACCCTGCACTTGCCGCCTCGGCACTCATTAAAAGTTGCGGTAGGAATACCTCTCCCTTTTCAAAGCCCACACCCACCCTGTCCAATGCGGGTACCAGATGTTCATTTATAACCTCAAGAGGGGTAAACTCTTGTAATAATTCCGACGCCAATTTGTAAGAATCCTCTTTCAGTCCGGACTCGATAGCCTGAGATAAGGTCAAACTTCCCGTAACTTTCGGCTTTTCCTCGGTTTCATTTGCGTATCTTGCAATATAGTCGGCACAATTTGCATCTTTGGCATAAAGTGCACGATATGCAAAATATGAATTCATCATCGCCTCATTATTGGGATTTATAATGCCTGCGTCAAGCCCCTTTTGCAAAGCGAGGGCAAAAAATCCCGCATTTACAACCTCACGGCGGGGGAGACCGAAGGAAATATTTGATACGCCGAGAATGGTTTTTACTCCAAGTCGCTCTTTAACGAGAGAAAGTGCTCGTAGTGTTGTCTTTGCACCACACGCATCGGTACTTATTGTCATACAAAGTACGTCAATAATTATATTTTCTTTGGATATACCGTACTTTTCTGCACATTTTACGATTCGTTCCGCAATTTCGTATCTTCCCTCTGCGGTTGCGGGAATGCCTTTTTCGTCCAAGGTAAGACCAACCACAACACCACCGTATTTTTTTACGATGGGGAAGACTTGTGCCATAACTTCCTCTTTACCGTTTACCGAGTTTATAAGCGCCTTGCCATTGTATCTGCGAAGTGCCGCCTCAAGGGCAATCGGATCAGAGGTATCAAGTTGAAGCGGCAGGTCGCAAACCGCTTGCAATCCTTCGCTCACTTTTATAAGCATTTCTTTTTCGTCAATTTCGGGAAGGCCCACGTTTACGTCTAAAATATGGGCACCCGCCTTGACCTGTGCCACGCCTTCACGCAGGATGTAGTCAATGTCGCTGGTTTTAAGTGCTTCTTTGAAGCGTTTTTTACCCGTGGGATTTATTCTCTCACCGACGATAACGGGTGAGTCGTCAATTAAGACCGCCTTACTGTAGGACGTAACGACGCATCTCTCCTTTTTTTCAATAGGGCAGGGGATAATATCACGACAAAGGGATACGGTTTTCTCAATATGCTCCGGCGTTGTGCCGCAACAACCGCCAACCGCCCATACGCCAAGTGATGTAATTTCCGCCATGGTTTCGGCGAAGGTGTCCGCATCAATATCGTAAACGGTTTTATCTCCAACCTGACGGGGGAGTCCCGCATTGGGATTAACTATCACGGGAAGATTTGAAATCTTTACCATTTCACGGGCAAGTTCCTTCATTTGAATCGGGCCGAGGCCGCAATTCATACCGATTGCGTCTACGCCGAGCCCCTCTAAAAGTGCCACAACCGTAGGGATATCGCCACCGGTTAAAAGTTTGCCATTTTCATCAAAAACAACGGTTGCAAAAACCGGCAAATCGCAGTTTTCTTTAGCCGCAAGTACCGCCGCCTTAAGTTCGTACGTATCGCTCATAGTTTCAATGTGAACTACGTCCGCACCTGCACGTGCACCGATTTCAACCACCTCGGCAAAAACCGATACTGCATCCTCGAAATCAAGGTCTCCCAAGGGTTTAAGCAGTTTTCCGGTAGGTCCGATATCAAGAGCAACTTTACCTGCTCCCGCACTTTTTGCGTTTTTAATTGCGGCGGTGATTATTTCTTCAAGAGAATATTTGCAGTCTTTAAGTTTTATTCTGTTGGCACCGAAAGTATTCGCCATAACGTAATCCGCACCCGCATTAAAATAGCGGGCGTGAATATCGCACAACACTTCAGGATGCTCTATATTCCACGTTTCGGGCGGGATACCGGGCTTAAGTCCCGCTTCAAAAAGCAGACTTCCGGTGCCTCCGTCAAAAAATTTAATTTTCTTGCCCCAATCCTTCATAAGTTTACTCCTTAATTGCAAAAATGGCGGTAACCGATTTTGTGGGTACCAACATCAACGCCTCGGTCGTCGAAAGTCCGATTTTTGTATCCGCACTAAGAATTTTAAGTATGTCCCTTTGTGCCGCCAGGGGGAAATCTCCGTATCCCGGACTTACCCTGGGATAAGATTCATATTCACCCTGCAATTTATCGCACACCTCTTCAATAAGAGCGGCGGCAATAGCCTGTGCAATTACCGCCTCGCTTATATTACTGCATTCCTTCTGCATAATAAGACGGTCAACACCTGCACCGAGCGTTGCGGCAAAAATAATCGCTTTTTTGCATCCGTGCATCGCCTTTTCCACGGTTTTGCCGCAAAAAGGCATATTTTCGATGGAAATTTTCATCTTTACCGTTCGAGGTTCTGCCACCGATTCTATTTCTTTTTCAATTCGGTCAATCGCCCCGTCTATATCCTTACGGGGTACTGCTTTTTTATAACCTAAATATCGCAGAATTTCACTTTTTCTGCTCATTATTTTCTGCCCTCGCCTAAAATTACGGAAAGGTTTGACATAATTGCGGTTGCAATTTCCGGCTTATTCATGGAATAAATGTGGATATGATTAACCCCGTTTGCGATAAGGTCGATAATCTGCTCGGTAGCATAGGCAATTCCTGCCTGACGCATTGCATCGGGGTTTTCGCCGAATTTATCAACTATCGCTTTAAAACGTGTGGGCAGATACGTGCCGGAAAGTTCACAGGTACGTGCGATTTGTTTGCCGTTTGTAACCGGCATAATACCTGCGATTACGGGCACGGTAATTCCCTTTTCACGAATACGGTACAGAAAATTATATAAAACATTGTTGTCAAAAAACATCTGCGTTGTAAGAAAATCAACGCCGCAGTCCACCTTATGCTTCAAATGCTCAATATCATCCGCCTGATGGACACATTCGGTGTGACCTTCGGGATAACACGCAGCACCTACGCAAAAGTCCCCGCGTTCTTTAATCTCACGCACAAGTTCATAGGCATATTTGTACTGATTGGGCAGGGGAAAGGCGGCATCTTTCGGAATGTCTCCTCTGAGGGCGAGAACGTTTTTTATATTGCTTTTTGCAAGGTCGTCAAGTACGGAGGAAACCTTTTCCTTTGTACTTGAAACACAGGTTAAGTGTGCAAGGGCGGTTACACCCAATTTATTCTGCACATAATCTGCGATTTTCACGGTGTTCTTGCTTGTTCCGCCGCCTGCACCATATGTAACGCTCATAAAATCCGGCGAAAGGGCACACATACTTTCAACCGCCGCCACAACATCATCGTAGGCACTGTCCTGTTTGGGCGGAAACGCCTCAAAAGACACGGTAACTTTATTTTGTTTTAAAATTTCCGAGATTTTCATAAATGTACACCCTTTCTTAAGCAAAAAGGGGGAAAGTTTCCCCCCTGGCCATAATTAAATTAGTCTCTTGAGTGGGTTGCGTTGAGTTCTAAAATAATCTTCGCAAAATCCTCAACCGACATGGTACCAAGATCTGCACCGTCTTTTCTTGAACGAACCGCAACGCAGCCGTCCTCCATTTCCTTATCGCCGAGAATAAGCATGAACGGAATCTTTTCCATCTGTGCTTCGCGGATCTTATAGCCGATCTTTTCGCTTCTGCAGTCGGTTTCTACACGAATTCCGTAATTTGCAAGTTTTTTCTCAATATCGAGAGCATAATCATGTTGGCGGCTGGTAATGGGAAGAATCTTGACCTGAGTAGGCATCATCCATGTGGGAAGCGCACCTGCATATTTCTCGATAAGGAGTGCAAGAGTACGCTCATAACAACCGATTGACGTACGGTGAATGATATATGGTGTTGCCTTGCTACCATCTGTATCAACGTATTCCATGCCGAATTTTTTTGCAAGAAGCATATCAATTTGAATTGTAATGAGAGTATCTTCTTTACCGTGAACGTTCTTGATCTGAATATCAAGTTTCGGGCCATAGAATGCTGCCTCATCGATACCGATTTCATAATCAATTCCCAGATTGTCAAGAATTTTTTTCATAACGCCCTGTGCTTCATTCCACTGCTCGGTAGTTCCTTCATATTTTGCGGTATTATTGGGATCCCACTGTGAGAAGCGGAAGGAGCAATCCTCTAAAAGACCGAGGGTTTCAAGCATATATTTTGCAAGTTCAAAACAACCGCGGAACTCCTGCTCAAGTTGGTCGGGGCGAAGAACAAGATGTCCCTCGGAAATGGTGAACTGACGAACACGGATAAGACCGTGCATTTCACCGGAATCCTCGTTACGGAAGAGGGTAGAGGTCTCGCCAAGTCTCATGGGCAGGTCACGGTATGAACGCATACGGTTTAAATATACCTGATATTGGAAGGGACAGGTCATGGGACGAAGTGCAAAGCACTCACTTTCCTCATTGTCCGGATCACCCATAATGAACATACCGTCACGGTAATGATCCCAATGGCCGGAAATTTTGTATAAGTCACTCTTTGCCATAAGAGGTGTTTTAGTCAAAAGATAACCCTCACGCTGCTCAACGTCCTCAACAAAACGCTGAAGAAGTTGAATTACACGTGCACCCTTGGGAAGAAGAATGGGAAGGCCCTGACCGATAACGTCGCTGGTTGTAAAGAATTCAAGTTCACGGCCGATTTTGTTATGGTCACGCTTCTTTGCCTCTTCAACCGCTGCAAGGTATTCATCAAGGTCGCTTTTCTTTGCAAATGCAGTACCGTAAATTCTCTGAAGCATCTTACGGCTGGAGTCACCTCTCCAATATGCACCGGTACAGGAGGTAAGAGCAAAAGCCTTGATTTTACCCGTACTCGGCACGTGTGCACCTGCACAAAGGTCTGTAAAATCGCCCTGCTCGTAGAAGGAGATTTCCTCACCTTCGGGAAGGTCTTCAATAAGTTCAACCTTGTAGGGCTCACCCTTTTCCTGCATAAAGGCAATTGCCTCGTCACGGGGCAGGGTATAGCGTTTAAAAGGAATGTTCTCCTTAACGATTTTCTTCATCTCCGCCTCGATTTTCTTTAAATCTTCTGCGGTAAAGGGAGCGGCGTCAAAGTCGTAGTAAAAACCATTTTCAATAGCGGGACCGATTGCAAGTTTTGCATCGGGATAAAGTCTCTTAACCGCTTGTGCGAGAACGTGGGATGCACTGTGGCGGAACGCGTGTTTTCCTTCTTCGCTGTCAAAAGTGCAAAGTTCCAGGGTTGCATCCTCTTCGATGGTGGTCTTTAAGTCAACTACTTTTCCGTTAAGTTTTGCGACGAGTGCAACACGGGCAAGGCCTTCGCTTATCTGGAGTGCAACATCCAGACAGGTAGCACCCTGAGCGACCTCCATTACTGATCCGTCTTTAAGTGTGATTTTAGGCATAATTTTTCTCCTTTCAGATTTGGGGAGCAATAAAAAAAGCCCACTCCCCTGATAAAACCAGGGGTGTAGGCTTACACGGTTCCACCCTGCTTGCATTCATAAAGAATGCCCCTCATTTTGCGTTTAACGCACGCCATACGCCCAACCCTACACATTGTCACTTCAAATCGGGAGCCAAAGGGTGGTAGGTAAAAAGTGACTTTTTGCAAGGGCTTTCAGCCTTATGGCCCTTGCTCTCTGGAAAAAGTGTTTTACTTTTTGCCGTCCCTTTCATTGCTTTTTATCATTATACCTATATTATAAGCATATTTTTTAAAAAGTCAAGGACACAAAAAGTAATCTATTTCTTGACAGTAAATCTTATATCGGGATATAATGTAAATAAGTATAATCTTCTTAAAGGAGAATAAATTTATGTATGCTAAATTGAGTGCCGATGAAACGGCAAAAAGAGTCGATGTTGACATAAAAGAAGGCTTAAGTTCCACCGAGGTTGAAGAACGCCTTAGTGCAAGTGGAGCAAACTCCATTCGAGGCGATCAGAAGACCTCTTTTATCTCAATGGTTTTAAAGCAACTTAACGAACCTATGATATACATTCTCTTTGCAGCTGCAATACTGTCTGCATTGGTTGGTGAGTGGTCAAACTCCCTTGTTATCCTGGCAATCGTCGTACTAAACGCAATTATCGGCGTAGTACAGGAGAATAAAGCGGAAAAAGCACTTGAAGCGCTTAAGAAATTAACAGTCACCCACGCAATCGTACGTCGTGGCGGTATTGTTCAGGAAATTTCCGCCGATGACCTTGTTGTTGGCGACGTGGTACTGCTTGATGCAGGACGTGTAGTCCCTGCGGACTTACGCCTTACTTTTGCGTCAAACCTTGCGGTGAATGAATCCGCACTCACCGGTGAATCCGTACCGGTTTCAAAAGATCCGGACTTCATTGCCGACGGCGATATTCCGTTGGGAGACCGTGCAAACATGGCATTCCAAGGCACGGTTGTAACCGGCGGCCGTGGCGAAGGCATCGTTGTTGCAACCGGAATGTCTACCGAGGTTGGCAGAATTGCCGATATGTTAAACGAGCAGGACGCAGGAAAAACCCCTCTGCAGAAAAAACTTGCTGGGCTTTCTAAAATCCTGGGTATTGCGGCAATCGGTGCTTGTGCTTTAATCCTTTTAATCGGCCTTCTTCAGGGCAAGGCGTTTGCCGAGATTCTTTTAACCTCAATTTCCCTTGCGGTTGCGGTTGTTCCGGAAGGTCTTACTGCGGTTGTTACAATCGTTCTTGCAATGGGCGTTACGCGAATGGTAAAGCGAAACGCTATCGTCCGTCACCTTCCTGCGGTTGAAACCTTAGGCTCCGTAAGTGTAATTTGTTCCGATAAAACCGGAACGCTCACACAGAATAAAATGACCGTCGTCTCCGCATATTTCAACGGCGTCACCTTAAATTCAAACTCCATCGCCGCAAAGGATATCCTTCCCCTCATCCACGGCTTTACCCTTTGCAACGACGCAACGGTAAATGGTGAGGCTAAAACAGGTGATCCCACGGAGATTGCACTTATTGATTTTGCGATAAAACACGGTATTTCCCCCGATTCTCTTAATAAAACCTTCCCCCGAATCGATGAAATTCCCTTTGATTCCGAGCGTAAGATGATGACCACGGTACATTCCGCCGACGGCACCACGATTTCCTATACAAAAGGTGCTCTTGATATGGTCATTCCCAACTGTACACATATCTGGGATAACGGCGATATCCGTCCCATAACCGACGAGGATATCCGACAAATTCAGGACACCGCAAAGAAAATGTCCGATAAAGCCCTTCGTGTCCTTGCTCTTGCAATGCGTAGCGGCAATCACACTCCCAAAGAGGAAAACCTTGCATTTACAGGCCTTGTCGCTATGATGGATCCGCCCCGTAAGGAAGCGATAGAGTCAATCAAAATCTGTAAACGTGCGGGCATCCGCGTTGTTATGATTACCGGTGACCATAAGGCAACCGCCACCGCAATCGGTATTCAGACCGGAATCTGCAAAGAGGGCGACACCGTTTTATCAGGTGCGGAACTTGACAATATGAGCGACGAGGAACTCTCCGCTTGTATTGAAAACGTCTGTGTTTTTGCACGAGTCGATCCGAGACATAAGGTAAGAATCGTTGCCGCACTTAAGGCACACGGCCACGTTGTTTCAATGACCGGCGACGGCGTAAATGACGCTCCGTCACTCAAAGCGGCGGACATCGGCGTTGCAATGGGAATTACCGGCACCGATGCGGCAAAAGATGCCTCATCTCTTATTCTTACGGATGATAATTTCTCAACCATTGCAAATGCGGTGGAAGAGGGAAGAAATATATTTGAAAACATAAGAAAATCAATCTATTTCTTACTTTCCTCCAATATGGGCGAACTTATAACCGTCCTTGTTTCCGTACTTCTTTTCTGGGATACTCCGCTTCTCCCCTTACACATTCTCTGGATTAACCTTATTACCGACTCTCTACCCGCACTTGCGTTGGGAATAGATCCGGGAAGTCCTGATGTTATGAATAAAAAACCCCGTCCTGCAGATCAGTCTCTCTTTGCAGACGGCGGTGGATTTAAGGTAATATTCTACGGTATAATCATCGCAATTGTTACCCTTTGCTCATTTAAAATCACACAGGTAACAACCGAAAATCTTAACTACGCACAAACTATGGCTCTTGTAACCCTTGCAGGAAGCCAACTTGTGTATTCCATCACGGTAAGAGCAGGGGATAAGTCTGTTTTTGGCGTAAAGATTCTTAACAACCCGCTGTTTATAACCTCGCTGGTCGTTGGATTTGCACTCCAATTCCTTATCCTTTATATTCCGCCCCTTGCAACGCTTTTCTCAACGTCTCCTCTCTCTTTCGGCAGTTGGGGCGTTGTTATCGGCGTATCGCTCGTGCCGCTTGTTGCACATGAAATCGTAGTTTTAGTCAGGAAGTTTTTAAAATGAGTTGTGAAATAGAATTAAAATACTCCCTTCCCGAAAACCTTACCGAAAATGAAGTTTTTGCGGCAGCAGATTTTCCGTCACCGATTGATGAAATCAAAATGGTGTGCACGTATCTTGACACAGAGGATAACGCCTTGGGTAAAACAATGGCATCTCTCCGTCACCGTATGGAAAATGACGTATCCGTATTTACCGTAAAAACTCCCGGCACGGAAAAAGGTGCTTTGGCAAGGCGTGGCGAATGGGAGGTTGCGGCAAACTGCCTTGAAGAGGCGCTTCCTCTTCTACTTTCAGCAGGTGTGGATTCCTTTATTATCGAAACCGCGAAAAAGCCTCTTTTCCCCGTGGCAAAGTTTGAATACCTCAGAAAATGTGCCGTGGTCAGAGGCGATGATTTCTCCGCAGAACTCTGTGTTGATATCGGTTATTTATCGCCCGACGGCATAAAATGCGTCCCCCTTCGTGAGGTGGAGTTGGAACTCATTGACGGTGATCCCGCCTCCCTTTGCAAATACGGCGAAATTTTGATGACAAAACTTTCTCTTACACCGGAGCACAGAAGTAAACTTTTCCGTGCAAGAAATTTAAAATAAATTTGGTGGACCTTATATGAAATACCTTGCAGAACAATATGATATAGCCGTAATCGGTGCAGGCCATGCGGGCATAGAAGCGGCCCTCGCCTGTGCCCGTCTCGGCATAAAAACCGTTTGCTTTACCATAAATTTAGATGCGGTGGGCAATATGCCCTGCAATCCGTCAATCGGCGGTACCGCAAAAGGTCATCTCGTCCGTGAGATTGACGCTCTCGGTGGCGAAATGGGCAGGGCGGCAGATGCCACCTGTATTCAGTACAGAATGTTAAACCGCGGAAAAGGTCCTGCCGTTCATTCTCTCCGTGCTCAGGCCGACCGCCGTGCATATCAGATTTATATGAAACACGCACTTGAAAAGCAGGAGAATTTAGATGTAAAACAAGCGGAAATCGTTGATATTGAGGTATCCGACGGAAAGGTGACTGCGGTTGTCACACATACCGGCGCCACCCATCCGGTAAAGGCGGCGATTATCGCCTCCGGCACGTATCTTTGCGGCAGAACAATCGTGGGGGATGTGTCCCAAAACGGTGGTCCGGACGGTATGTTTGCAGCAAATTCTCTTACCGAATCATTAAAAGCAATGGGGCTTTCCCTTATGCGTTTCAAAACCGGTACCCCCGCACGAATCAATGCACGTTCCATTGATTTTTCAAAAATGGAGCCTCAATACGGCGATGAGCAGGTTATTCCGTTCTCATTTTCAACACAAACCCCGCCGGAAAACCGTGCAATGTGCCACCTGACATATACAACAGAGGAAACCCACCGCATTATCCGTGAAAATTTGCACCGTTCACCTCTTTTCTCAGGTAATATCGAGGGTGTCGGCCCACGTTATTGCCCGTCAATTGAGGATAAAATCGTCCGCTTCCCCGATAAAGAGCGGCACCAACTCTTCATTGAGCCAATGGGCCTTGACACCGAAGAAATGTACATTCAGGGAATGTCCTCCTCCCTTCCGGAAGACGTTCAGATTCAGATGATTCACTCGGTTCCCGGCCTTGAGAACGCGAAGGTTATGCGTCCGGCATATGCAATAGAGTATGACTGTATAAATCCTCAGGAGTTGCTGCCCACTCTGGAAACAAAACAGATTTCCGGCCTTTACGGTGCAGGACAGTTTAACGGCACCTCCGGTTATGAAGAAGCGGCGGCACAAGGTCTTATTGCTGGAATTAACGCAAGTCTTAAAATAAAAGGCGAAGAACCCTTCGTTTTAGACCGCTCTCAGGCGTATATTGGCACTTTGATTGATGATCTTGTAACCAAAGGCACAAACGAGCCCTATCGTATGATGACCTCTCGTTCCGAATATCGCCTTGTTCTTCGTCAGGACAATGCAGACTTCCGCCTAAGCGAACTCGGCAATAAAATCGGCCTTGTAAGTGATAAAACTTATGCACAGGTTGTGGAAAAATATCAATTGGTCGAACTTGAGCGTACTCGCCTTGAAAGTACCGTTTTACCTCCGTCTGCGGTCCTTAACACATTACTCGAAAGTCTTGGTACCGCAGCACTTAAGACGGGTGCAAGTCTTGCAGACCTTCTTCGTCGTCCCCAGGTTTCTTACGATGATATTGCAAAATTTGACACCCATCGTCCGGAGAATATAACCGACGATATAATAGAGCAGGTTCAAATTGCCCTTAAATATGAGGGATACATAAAGCGTCAATTTGCTCAGATTGAGCAATTCAAACGCATGGAGGAGAGGCTTCTTCCTCAGGATATAGATTATGAATCCATTGCGGGACTTCGCATTGAGGCTCGGCAGAAACTTTCGAAAGTGCGTCCCCGCTCTCTCGGTCAGGCATCCCGTATTTCCGGCGTAAGCCCTGCGGATATGACCGCACTTATGATGTATTTGAATTTTTAAAAAGGGGATAGTTATGTTCAATAAATTAAAAGACGCCCTGCAAAGTCTCGATATTTCCTTGGACGCAAGGGCAGAGGAGCGTTTTGAAAAATACTGTGAAACGCTTATAGAAACAAATAAAGTTATGAACTTAACCGCAATTGTGGACCCGCAGGAGATTTATCTCCGTCATTTCGCAGATTCCGTTGCTCTTCTTGCTTGTTTTGACTTTTCGGGGAAAAAGGTTATTGATGTTGGCACCGGTGCGGGATTTCCCGGCCTTCCTCTTAAAATCGCCTGTCCTGATATAAATCTTACTCTCCTCGACAGTTTAAGAAAAAGAGTGGATTTCTTACAAAACACTTGCGATTTGCTTGGTTTAGATGCAAATTGCATCCATGCAAGAGCGGAAGAGGCGGCAATGAGCGCCGATTTCCGTGATTGTTTTGATGTGGTTACCTCCCGTGCGGTTGCTTCTCTTCCGATGCTTTGCGAACTCTGCCTCCCCTTTGTAAAGCCGGGCGGCGTTTTCCTTGCAATGAAGTCAAAGGACTATCTTGCAGAACTTGAGGCATCCGAGAATGCAATTAAAACACTTCAGGCACGTGTAGAAAGAATTTGGGAATACTCAATAGAGGGAACAGATCTTGCATATTGCGTGGTGGTTATTAAAAAACTTGCAAATACCCCCTCAAAATACCCCCGACGCTTCGCCAAAATACAAAAGAATCCGTTATAATTTTTGTGCATTTTCCACGCATTACCGTTACTTTTGTTAAAACTACATACTTTTTGTCGATATATTCCTCTTTACTTATTTGGAAGAAAATGGTAATTTATAAGTAAGGAGGAATTTATTATGCTCTCACCTTTACGAAAGAAACCTATATATGAAAACACTTCAATTGTTATGCTTCCCATCGGACGAATTGAGCCCAATCCTGCACAGCCGCGTAAAGTATTCAATGCGGATGAACTGCGTGAACTTTCCCACAGTATAGCAGAAAACGGAGTTATTCAACCCATAACCGTAAGGAAAATTGACGAGCGATTTGTCCTTGTCGCAGGGGAACGCCGTCTGCGTGCTGCAATAATGGCAGGGCTTCGGGAAATTCCCGCCATAGTATCGGATATGGATGAGAGGCAGTCATCCCTTGTAGCCCTTATAGAGAACCTGCAGAGATGCGATCTGGATTTTTTTGAGGAAGCCTTGGGTATCGACAATCTTATCCGCACCTATAATTTTTCTCAGGAGGAAGCAGCGCGGAAACTCGGAAAGTCCCAATCCGCTGTTTCAAATAAACTACGCCTTCTAAAATTACCCCGAAAGGTAATTAAACTTATAATAGAAAACAACCTGACCGAACGCCACGCAAGGGCACTTCTTCGTCTGGAAAACAGCGAACTGCAGGAATCCGCATTGCAAAATATAATCGCACGGAACTTAAACGTTTCCCAGACCGACGAATACGTTGAGCGTCTGCTTGTAGAAAAGACCAAGCCTTCCCCAAAACGCACAGTTTTTGTTTTCAAAGACGTCCGCCCGTTTGTAAACACCATAAATCATGCGGTAGATACTATGCGTTCCTCTGGGATCAAAGCAGACCTTACAAAAAAGGAAGACGACTCCGCTCTGCATATGACAATAAGCATTTATAAAACACCTCGATAATGTTCCACGTGAAACAATGTTCCACGTGGAACATTTTTCACTTTAAGTATTGAAATTTGATTTTAGTGTGGTATAATAATCTATGTACTTTAAATAAACAACGGAGTGGGTGATGATATGGCGAAAGTTATTGCCCTTGCCAACCAAAAGGGTGGCGTAGGCAAAACTACTACTTGTGTCAACTTATCCGCCGCTTTAAATACATTAGGTAAGAAAATCTTGCTTTGCGATATGGATCCTCAGGGCCATGCCACAATCGGCTTTGGTGTAAGCAAGAGAGATAGCGGCGCTACAGTTTATGATGTTTTAATAGGAAAAACCGCACCGGCTGAGGCTATAAGAAAAACTCCCTACGGCGACTTGCTTTCCGCAAATACAAACCTTGCAGGTGCAGAGGTCGAGATGATGTCTATGGACAACCGTCATTTTATCCTTCGTGATGCTATAAATGCGGTTCGCGATAACTACGATTATATTTTAATCGACTGTCCGCCGTCTTTGGGACAACTTACAATAAATGCCCTCTGTGCTGCAGATACGGTTTTGGTTCCGGTGGATTGCGGGTTCTATGCTCTTGAGGGACTCTCCGCACTCACCGCAACAATGTCCACGCTTAAAAAAGGACTTAATACCGCCCTTGACATTGAGGGTGTACTGCTTACAATGTTTGACGGGCGTACGAATCTCTCCATCCAGATTGCACAGGAGGTAAAGAGGTTTTTCCCCGGTAAGGTATTTGCAACCGCAATACCCCGTAACGTGCGTCTTGCCGAGGCTCCAAGTCACGGCAAACCCATTAACGTTTATGATAAATACTCAAAAGGTGCGGAATGTTACGCCCTTCTGGCACGTGAGATAATTGAGAAAAATGAAAAGGGGGGCGTGTAAATGAGTGCTAAAGGACTTGGAATGGGATTAGATGCCCTTTTTATGGACAACTCTTCAGCATCTGCCGATAAAGGTGTTGCTACTGTCAAAATTTCCTTGGTCGAGCCTAATCTTGACCAGCCGAGAAAAGATTTCGATCCCGAAGCCCTTGCCGATTTATGTGAATCTATTAAAACACATGGCATTCTACAACCACTTGCGGTTCGTGAAATTGCCGGTGGCAGATATCAGATTATAGCAGGCGAGCGTCGTTGGCGTGCCGCACGTGAGGCAGGCCTTGCGGAGGTCCCGGTCTACGTTGTAGAGGCAGACGACAAGAAGGTTATGGAACTTGCTTTGGTGGAAAACCTTCAAAGACAGGACTTAAATCCTATCGAAGAAGCAGAAGGCTACCGTGTTTTAATGAATGATTTTTCACTTACTCAGGAAGATTGTGCGGCGAGAATCGGAAAATCACGTTCCGCTATTGCCAACACTCTCCGTCTTTTAACTCTTGCACCCGTTGTGCGTGAAATGGTAGCAGACGGCCGCTTGAGTGCAGGTCATGCAAAGGCACTTCTTTCAATTGTAATTGAGAAGAAACAGATTGACGCGGCAAACCTGGTTCTGGCAAAGAACCTTACCGTACGTCAGACCGAGGTTTTTGTTAAGAAGTTGTTGGAATCCTCTAAGGCAAAGCCGACAGCGGCAAAAAGCGTCACGGTAAATTACCTTGAAGAAATCGAGCGTAATCTTTCCGGAAAATTGGGCCGTAAAGTTAAAGTAACAAGCGGTCGCAAAAAAGGAAAACTCGAACTTGAATTTTACAATCCGGAAGATCTTGAAAAACTAATTAAACTCTTAGAACAACTTGGGAGGGAATTATAATGAGTACTGAAAACAATGAAAAAAAGCCGTCCCGAAATTTTTTCATTTTCTACTGTGTTGTCCTTTTCCTTTTCGCAGGAATTTTAATAACGTTTTCCTACATATCACAAGAGCGTGTTGAACAGCAACTTGTTGATACAACCGAAAAGGCAGAAGGCTTTGCATCCCGTCTTGAACAGGCAAATGCAAAAAATGCGGAATTTGAAACTACTATTGTGGAGCAAAAAAAGCAGATTGACACCTTAACCGCTCAGGTTACCGCATCAACCGCAAAACTTACAGAGCAGGAAAAGAAACTTGCCGCATCCGACTACCTTTGGAAATTAGTAAAGGCAAGTTATCTGAAAAAGTACGGCGATTGCCGTTCAATCATTGCAATGATCGACTCCAACGATCTCCGCAAATACTTAGACGAAGACGGTCTTGCAGAACTTAAGAGAATTGAAAAAAACACGAAAGGTTGATTTAAATGTTAGATATCAGAGTAATTAAAGAAAACCCCGAAAAAGTAAAAGCATCTCTTGCACGACGCAACAAAAGTTTTGATGCAGAGATCGACAAGGTTTTAGCACTTGACGCCGAAAGACGTGAACTCATCGGCAAAACCGAGTCTCTCAAGGCAGAGCAGAATGCGGTTTCCAAAAAGATTCCCCAAATGAAGAAGGCCGGCGAGGATGTAAGTGCCGTTTTCGCGGAAATGAAGAAAATCGCAGACACCGTTAAGGATCTTGATGCAAAACTCCGTGAAATCGACGACGAGATTGCCGCAACTCTTCTTCCCATTCCCAACACTCCCAACGATAAAATTCCCGACGGCTTAGATAGTGATTCAAACCTTGAAATCCGCCGTGTGGGAACTCCCCGTGAGTTTGACTTTGAGCCTAAGGCACATTGGGATATCGGCGAAAACCTTGGCGTTTTAGATCCTGCTACCGCTGCAAAGGTTACCGGTGCTCGTTTCCACTTCTACCGTGGTGCTGCCGCTAAACTTGAACGTGCTATTATGAACTTTTTCCTTGATACCCATTCAGAGCGTGGTTATACCGAAATTTTCCCGCCTTATATGGTAAACCGTGCATCCATGACCGGTACCGGTCAGCTGCCAAAGTTTGAACAAGATGCCTTCAAGGTAGAGGGTACCGATTACTTCCTCATTCCCACAGCAGAAGTTCCGGTTACCAATATGCACAGAAACGAAATCATAGACGGTCTTGACGATGCAATCAAGTACTGTGCTTATTCCGCTTGTTTCCGTGCAGAGGCGGGTAGTGCAGGTCGTGATACCCGTGGTCTTATCCGTCAGCATCAGTTTAACAAGGTAGAACTTGTTAAGTTTGCTACTCCTGAAAAATCCTACGAGGAACTTGAATCTCTTACTCGTGATGCAGAGTACGTTTTAGAGAAATTAGGCCTTCCCTATCGTGTTGTAATGCTTTGTGCAGGTGACCTTGGTTTCTCCTCCGCAATGACTTATGACATTGAGGTTTGGATGCCCTCCTACGGCAGATACGTTGAGATTTCCTCCTGCTCCAACTTTGAAGATTATCAGGCACGTCGTGCTTCCATCCGCTTTAAAAATGCGGAATCTCCCAAACCCCGCCTTGTCCACACATTAAACGGCTCCGGCGTGGCTTTGGGCCGTACAACCGCCGCAATTTTAGAAAACTATCAGAACGCAGACGGCTCTGTAACAATTCCTGAGGCGCTTCGTCCTTACCTCGGCGGTTTGGAAAAAATCACTCTTTAATTAAAACAAAAACCTGCAATACCAATGTATTGCAGGTTTTTTATTGCAAAAAAATACCCGTCTGAGTATTTACACTCCGGACGGGTATTTATTATTTCTTACTTGTTGTTGTAACGGGGACGGTAAGGACGGCGGTAAGAACCTGCGTCACTTCCGGTATAGTTTACAACTACTCGACGGTTCGGCTCAACGCCGGTGGAGGAGGTTGATACATTTTCAACATCCTGAAGTGCTGCGTGAATGATATGACGCTCATAAGCGTTCATAGGCTCTAAAACCTTGTTTCTCTTATACTTAAGCACCTGACCTGCAACCTTCTTTGCAAGGCTTTCTAAGGTCTCTGCACGCTTTGCACGGTAGTTTTCAGTATCTACCATAACTCGTACGTGCTCTTCACGGCCCTTGTTTGCAACTAAATTTGCAATGTGCTGAATAGCGTCAAGTGTCTCTCCACGACGGCCGATAAGCATACCCATATTCTCACCGATAAGTTCAATTGCAATATTTCCTTCGTCGGTAAGTTTAGACTCAATCTTAGCATCTGCACCCATTTTATCAAGCATGGTGGTAAGGAATTCCTCAACAGAACCTGCAGACTCAGCCTCGATAAGAGATACGGCAACCTTTGCGGGAGTGCCGCCGATGCCTAAAAATCCGGATTTCGGAATTTCTAAAACTTCGTAAGAAACCAAAGCGTCATCTTCAACGCCGAGCATCTTTTTGCCGGCAGCAATTGCTTCATCAATAGTTTTTCCTGTTGCTTCAACGTATTTATTCATTTATTTTTTCCCCTCTTTTTTAATAGGTTTAAACTTTGTGTAGTACCACTGAAGTACGGGTTCCTGAATTGCAGAAAGCAGGTTATTTACAACCCAATAGAAACCAAGGCCACCGGGAACGATAAATGCAATCCATACCGACATAATCGGCATAAGCATTGTCATCATACCGGCTGGGTTTTCCTGTCCGTTTGTCGGTGCCGGCTGAGATTTCTTTGACACCCAGGATACCAAGTATGAGGTAATACCTGAAAGAATCGGGATTATCCAAAGAATATTGAATTTTGCAAAACTCGGTGTTGCAGATAAATCAATACCTAAGAAAGAGAAATCTATTTTACCGAGTGTTGCGGCAATCTGGATTTCATAATTGCTTGCAGGTCCCTGCATGACAATACCAATTTGCTGTGCAAGGGCCTCAATTGCCGTCTCCTCCATACCAAACATAAATGTAAGAGGCTGACGGACAACCGCGTAAAGACCAAGCATAATCGGGAAAGTGAGAAGGAGGGGGAGACATCCGCCCATCATACTTACTTCCTCGTCCTTGTAAAGTTGCTGTACTGCAAGTGCATAGCGTTCCTTATCATCTTTATACTTTTTTTCAAGTTCCTTCATTTTCGGCTGAATCTTTTGCATACCGATCATGCTCTTTTTGCTCTTCATCTGGAAGGGAAGAAGAACAAGTTTTGCAATAAGAGTAAAGATAATAAGTGCTATACCGTAAGAGCCTGTCAGATTATAAATCTGCATTAAAAGCCATCCGAAAGGACGTGCAATAAAATCAAACATACTTTATTACCTTTCTTTACTATTCTACCGGATCGTATCCGGATTTCCCACTAAAGGGATGACATCTGAGTATACGGCGAAGGGCAAGATATGAACCTTTAAGTGCACCGTATTTTTCAATCGCTTCCAGTGCGTACTGGGAGCAGGTAGGCGTAAACCTACAGCAGGGTTTCTTAAGCGGTGATATATTTTTTCTGTAAAACCTGATTAACCTTAAAAGTAATTTCTTCATAAGACTATTCCTTATCTTCTTTTAAAATACCAAGTTCCCCTGCAAGTGAGAGAAGCGACTTCTCTATCTGCACGAATGTGGCATCCTTTGCCCTTACCCGTGCAACCACAATAATATCCGCATTTTCCGCAAAAATGCTTTCATTTAAACGAAAAGCCTCACGGATTAAACGGCGGACGCGGTTTCTGATTACCGCACAGCCGACCTTTGTACTCACGGTAATACCAAGTCGTCGCGGCCCCTGTTTTTTCTCGATGACATACATCGCAAGAAAGGGGGAAACCTTGTTTTTACCACGATTATACAAACGTCTGAATTCATAATTTTTCTTAATTGTGTCGGTACTTACCATTAAAGCACTCCTAACAAATAAAAAAGGGTAAGCATTAAGCGCACATGGTGTGCAACTTCCCACTTACCGCTTAATTTGCAACATACGTCGCTTAGTGTGTAAGACGAGCTCTACCCTTTGCACGGCGTCTTGCTAAAACCTTCTTACCGTTACGGGTGCTCATTCTCTTTCTAAAACCATGCTCTTTAGCACGATGTCTCTTCTTAGGCTGGAATGTACGAACCATTTAAAAACACCTCCAAATCAAAATTTCTGTTATAAATACCGGACTAAGTCCGCTTTTTCAGGCTTATGCCGCTATCCATAACTGCCTGATACGGGTACATAGGCTATTATATAACAGGCTTTTTAAGTATGTCAAGAAAAACTTTTGAAAAAAGTCAATTTTTTCTTGAAAAATTCCGTAATTTTGTTTGCTTTTTGTGTCCCGATATGGTACAATATATAAGGAAATTTTTAGGCTTTTCAGCCGTTTAAAAGGGGATATATTTATATGAATTCAGCAGCTGACATTTGGGCTATGGTCCTAAAGATCATGACTGATAACTTAAACGTTAATGAAATAACTATAAACACTTGGTTTAAGGACACTTCCGCCATTTCTTTCGACAATAATAAACTTGTAATCGTAACACCTGTTAAATACATAAAAGAACGCATTTTAAGCATGTATAAAGACAAAATTTTAGAGGCTTTGAAACTCCTTTTTTCAATGGATATTGATTTTGACGTTTATGCGGAAAATGAGATAAGTTCCGAGCCTGTAAAAAAAGTAGTTACTGATAGTGATTTTTCTTTTGAGGATTTCGTTATAGGAAACTCAAACCAATTTGCATGTGCCGCAGCAAAAGCGGTTGCGGAAAATCCCGCAAATGCCTATAATCCGCTTACAATATACAGCGGGCCGGGACTTGGTAAAACTCACCTTATAAATGCTATTGCGAGTACAATAAAGGCCACGAACCCCGATACCAATGTTGTTTGTATAAATTCAGAAATTTTTATAAATGAATTTATCGAATGTGTAAGAGACGGTGAAATCAAGTCATTCCAAAACAAATACAGAAATGCAGATGTTTTACTTGTTGATGATATTCAATTTATCGCAGGTAAAGAGAGAACACAGGAAGAGTTTTTCTATACCTTCAATGCTCTCTACGACGCAGGAAAACAAATTGTCCTTACCTCTGACCGTCCTCCGAAAGAAATTGCAACTCTTGAAGAGCGTTTGAGAAGCAGGTTTGAAGCAGGACTTATCATTGATATTAATCCACCGGATTATGAGACAAGGATGGCGATTATAAGTTTAAAAGCAACTCGCTTAGGACTTGACCTTTCGGAAGATTTAAGATCCTTAATTGCAAATAAAATCACTTCAAACGTAAGACAACTTGAGGGTGTTGCTAAAAAGATTCTCGCTCAAAGAGATCTTGTTAACGCACCTATTAACGAAGAAACGGTAAATAATGCAATAGAAAGTGTATTCCAAGAAAATCCGGGCCTTAATCCGACTATGGAAATGGTTGTCGCAGAGGTTTCTAAATTCTATCAAATAGAAGTTGAACAAATTATGAGCAAGAGCCGTGTTAAAGAAATCGTAAATGCTCGTCACGTTTCAATTTACTTAATTAAAAAAATAATCAAAAATTCATCTTATCCGTCAATAGGAAAGTTTTTTAACTGTGATCATTCTTCCGCAATGCATTCATATAACAAAGTTAAAAACGAATGTGCCAAGAATGAAGAATTCAAAAACCAACTTAAGGATATAAAAAGTAATATTATCGGCTCCTGATTTTCCCACAAAAATATGTGGAATTAACATGGTAAAAAGTGTGGAAAATTTTTACTTGTTTTTTATTCATCATTTTTCCACAAAAATTTAACACAAACCTGATGACGGAATTTTCCTTTAATTCCAAAACCTCAAGTGTGTTTTCCACATTTTCAACAGCACTACTACTATTACTAAACTATTATTATATTTATGCTTTTTTATTTTTATTACTGAAAGAAGGAAAAATTATGAAGTTCACCTGTGAAAAAGCAATTTTACAAGAAGCAATAGCAACTACCGCATGGGCAGTATCTGCTAAAAGTGCAATTCCCACTTTGGAAGGTCTTCTCATAGAGGCAGGAATTACCGTTAAACTTACCGGTTATAATCTCGAAACCGGTATTTCCACCTGCATTCCCTCTGACGTTATTACTCCGGGTAAAGTTGTTATAAATGCAAAAATCTTAAGCGATATTATCCGCTATTTCCCTGACGATATCGTTACAATCTCTGTTTCCGAAACACTTACCGTTTTAATTATGTGCGGAAACGCAAAATATGAGATTATGGGACTTCCTGCAGATGAATTTCCCAGTCTTCCCGAAATTGAGGATGACCATATTTTAGTCCTTCCTCAAAACAAACTTAAATCCATGATTGCACAAACAATCTTTGCAATCAGCACAAATGACAACAAACCCGTACATACCGGCTCTCTATTTGAAATTGAAAATGGAATATTAAACGTCGTTTCTGTTGACGGTTTCCGTCTTGCAATTAGAACCGAAAAATTAGACGCGGTAAACACACCGAATGATTTTTCTTTCATTGTACCCGGCCATACTCTTAAGGAAATTGAAAAGATTATGGACGATATTGAAGATGAAATTAAAATTATGTTAGGTAAGAAACACATTACCTTCACCGTCGGTGAAACCACTCTTATTTCCCGTGTTTTAGAGGGTGAATTCTTAAATTATAAGAACGCAATTCCCAAAGATTGTGCATTTACCACCTGTGTTAACGTACGTGACCTTATTTCATCCCTTGAACGTGTATCAATCATTATAAATGAGCGTATTAAAAATCCCATTCGCTGTACCTTTACCGAAAGAAGTATGAAACTTTCTTGTACAACTCCTCTCGGTAAGTCTCAGGATGAATGTATTTTAAAAAGTGCTGCAGAACCTTTAGAAATCGGCTTTAATAACCGCTATTTCCTCGACGCACTTAAAGCATGTCCGGATAGTGAAGTTTTAATTGAACTTACCACACATTTAGCACCTATAGTTTTAAAACCGCTTGAGGGCAACTCTTATATTTATTTGATTTTACCCGTACGTCTTAAATCCGATATGGAATAAAAAATGAAAATAAAGTCTTTATCGCTTAAAAATTTCAAAAATTATAAAGATTCGGAATTTATATTCTCTGACAGAATAAATGTGATAAGCGGAGAAAACGCTCAGGGTAAGACAAATCTTCTGGAAGCAATTTTTTATCTTTCCTGCGTTAAAACAATTCATGCAAAGAAAGAAAAAGATCTTATTTTATTTGATGAGACTGACGCTTCTCTCTTTGCCGAGGTTGAAACTGCAGAACGGAATTTTAACGTAAAAATTGATGTTTCAGGGGCACCGCGAAGAATATTTGTAAATGGAGTAAGGCAAGAAAAAGTTACCGAATACATAGGAAATCTTCAATGTGTGTTATTTATTCCTGACGATTTGTCAATGATTAAAGAAGGTCCTTTTATTCGAAGAAGGTTTTTAAACATCGCAATATCGCAACTTAAACCTAAATATTTAAGTGCTCTTTCCATTTACAATAAAGTTTTAGAGCAAAAGAACAAACTTTTAAAAAATGAAAAAGTAGACGATATTCTGCTGGACGTGTATAACGAAAAACTCGCAAAACACGGTGCGGAAATAATCCGTTATCGCCGTGATTTTGTTCATGAATTACAAGTTGAAGCGGAAAAAAACCACTACGAAATGTCAAGTGGTAGAGAAAAATTACAGATTGTATACAAAACAGACCGATACATAACACCTGAAAATGATATCGAAGAGGCACTACTTCGTCATATGAATGAAAGAAGAGCGGCAGAAAAAGAAAGCGAAATGTCACTGATCGGGCCGCATAGAGATGATCTTGTTTTTATGATAAACTCAGTCAGTGCAAAGGATTTTGCATCTCAGGGACAGATAAGAACCGCAATACTTTCAACAAAACTTGCAGAAAGAGAAGTTTTTTATAAACTTACCGGAGAGTATCCCATCCTTTTACTTGATGACGTTTTGTCTGAACTCGATACAACGCGACAGAATTTTGTACTTAATAAAATAGACTGCGGACAGGTATTTATTACAAGTTGTGAAAACTTGATTTCGCCGAATTTAGAGTGCGGAAAACTTTTTGAGATTTCAAAAGGCGGTCTGAAAGAAAGCAGGGAATTTTAGCAATGTACCTTCATCTTGGAGAAGAAACAGTTATCCGCGACAAGAACATAATAGGTATTTTTGACCTTGAAATTACATCGCAGTCGAAAATAACACGAAATTTCTTAGCTTCGGAAGAAAAGAAAAAAAACGTAATAAACGTAAGTGAAGAACTGCCACGTTCCTTTGTCGTTTGCAGCGAAAAAGGAAAAAATACAACCTACATCACGCAGATTTCATCACAAACAATAACACGCAGATCAAAAAATTCAGCAAATTATGAATAACAGACGGGGGAATGAAAATTATGTCTGATAAAATCCAAAACACATATGACGAAAATCAAATACAAGTATTGGAAGGATTAGAAGCGGTAAGAAAAAGACCGGGTATGTATATCGGTTCAACTTCTGCACGTGGTCTCCATCATCTGGTATATGAAATCGTGGATAATGCCATCGACGAGGCACTTGCAGGATTTTGTACTCAGATTGACGTTATTTTAAATCCTGATAATTCTGTAACCGTAAAGGATAACGGACGTGGTATTCCCCACGGTATCCATCCCAAAATGGGAATTTCCACCATTGACGTTGTATTTACCGTTCTTCATGCAGGCGGCAAATTCGGCGGTGGCGGATATAAGGTATCCGGCGGTCTTCACGGTGTTGGTGCATCGGTTGTTAACGCACTTTCCACAAAACTTGAAGTTTTTGTCCACGATGGCGAAAACATCTGGCATCAGTTATATAACAGAGGTGTTCCTTCAAAGCAGGTAGAAGTTATAGGCAAAACAGACAGAACAGGTACTGAAATCACCTTCTGGCCGGATGGCGAAATCTTTGAAGAAACCGTATTTGATGAGGATATTCTCATTAATCGTCTCCGTGAGCAGGCATTCTTAAACGGCGGTATCAAGATTTTATTTACCGATACCCGTAAAACAGAGCCGCTTGTTGAAGTTTTACATTACGAAGGCGGTATTAAAAACTTCGTAACTTATAAGTTAGATAAGATAAACGAGAGTAAAAAAGAGCCTATCGTCGCACTTCATGAGGATGTAATTTACGTAAGCGGCGAAAAAGACGGCTCAATGGCAGAGGTTGCACTTTGCTGGACCTCCGGTTTTGACCAGGTTGTTGAAAAATTTGCAAATAACATCGCTACCACAGAAGGCGGTACCCACGAAACCGGCTTCAGAGCAGCACTTACCAAGGTTTTAGTTGATTATGGTAAGAAATATAAAATAACAAAAGACGATGAAGAACTTACAGGTGAAGACGTAAGAGAAGGTCTTATTGCTGTAATTTCGGTTAAACTTGAAGAACCGCAGTTTGAAGGCCAGACCAAAACAAAACTCGGAAACTCTGAGATACGTGGTCTTGTTGAAAACCTTCTTAAAGAAAAACTTGCAGATTTCCTTGAAGAGAACCCGAAAATCGGCCGTGCAATTTTAGAAAAAGCACTCCTTGCCTATCGTGTAAGACTTGCAAGTCGTAAGGCTAAAGAGGCTACAAGAAAAACAGCCCTCGGCTCAAGTTCTCTGCCGGGTAAACTTACCGACTGTATTGTAAAAGATCCGACTAAGACCGAAGTTTACATCGTAGAGGGTGACTCTGCGGGTGGCTCTGCAAAGAGCGGTCGTGACAGTAAATATCAGGCCATTCTTCCGCTTTGGGGTAAGATGCTAAACGTTGAAAAGGCACGTACCGACAAAGTTTATGACAATGATAAGTTAAAACCTGTTATTCAGGCATTGGGTACCGGTATCGGTGATGAATTCAGTATTGAAAAACTCCGATACGACAAGGTTATTATTATGGCCGATGCGGACGTTGACGGTGCACATATTCAGACACTTCTTTTGACCTTTTTCTTCAGATTTATGAAGCCTCTTGTAGAAACAGGTCACATTTACCTTGCAAAGCCGCCGCTTTATAAATTAACCCGCGGAAAGAAGAGTCAGGTTGCATTCAGCGATGAAGAGCGTGACCGTATAAGCGAGGAATTAAAAGAAGGAGATAAAAACGCCAAGGTTGATATCAGCCGTTACAAAGGTCTTGGTGAAATGGACCCGCAGGAACTTTGGGAAACCACAATGGATCCGAAAAACCGTGTCTTACTCCGTGTTACCTTAGAGGATGCCGAAAGGGCAGACCAGATTTTCAGTATCCTTATGGGTGATGAGGTTGAACCGAGACGACTTTTCATTGAAGAAAACGCTCAGTACGTAACAAATCTTGACGTTTAGTCTGCGTCTTTGAAAGGATAGTTTATCTATGGCTAAGAAAAATAAAAAATACGAAGAATCTCATTTCGAGGAATACTTCGATACACAAACTATAGTAGATGTAGATATTGAAAAGAGAATGAGGGAGGCATTTATTGACTACGCAATGAGCGTTATCGTCGCCCGTGCACTTCCTGATGTTCGTGACGGTTTAAAACCGGTTCACAGACGAATTCTCTACTCAATGTATGAAGAGCATCTCACCGTCGACAAACCTTTCTTTAAATCTGCTACTACCGTCGGTAATGTTATCGGTAGATATCACCCCCACGGTGACGCATCGGTTTATGATGCAATGGTTCGTCTTGCACAGGATTTCTCAATGCGTTATCCTCTTGTTGACGGTCACGGTAACTTCGGCTCAATTGACGGAGATCCGCCTGCTGCATATCGTTATACCGAGGCGAGAATGAGCAAACTTTCAAATCTTCTCTTAGAGAATATTGATAAGGATACCGTTGATTTCTTACCTAACTTCGACGAAAAAAGGCAGGAACCGGTTGTTCTTCCTACTCGTGTTCCCACACTCCTTATTAACGGTAGTTCAGGTATTGCGGTTGGTATGGCAACAAATATACCGCCCCATAATTTGACCGAGGTTTTAGACGGTGTTGTTGCACAGATTGACAACCCTGACATCACAGTTGAGGAACTTATGGAGTACATCCAGGGTCCGGACTTCCCGACAAAGGCAACAATTATAGGAAAATCCGGTATCCGTTCCGCTTACGCAACAGGTAAGGGCAGGATTATCATCCGTGCGAAGACCGAAATTGAAGAGCACAGAGACGGCACAGCATCAATTATCGTTACCGACCTTCCCTATCAGGTAAACAAAAAACTTCTTGTTGAGTCTATTGCAGATCTTGTTAAGGAAAAGAGAATCGAGGGGCTTTCCGATATCGAAGACCATTCTTCCGACCGTATCGGTAACCGCCTTGAAATTATCTTAAAACGTGACGCAAACCCCAACGTTGTACTTAATCAGTTATTCAAATATACAAGATTACAGGATAGTTTCTCTATCAATATGCTCGCAATTTGTGACGGTCAGCCGAAAACCTTATGCCTTAAGGAAATTCTTGCAAACTTCATTTCCTTCCAGGAGGAAATTGTAACCCGCCGTATTAAGTATGACCTTAAAAAGGCAGAGGCAAGAATGCACATTTTGGAAGGCTTACGCATTGCCCTTGCAAATATCGACGAGGTTATCCATATAATCAGAAATTCTTACGATGATGCGAAGGAACGCTTGATGGAGCGTTTTGACATGTCTGAAATTCAGGCACAGAGCGTACTTGATATGCGTCTTGCTCAACTCCAACGCTTAAATGGTGAGAAGATTGACATTGAATACAACGAGCTTCTTGCGAAATGTGAAGAGTTCCGTGCACTCCTTTCCGATAAGGGCCTTCTTATGGAACTTATCAAGGAAGAACTTCTCAATATCCGTGACAAATACGGTGATGAGCGTCTTACAGAGATTGTTCCTTTCGACGGTCAGATTGATATTGAGGATGAAGACCTTATCCCCGTTGAGGAATGTGTATACACACTTACTCATTACGGATATATCAAGCGTCTGCCGTCTAATACCTACCGTGCACAACGCCGTGGCGGCAAAGGTATAGCAGGACTTAAGACTCGTGAAGAGGACTTTGTTGAAACCCTTTTCATCGCATCATCTCATGACCATATTCTGTTCTTTACCAATAAAGGCAGACTTTATCGCATAAAAGGTTACCAAATCCCCGAAAGCAGTCGTACCGCAAAGGGTATGAACATTGTTAACTTAATACCCATTGAGGGCGATGAAAAAGTTACCGCAATGATCCCGATTCACGATTTTGAAGAGGGTAAGTACCTTATCATGGCTACAAAACTCGGTATTGTTAAGAGAATTGAACTTACTCGTGTTCAGTCTGCCCGTAAGGCAGGTATCCGTGCGGTTACCATCGGCGAGGGCGATGAACTTATTTCCGTTATGCTTACCGACAATGAAAAGCAACTTATGCTTGCAACACGCAACGGTATGGCTATCCGCTTCAGTGAGCAGGATATTCGTCCTACCGGTCGTGACAGTGCAGGTGTTTACGGTATTGACCTTCGTGCCGATGACTACGTTGTAGGTGCCGCAGTTGTTGAAGAGGGTAAGACCTTACTCACGGTTACCGAAAACGGTTACGGTAAAAAGACCGAAATCGAGGAGTATCGCCTACAAAGCAGATACGGTAAAGGTATCTTAAACTACAACATTACCGAAAAGACCGGTAAGGTTGCAGGCGTTCAGATGGTTGATGATAACGACGACGTTATGCTTATTTCCGACGACGGTATCATTATCCGTATGCCGGCAGAGGGCATCAGCGTATATAGCCGTGTAACGCAGGGCGTAATTCTTATGCGTGTTGCTGACGACGTGCACGTTATCTCCGTTGCTTCAACCGAAAAAGAAGAGGATGAAGAAGGAGACGGCGAAGAAGAAACCCCTGTTCAGGAATAAAACAAATAACCGCCGAGGACTTTCCCTCGGCGGTTAATAAAATGTTCCATGTGGAACAATTTAAGAAAATATAGGTAATTTGTATGGGAACTTTAAAAGAAGTTATAATATATACAGACGGGGCATGCTCCGGAAATCCCGGCCCCGGCGGTTGGGGTGCAATTTTGCGTTACAAGGAAACCGAGCGTGAAATATCCGGCGGTGAGGCGGACACTACAAATAACCGAATGGAACTTACCGGCGTAATTTCCGCCCTGAAAATGCTTAAAGAGCCGTGTAAAGTTACGTTATACAGCGATAGCCGATATATAATCGACGGAATTAACAACGGTTGGGCGAAAAAATGGCGTGCAAACGGGTGGATGCGTAACAAACGTGAACCGGCACTGAATCCCGAACTGTGGCAGGAACTTTTAGATTTGCTTGAAGTTCATCAGGTGGAATTTATTTGGGTAAAAGGTCACGCAAGTAATCCTTATAACAACCGTTGTGACGCTTTAGCGGTGAGTGAAAGTAAAAAATATTCGGAATAACACTTGTAATAGAGTATAAAAGGTAGTATATTAGTATAGGAAATTTTTCCTCAAGGAGTTAATATAAATGAAAATGATTTACGCAGACCATGCGGCGACAACTCAGGTAAAACCGCAGGTTTTAGAGGCTATGCTTCCTTATTTCAGTGAGCAATACGGCAATCCTTCAAGCCTTTATTCCTTTGCCTATAATTCAAAAAAGGCAATCGAAACCGCCCGTGCACAGGTTGCGGACTTACTCGGTGCTGATGTGAATGAGATTTATTTTACCGGTTGCGGTACGGAGAGTGATAACTGGGCAATCAAAGGTGCTGCTTTTGCAAAAGCAGATAAAGGAAAGCACATCATCACAACAAAAATCGAGCATCATGCGGTACTTCATACCTGCCAATATTTGGAGAAAAAGGGTTATGAGGTAACTTACCTCGGCGTTGACGAGTTTGGCATGATTTCTCTTGATGAATTAAAGGCGGCAATCCGCCCCGATACGATTTTAATTTCCGTTATGTTTGCAAATAACGAAATCGGAACAATTCAACCTATTGAGGAAATCGGTGCAATTGCAAGAGAGTGTGGAATTTTATTCCATACCGACGCAGTACAAGCTGCAGGTCATATTCCCATTGACGTTAAGAAAATGAATATCGATATGCTTGCACTTTCCGGTCATAAATTAGGTGCTCCCAAGGGAATCGGCGTTATGTATATGAGACGTGGCGTGGTTATCGACAGTCTCATTCACGGCGGCGGCCATGAGAGGAGAAAAAGATCCGGTACCGAAAACGTGCCGTACATTGTAGGTCTCGGTGAGGCGGCAAGAATCGCAAAGGCCGAGATGGACGAAAACATCGCAAAAGTTACCAAAATGCGTGACAGAATCATAGAGGCGGCGCTTAAGATGCCTTATACAATCCTTACAGGTCATCCCACATGCCGTCACCCCGGTATCGCAAGTATTTGCGTTGAGGGTATTGAGGGCGAGAGCCTCCTTCTCAATATGTATAACGAGGGAATTTGTGCAAGTTCAGGCTCTGCCTGCTCTTCCGGCTCACTCGATCCGTCGCACGTTCTGCTTTCAATCGGACTTCCTCATCATATTGCTCACGGCTCTCTCCGTTTATCGGTTGCCGAGGACAATACCGAGGAGGAAATTGACGCAATTATAGAATCACTTTACAAAGTGGTTGAAAGGCTCCGTGCAATGTCACCCGTTTGGGAAAACGGAAAGCCTATCTGGTAAAAAGGAGAAAGATAAATGTATAGCGAAAAAGTTATGGATCACTTCACAAATCCCCGCAACGTGGGTGAAATGGAAAACCCCTCTGCAGTAGGAACTGTGGGTAACCCCAAATGCGGCGATATTATGAAGATTTACTTAAAGATTGAAAACGACGTAATCGTGGATATTTCATTTAAAACCTTCGGTTGCGGTGCTGCGGTTGCGACTTCAAGTATGGCAACCGAAATGATTAAAGGCAAGACTATCGAGGAAGCACTTAAAGTCACAAATAAGGACGTAATGGAAGCACTCGATGGGCTTCCCCCCGCAAAGGTGCATTGCTCAGTCCTTGCAGAAGAGGCAATGAAGGCGGCAATTGCGGATTATTATAAGAAACAGGGCATCGATCCGGGCCCCATCGTAGGATGCGGCGGCGATTGTGAGCATTGCTGTGGCCATCACTAAATATTAAAAAGCGAGAGGTTT
>JAFYQP010000058.1 GCA_017559855.1 Clostridia bacterium | reverse complement strand
AAACAGATAAGACCTTTATACTGTCATAAGGCAGGGTGGAACTGTTCGGCCAATGGGTGTTTTTTGCAAGTGAGTATTCCTTGCTGTCTCCATTGTATAAAAGACGGTATGGACCGGTTCCTATGGGGATTCCTGCCTCACTGCCTTTTTTGATAATCGGCACGTCAAGTAGATTTGGAAGTTTTGCATTGGGATTTACAAGGGTTATTGTAAGGGTATTGCCCATAGCCACAACAGAGGAAATATTAGTAAGGCGTGTTGCAAAGTAGGATTCCTCACTTTTTGCCAAGTTCAGAGAATATGCAACGTCATCTGCGGTAAGTGGGGTTCCGTCGCTAAAAACACGGTCACCTTTGATAGTGATTGTATAAATATTATCTTTTTTTGAGTATTGATTAGCGAGAACCGCTACCGCCTCAAATTTTTCATCCAATTCAAAAAGCCCTTCGAATATAAGCCCGAAAAGTTCAAGGTTTTCCTTGCTCTTGACAGTAAATGGATTTATTCCCATTTCGGGTACTATGGAAACGCCAAACTCTGTGTTTGTGCTCTTAACCGTTTCGTCGGTATTTTCGGCAACGTTTGTGCCGCAAGAGCAAAGGATAAACAGAGAAAGGAGTAGCGCGAGGATTTTTTTCAAAATAATCACCTCAGCATAATTATTGCGGCCATTCCGCCACGCACACCACCGGTTGCACGGTGTGACCAATAGGTGTCTGAATTGCAACAAGTACAGATGCCGCTCATTGTGATATTCTTTTCCAAAATGCCATTGCGGGTAAGTATAAACCTGTTAAGTCCCGCAAGGTCGATTAAATATTTTTCGCCAAAAGGTGTAAAATAGTCAGACGCTTCATCACCGATTGATGAGATGAACGCATCGGGTACGTCCTTGTGTGTTTCATAACAACATTTTCCGCCACACGGACCGATTCCTGCGAGAATATTCTCCGGCTTACAAGAAAAAACCTCCTGCATTTTAAGAACTGCTTTCCCTGCGGCTTGAAGTGCAGTCCCTCGCCATCCTGCGTGGACCACACCGACGACCTCTTTTATCGGATCAAGCAGAAAAATAGGTGTGCAATCTGCGTGGAAAGTGGCGATAGGGAGATTTTTCACGTTTGTTATAATTCCGTCATATTCGGGACGATCGGTTCGAAAACCCATTCCCGCATCTTCTTCACGTGCTACAAATATATCATTTTTGTGTACCTGAGGGAAGAAAACAAGGCGGTCGGGATTAAAATCGATTGCATCACCTGCAATTTTATAGTTTTCTTTTACAGCGTCAGGATCATCACCACGACCTATGCTCAGATTCATAGAATTAAAAGGTGCCTTGCTTACACCACCCAATCTGCTTGTAAAGCCGTGATTAACAAGTCCGGTTTCGGAAAAAGACGGTATGGTCAGATAAAGAAAATTACCATTGTGGTTTTTACAAAAAGACATCTCAATCACCTCACCGCATAATATTTATATTTTATACTAAAAGGTACATAAAATCAATAAAAAAACGGGCAAAGCCCGTTTTTTTACTTGTTTCCTTTAAGTGCTTTCATTCTGCTTGCGTGGTCGAGAATTCTTTTGCGAATTCTCAGGTTTTCCGGAGTTACCTCTAAAAGTTCGTCGTCCGCTAAAAATTCAAGCATTTGCTCAAGACTCATTCTTCTCGGCGGGATAAGCCGAAGAGCATCGTCGCTACCTGATGCACGCATATTGGTAAGTTGTTTGCGTTTGCACACGTTTACCGTGATGTCATCGGATTTGGGCGATACGCCAACAACCATACCTTCATAAACCGGAGTGCCTGCATCAATGAAAAGTGCACCACGGTCCTGTGCATTGAAAAGTCCGTATGCAACAGCATCACCGGTCTCGAAGGCAATAAGCGAGCCGGTGTTTCGACGGGGAATATCGCCTTTGAAAGGTGCATAACTGTGGAAAATTGTGTTAAGCACACCTTCGCCCTTTGTATCGGTCAAAAATTCATTTCTGTAACCGAAAAGACCACGGGACGGGATTAAAAACTCCACACGCATACGACTGCCAAAGGGCGTCATATGTGTAAGTTCCGCTTTTCGGGAACCCATCTTCTCCATAACCGAGCCGAGGGAGTCTTCAGGCACGTCTATTGTGAGTTGTTCTATCGGTTCGCAGAGAACGCCGTCTATCTCTTTGTATAAAACTCTGGGTGTGCTAACCTGAAATTCATAACCTTCACGACGCATTGTCTCAATTAGAATGGAAAGGTGCATTTCACCTCGACCTGCTACCGAGAATGAATCCATTGAGCCTTCAACGTCGGAAACGCGGAGAGACACATCCTTTAAAAGTTCACGTTGCAGGCGGTCACGAAGGTTTCTTGTGGTTACAAACTTTCCTTCACGACCTGCAAAGGGTGAATCGTTTACCGAGAAGGTCATCTCGACGGTAGGTTCTGAAATTTTAACGAAGGGGAGCGGCTTGGGATCAAGCGGATCACAAACCGTGTCACCGATTGTGATTTCACTCATACCGGAAAATGCAACGATACTTCCGGCAGATGCCTCTGTTACCGGTACACGTTCTAATCCTTCAAATTCATAAATCGCGGTAATTTTTGATTTCTTAGGTTCTCTTAAACCGTGGTAATCGCATACCATAACCTCTTGATTTAACTTCAATAAACCGGTTTCAATTCGTCCGATACCAATACGGCCTACATAGTCGTTATAGTCAATGGAGGAGACGAGCATTGAAAGAGGTGCTTCTTTGTCAGCAACGGGGGCGGGGATATAATCTACAATTTTGTCAAGCAAGGGTTTTAAGTCAACACCGGGAAAATCGGGTGATTCACTTGCAGTACCTGCACGGGCAGAACAGTAGAGAATAGGGGAGTCAAGTTGTTCTTCATTTGCGTCAAGTTCGAGAAGAAGTTCTAAAACTTCGTCTTCAATTTCGTCAAGTCGTGCGTCCTGGCGGTCAATTTTGTTGACAACAACTATTACACGATGTCCTAAATCAAGTGCTTTCTGAAGAACGAATCTTGTCTGTGGCATAGGACCTTCTGCGGCGTCTACTAAAAGTATAACACCGTCAACCATTTTAAGAATACGCTCAACCTCGCCGCCGAAATCAGCGTGTCCGGGAGTGTCGATAATGTTAATTTTAATATCTTTGTATGCAATGGCGGTATTTTTTGCAAGAATGGTTATGCCGCGTTCACGTTCAATGTCATTTGAGTCCATAACACGATCGGCAACCACTTGGTTTTCACGGAAAGTGCCGCCTTGCTTTAACATTTCGTCGACCAATGTTGTTTTGCCGTGGTCAACGTGTGCAATGATTGCAATGTTGCGAATGGTTTGATCTCTCAAGTAAAATGCTCCTCTCATAAGACAGACATAAAAGAGGTCTTCCGCTTTAGGCGGAAGACCGTGACTTTTACAGGATGTAGAGTGCCAATGTGCACACGATAAATAAGACGGAAACTACGGTAGTAACCTTTGAAAGGATTGACTCCCAGGATTTGGACTGATTCTTTGAAAGGAAGGAATCAGCAGCACCGGAGATTGTACCGTTAATGCCTGTGTGCTTGCTGGGCTGAAGTAAGATGGTACCAATTAAAAACAGGCAAAGAATAACCTGCACGATAGTTAATATAAGTTGCATAGTTTAAAAACTCCTCTTTAAATTTACTTGCATAAAGCCTTATGCGATAAATATCATAACATAAAAGAAAAAGTTTTTCAATACTTTTTTTACTTTTTTTCTAAATTTTACCCACATAGGTATTGCACAGTAATAAAAGGTGTGTTATATTAATAGTATCTTCAGGGCGGGGTGTAATTCCCCACCGGCGGTAATTCGGTATAGCCGATAAGCCCGCGACTTGCGTATAACGCAATTGAGTTTGGTGAGATTCCAACGCCGACGGTATAGTCCGGATGGAAGAAGATGCGGTATAACTTTGTCTTTTTGTATGCCCTGAAAATTTCAGGGCAATTTTTTATGCCCAAAAGGGAGATATGGTTTTATGAAGAGAAAAGAAATTGTCAGATTGGTTACACTTGCTATGTTTGTGGCAATATCGGTTATCCTGATATGGTTTGTACATTTTCCGATATTCCCGGTGATACCTTTTATGGAGTATGATCCTGCAGATATACCGATCTTTATCGGTTCGTTTATGTTTGGCCCTTGGTGGGGACTTGCACTTACCGCAGTGGCAAGTATAATTCAAGGTGTTACGGTTTGTGTTAAGGACGGAATTGTAGGTATTATAATGCACGTTGTTGCAACCGGAAGTTTCGTAATATCCGCAGGATTTATCTACAAAAGAAACAAGACCAGAAAAACCGCACGCATAGCATTGATTGCAGGCACTTTGGCAATGGTGTGCACAATGGTTTTATGGGATCTTCTTGTTTTACCGTATTATATGGGAATTCCGGTTTCTGCGGTTGTGCAGTTATTGCCGTTTATAATTTTATTTAATTTGATAAAAGCGGGAGGAAATGCTTGTATAACCTACTTCTTATATAAACCCCTTCGTCGCCTTATTGAAAGAATTGAAAAATAATTTTAAAAAGTCGGAAAACAGGTATTTGTTTCCCGACATTTTTATGTTATAATGAGTGTATGTAAAATTTGCCTGGAGGATATTATGACGAATTTAAAACATGCAATTATACTTATGCTTATATCTGCGGTACCGTTTATTGAATTAAGGGGAGGCATTCCCTATGGTGCGGCGATGGATTTACCTTTTTGGGAATGTGTAATAATTGCAATTCTTGCTAACCTTTTACCTGTACCTTTTATCATCTTATTCATAAGAAAAATATTTGATTTTTGTCGTAAAAAGAATTGGCTTACCAAACAGATAACCTGGCTTGAAACCAGAGTTATGAAAAAAAGTGCTGTTGTTAAAAAATATGAGGCGATAGGTCTTGCAATTTTTGTGGGAATCCCACTTCCGGGCACGGGTGCGTGGAGTGGTGCACTACTTGCTGCGTTGCTTGACATCCGACTTAAGACCTCCTTGCCTGCGATTTTTGCAGGTGTTGTTATCGCAGGTCTTTTGGTGGGTGGCGTATCCTATGGTTTTCTTGGGTTTTTAAATTTTATCTTATAAACCAAAACTCACCTCATGGCATAAGATGGTCACAGAGGTGAGTTTTTTATGCCGATTTTATATGATGCAATTGTGGCTTTTCTGTGTTGTGCCGGAATTGCGGTTACTTTCTGGGCATTGTTTCAACCGAGAGTACATAAAGATACACACGTTGCAGGCGTTATCATAAGTGATGATGCAAGTGATATAGCCGGAAGTGCTGTTGCACTCAGTGCGGTTTTTAAAGAAGTTATTGTAGTTACTAATGTGGATGTTAAGGGCGTTGTCCCCGAAAACGTAATGGTATTTTCACCGGAGGAATTTGATTTATATGTCAGAGGAAATGATAAGAATTGAAGGTGTTTGCGAGGCGGTTATCTTTCGTAACGATGATAACGGCTATGCCGTGTTGCGTATAAATACCGCCGGTGGCGACGCTTTTACCGCGGTGGGTTGCGTACCCCGTGCAGGTGTGGGCGAACATCTTGCGATTGTGGGGCAGTGGATACGTCATCCCGCATATGGTGAGCAATTTAAAATTGAAGAATGTGAACGGTCTCTCCCTGCAACCGAAGGTGCGATTCTTGAGTATCTTTCATCCGGAACCGTGCGTGGAATAGGAAGGAAAACCGCGGTAAAAATTGTAGAGCGTTTCGGCAAGGATTCCTTTGACGTAATAGAAAACGATCCTATGCGTTTGACTGAAATTTCAGGTATTACCGTGCGTAAAGCAGAGGAAATATCGAAGGATTTTCAAATGCAAAACGCTATTTCACGACTTATCGAATTTTTGGTGGAAAATGACATCGAGCCGTCTATCGCTCTGCGTCTGTATTCCCTTTACGGCGTGGCATCCATTGGGCTTATCAGGGATAATCCTTACCTTCTTACCAATATGGAGTTGGGTGTTGAATTTTCAAAAGCAGACAGTCTTGCCGATAAATTGGGTATGAGTGGCAACTCCATGGAGCGTGTTGAAGCGGCGGTGCTTTATGAACTTTCCTACAATGCGGAGGGAGGACATGCCTTTATTCCCAGACGAAAACTATCCCTTGCAACTGCTGATTTAATTGACGTTGATATAGAACTTGTCGAGGACACAATTGACGGTCTTTACGAGGATGGCCTTATTATGATAGAGGAGATAAGCGGAGAATTTGCGGTTTATCTTTCACATCTGTATGAGGCGGAGTGTTTTATCGCAAAACGCCTTGTAAGACTCATGGCAAGTTATGACGGGGAAAAGGCCGATGCCGCTCGTATAATAGAAAAAATCGAGAAGGCCAACAATATACAGTATGCACCGCTTCAAAAAGAGGCGATAAAATCTGCGGCAAACAATGCGGTTATGGTAATAACGGGTGGTCCGGGTACGGGTAAAACCACGGTAATTTGCGGCATCCTTGCTATGTTTGAAAAAATGGGGCTTAAGGTGCAACTTGCCGCCCCGACCGGACGTGCAGCAAAGAGAATGAGCGAGTTCTGCGGTATGGAGGCGAAAACAATTCACCGAATGTTGGAGATGGACTATTCCGAAGGAGGAATGTTCCCGAATTTCGGTATTAATCGTGATAATCCTCTTGATGCCGACGTTCTTATTTTGGACGAGGTGTCAATGATTGATATAATGCTTATGCGTGCAACTCTTGATGCAATGAGACCGGATTGCCGCTTGATTTTAGTTGGCGATGCCGATCAGTTGCCGTCAATCGGTGCGGGTAACATTTTAAAGGATCTTGTGACATCGGAGTATATACCAACCGTGCGTCTGACCGAAATTTTCCGTCAGGCGGCGGAAAGTAATATTGTCGTTGGTGCACACGCAATAAACAACGGCGAGTATCCGGACTTTTCGAGAAAGGATACAGACCTTTTCTTCCTTCGTCGTGAAGGTGTGAACGAGGTTGTAGACACAGTGGTTGATCTTTGCGTTAACCGTTTGCCGAATAAAATGGACATACCTTCAAATCAGATACAAGTGCTTACCCCAAGCAGAAAATTTGAGGTTGGTACGGTGATTTTGAATCGAAAACTTCAGGAGGCACTTAATCCGCCGTCAAAGGATAAAAACGAGAAACGCTTGGGCGAGAAACTGTTCCGTGAAGGGGACAGGGTAATGCAGATAAGAAATAATTACGACCTGCCGTGGTACAGTATAGACGGAAAAGAAAACGGAATGGGTGTTTTCAACGGCGATGTTGGCGAAATTATCAGCATTGACGTAGGTGATGAGATACTTAGTGTAAAGTACGATGACAAGGTTTGTCATTACGCATTTACAATGCTTAACGAACTTGAACTTGCCTATGCAATGACCGTGCACAAAGCACAGGGAAGCGAATTCCGTGCGGTTGTGTTTGCGGCACTTGGCGGTGCGAAGAGACTTTTACACAGAAGCGTTTTATATACGGCGATTACCCGTGCGAAAGAACTTCTTATTCTTGTAAGCAACCCCCATACCATAGGTACAATGGTGGAGAATAACAAGGCACGAAACAGATACAGTGCTCTGAAGCGACGTATTGAACTTAATATTGAAAAATAATATAATTTAATCGGTGATACAGTATGGGACTTTTTGACGTTAAAAGTTTATCTCGTGGCGTAAATGTCGAGGGAGAGATACCTCAGGGCAATGAAATTCTCAAAAAAACGCTGAGAATAGCCTGGCCTGCGGTTGCGGAATCCGTGTTGGTATTCCTTGTCGGAATGATAGACATGATGATGGTGGGTTCTTTGGGTAAAGAGGCGATTGCCGCCGTAGGTCTCACCACGCAACCGAAATTTATAGCACTCTGCCTTTTTATGTCATTAAACGTTGCAATAAGTGCGATTGTTGCACACAGAAGAGGACAGAATGACAAGGAAAGTGCACAACGTGTGCTTGTTCAGGCACTCGTGATTGTTGTGTGCCTTGCGGCGATTATTTCCGTGTTATGTATTGTTTTTGCCGGTCCTATCTTAAAACTTGCGGGAACGCAAGCAGACACACACCAACTTGCCGCATCCTACTTTAAAATTATAATGATGGGCATGATTTTTCAGGTTATTATGCTTGTTATAAATGCGGCACAACGAGGTGCGGGCAACACGAAAATCTCGATGCGTACAAACATCGTTGCAAACCTGACAAACGTTGTCTTAAACTATCTGCTCATCGGCGGTAATCTTGGATTTCCTCGACTTGGAATACAAGGTGCGGCTATTGCAACCGTGGTCGGTATTATTATCGGTTGCGGTATGAGTATTTTCTCGGTTATGAGCAAAAAATCGTTCCTTACACTCAGAGGTGTAAAGAGGATTATATTTGACGCTGAAACAATGAAGTCGATTTTAAGTTTAGGTTCAAGTACGTTGACCGAACAGATTTTTATGAGAATAGGATTTCTTCTGTATTCACGTATTATTGCAGATCTGGGTACCGACTCATTTGCGGCACATCAGATAGCAATTAACGTACTCAGTCTATCTTTTGCATTCGGTGATGGCTTGAGCGGTGCATCCATTGCACTTGTTGGACAGAGTTTGGGCTCAAAGAGGCGAGACCTTGCAAGAATTTATACGCGTGCAACGTTGCGTATAGGTGTACTGCTAACCATTTTAATAGCGACGTTTTATTTTACCGCAGGACACTTTATGTACTCACTTTACACCGATGATGCCGCCGTTCTCTCGTTGTGTATGAAATTGCTTCCTATTTCAGTTGCCACCGTATTCTTCCAGGTGCCGCAGGTTATTTACGGCGGATGTCTGCGAGGTGCGGGAGATGCTAAATATATGGCGTTTATCTCGATGATTAACCTTGCGATTGTACGTCCGATTATCAGTTGGATACTGTGCTATCCGGTGGGGCTTGGAGTTATTGGCGCGTGGATAGGTCTTTTTGTGGATCAGATAATGCGAATGGCATTTGCCACTATGCGAATGCGTGGCGATAAATGGATGAGCCATAGGGTTTAAACTGTAACCATAAAAAACCTCTGGCATAATATAAAGTGAGAACACTTTTAGGAGGTTTCGTTTTATGTTATGTAAAGACAACAACGGTATCTTTGGAGCAAACAACTGCACATGGCTTGTTATCCTTATTGCGGTTATCGTAATTTGGGGCTTCTGTGGCAACGAGTGCTGCTAAACCAATGTAAATACAAAAGTGAAGAATAATGTACCTAAAAACCCCTCAGGATCAATGCATCCTGAGGGGTTTTGTTATTATATGTTTTGGAAAATGCGAAAAGTGTAAAATAAATAACTTGATTATTTAACAGAAATTGTGTAAAATAATAACATATGAATTAAAAAAAGGGGAAGATTTATGTTCGGAAAAAGATATGATGGACGTCTTGTGAAAAATGTTGATCCATTTGCAAAAATTATGCCTTATATTATGAAAACAAGAACCGACTCTATGACAATGTTTGAAGAGAGTATCCCATGTGACGGTATGGACGCATATATTGCAAAGCGTGAGGCAGAGGGTAAGAAACTTGATTATATGCAACTTTGGATTGCAGCGGCAGTGCGTACAATCGCACTTCGTCCGCAGATGAACCGTTTCATTATGAACGGCAGAATATATGCAAGAAATAAAATATGGGTAAGTTTTGCGGTTCATCACTCATTCAGAACGGAGCAAGAGGAAACAACGATTAAACTCTGCTTTGACGGTACCGAAAGTCTGGACGAAATTGCAGATGCAATTCACGATGCGGTTGTTAAGGAAACCACCGCACATAAGGGTGATGAGAATTCAACCGATACCCTTGCAAAGGTGATTACCCGTGTTCCGTCACCAATTATCCGCTTAATTGTAAATACGCTTATGTTCATGGACAGACATAACATTATGCCCAAAGCGGTTATCGAGGCAAGTCCCTTCCATACATCTCTTTTTATAACGAACTTAAAATCACTTGGAATAAATCATGTATTCCATCATATTTATGAATTTGGCACAACCGGACTTTTCCTTGCTATGGGTAAGGAGAAGAAGGTTGCGGTTGTTGACGGAGGAGAAATTGTACCTCAGAAGCATATCAGTTTCGGCTTCGTTTCCGATGAGCGTGTGTGTGACGGGTTATATTTTGCACGCTCGCTTAAGATGATGAAGAAGTTTCTTAAGAATCCTGCCCGTATGGAGGAGAGACTTGAGAGCAAAGTTGAGGATGTTCGCTAAAGAAAATGAATAAAGACCTTGTAACAGAATTTTTTAACAGTGTAGCCGAAAAATGGGATGCACTTGAAATTAAGTCCGCCGACCGGGTTTACAGAATTTTGGATTATGCAGGTGTTGCTCAAGGTATGAAAGTTCTTGACGTTGCCTGCGGCACCGGTGTTCTTGTCCCTGATTATCTTGCACGGAACGTGGGAGAAGTTTGTGGTGTGGATATATCATCTAAAATGATTGAAATTGCACGGGGGAAGTTTAACTTCCCCAATGTGAAATTCATTTGTTCCGATGTTGAGAAACTGGCGATTTCCGGATTTGACGTATGCGTTGTGTATAATGCTTTTCCGCATTTTGAAAATCCTGCACGCTTAATAGAAAACCTTTCGGAAAAATTAAAGGATGGCGGACGGCTTACAATTGCCCACGGGATGAGTCGTGATGAAATCAATAATCATCACAAAGGATGTCCTGCGGGCATTTCAAACGAACTTATGGAATGTAAAAAACTGGGGGAACTTTTTGCACCGCATTTCACGGTTGACGTATGTGTAGAAGATGAAATTTACGTGGTTTCGGGGATAAAAAAACAGGGTAAATAATACCCGAAAGAGGTGGTTCCTTATGTTTAAATTACTTGGAAAATTTAAGAAAGAAGATTGGGCGTTCACGGTGCTTACGATAGTTCTTATCGTTGTGCAGGTTTGGTTTGACTTAAAGTTACCCGATTATATGAAAGTGGTAACAAGTCTTGTCAAAACCAAACAAAGTACGATGAACGCCATTTTGATTGCAGGCGGAAATATGCTTCTTTGTGCACTTGGCAGTCTTTTGGCTCAAGTGGCAACTGCAATTTGCGTTTCAAAAATCGCATCAAATTTCTCCGCTAATTTAAGAGGAGAACTATTTGGTAAAGTGCAGAGTTTTTCAATGCAAGAAATCGGCAATTTCTCCACCGCAAGTCTGATTACCCGTACAACAAATGACGTCACGCAGGTAATGATGATAATCGTAATGGGCCTTGAAGTAATTGTCAAGGCACCTATCAAGGCATTGTGGGCGGTATTTAAAATAGCAAACACAAATTGGTATTGGACTTATGCTACATTAATTGCAGTTGGTGCACTTGTTGTAATAATGCTTACTTGTCTGTCTCTTGCAACACCGAAATTTAAAAAATTACAGAAACTTACCGACAATTTAAACCGTGTTACAAGAGAAAATTTAACCGGTCTTCGTGTTGTTCGTGCATATAATGCGGAGGAATATCAGGAAGAAAAATTTGAAGGTGCAAACGATGAACTCTGCCGCACACATCTTTTCGGTACACGGGTTATGAGTTTTATGCATCCGGGTACAAGTCTTGTGAATAACGGACTTACACTTGCGGTTTATTGGATTGGTGCTATTTTAATCAGCAATGCGGTAAATATGGCGGATAAATTAAACCTTTTCTCGGATATGGTAGTGTTCGTTTCGTACGCAATGCAGGTTGTAATGTCTTTTATGTCTCTTATTTTCGTCGGAAATATGCTGCCGCGAGCACTTGTTTCTGCAAAGCGTGTAAATGGCGTACTTGACGTAAAAGCGTCTATTAAAGACGGTGAGGTTTCGGAAATTCCGGAAGAGCATCGTGGCGAAATTGAATTTAAAAATGTAAGTTTCAAATATCCCGATGCAGAGGATTATGTGCTTGAAAATGTATCGTTCTCTGTCAGAAAAGGGGAGAAGGTTGCCATTATTGGTGCTACCGGTTGCGGTAAAAGCACCGTTGTAAATCTTATACCCAGATTTTACGACGTAACGGAGGGCGAGGTTTTAGTTGGTGGAATTAACGTCCGCAACTATGCACAGAAAACTCTGCGAAACGGTATCGGCTACGTTTCTCAACGTGCAATTTTGTTCTCAGGTACAATTTTAAGTAATGTAAACTACGGTTCAAACGGCAAAGATGATGCGGATATGGCGGATGTAATAAGTGCAGTTGCTACCGCACAGGCAACCGACTTTGTTGAGGAAAGAGTGAATAAGTATGAGGAATACGTGGCACAAGGCGGCATGAACTTATCAGGTGGTCAGCGACAAAGAATATCTATAGCCCGTGCCGTTTGCAGAAAACCGGACATATTTATTTTCGATGACTCTTTCTCGGCACTTGACTATAAGACGGATAAAGCACTACGTCGTGCGTTGGATGAAAAGTGTAAGGGTGCAACTCACGTTATTGTTGCACAACGTATTGGCACAATCCGTGATGCGGATAAAATTATTGTATTGGATGAGGGTAAGGTTGCAGGTATAGGACGCCACGACCAACTTATGAAAAACTGTGAGGTCTATCAGAACATAGCTCTTTCACAACTTTCAAAGGAGGAACTTGCCTGATGAAAAACAAAGAGTATGATTTCGGACAAAAAGGCACGTCCCGTCCAATGCGAGGACCGGGTGCTCACCGAATGCGAATAGTTGAAAAACCAAAAGATTTCAAGGGAACATGGCTTAAACTTTTAAAATATTCAAAAAAGCATATTGCAGCGATTATACTCACTCTTGCGTGTGCATTCTTCAGTACCGTTCTGGCACTTATAGGTCCCGATAGAATCTCAAAATTGACAAGCATTATTGAAAAGGGAATGGGCGTCGGTATTGATATGGACGCAATATACACCGTGGGTATAACTCTTGTGGTGATATATGCACTTAGTGCTACGCTCTCGGCAGTTCAAGGATTTGTTATGGCAACGGTGACACAGAGTATTACAAAGATGCTCCGCCGTGATATATCGACGAAAATCAACCGTCTGCCAATTTGGTTTTACAATAATACAACCACCGGTGATATCCTTTCCCGTGTAACTAATGACGTTGACACAATAGGTCATACACTTAATATGAGTGTGGGAAATCTTATTTCCTCTGTGACACTTATGGTAGGTTCACTTATAATGATGATATTTACCGATGTGATTATGACTGCAACCGCAATAATATCAACAATTATTGGTTTTGTTCTTATGCGTTTGATAACAAAAAATTCGCAGAAATATTTTAAACGTCAGCAACATTGGCTCGGTCAGTTAAACGGACATATTGAGGAAATGTACGCAGGACATACGGTGATGAAGGCGTATAATGGTGAGGATGAAGCAAAAGCTACATTTGATGAAATGAACAGAACGCTCAGAGATAGTGCGTTCAAGGCACAGAGTCTTTCCGGCCTTATGATGCCGCTTATGACGTTTATTGGGAATTTAGGATATGTTGCGGTATGTATTGTAGGTGCTGTCCTTGTAATGTACGGACATATTTCCTTTGGAGTCATCGTCGCATTTATGATGTATATAAAATTCTTCACCCAGCCGTTATCGCAGATAGCACAGGCGGTACAGTCCATGCAATCTGCAGCTGCAGCGGGAGAGCGTGTGTTTGAATTTTTGGAAAGCGAGGAAATGGAAGACGAAAGTCATAAAAACAATACCGGGTTTGAGGTGCGTGGAAAGGTAGAGTTTGAGCACGTTGAATTCGGGTATGAAAATTCGGATAAGATTGTAATTAAGGATTTCTCCGCGAGAGCACTTCCCGGACAGAAAATAGCAATTGTCGGTCCCACCGGTGCAGGAAAGACGACTATGGTAAACCTTCTTATGCGTTTCCATGAGATTAAGAACGGCGACATAAAAATAGACGGTGTATCCATTAAGGATTTAACCCGTGAGCAAGTACATGAACAGTTTTGCATGGTGCTTCAGGATACATGGCTTTTTGAGGGAACTGTGCGTGAAAACTTAATTTACTGCACGGAAAATGTGACGGATGAACAGATGATTCGTGCTTGTAAGGCGGTTGGAATTGACCATTTTGTGCGTACGTTGTCAAAAGGTTATGATACCGTGCTCGATGACCACGTGAATTTATCTCAGGGCCAGAAACAGCAACTCACCATTGCAAGGGCAATGATTGCGGATAAACCGATGCTCATATTAGATGAGGCGACAAGTTCGGTTGATACACGCACGGAACTTGTTATCCAGAATGCGATGGATGAACTTATGAAAAATCGCACGTCATTTGTAATCGCCCACAGACTTTCAACCATCAAAAACGCAGACCTTATATTGGTGCTGCGTGACGGTGATATAGTGGAGAGTGGTACACACGAGCAACTTTTAGATAAGGGCGGTTTTTACGCAGAACTTTACAATAGCCAATTTGAAGAACGAGAATAAAAAAGAAGCAGAGGCAAGACCTCTGCTTCTTTTTTATTTTAACGGTACTAAATCTTTCATTGGGATAACCGCTTCATAAGCGGGGAGCATACCGATTTTATCGGGCGTTTGTGCTTTTAATTGGTAGAGTACCTGGCCGGGGAAATGGTTTCCCTCAACAAGAATCGGACCTGTCGGGGTTGATGCAATGTCCCATCCTACGTATTTTACCGTTTCTACTCTGAGTGCAGCGGTTTTTGCAAGGGCGATAACCGCGTCCCAATCGGGAAGTTTTAAACCATGGAACGGGGTTTTCGTATCCGGGTGTATGTCGAAAACATTTCCGACCTTGTCAACCGCAACGTTGTTTATAACACCCGTTTCTATGTCTATGGGCACGGTCATGCCGCCTGCAACAAAATTGTCAACGACAAAACCAGCTCTTCCGCAACGGAGTCCTGCAAAAACAACGTGGGGGAGGTTGTCTTTTACGATGGTAACGATTCGTATTGTATTGATTGCAGAGGGGTTTAATTTGTTAAGTTCGGGGTGCTGAATGATTACTTCCTCCAAAAGTGTTTGTCCGGAGGATTTTAAACTTTGATATAAATCATCTGCGTTTTGTTCGAGGGAGTCTATTTTTTCAATTCCTTTACCGCAAATGCCGTCAAATGGTTTTGCCATAAAAGTAGGATGTTTTGCAATAAACGCCTTGAATTCATCAAGCGTTGCACAAGTCAAATCAAGAAAGTCTCGTGCGGTTTCCGCACGGAACGTGTTTAAGAACTTGATTTTGTTCTCGAAAAAGTCCCAATCGGATTTTTTGTTAAGTGCCGCGACGTAGCGGTTGTTTTTTCCTGCGGTAAGCACGGTTTCTCTCTGTTTTGCATTCATATCGTACATACCGTATATAACGTATTCAATATATCCGGCCTGATAACGAATAGCACAGTTTATCATATCAAAGAATATGAAAAGACGGTTTTTACCGGATCTTTTATGTGCCTCATTTATTCGCTCAGGCATACCTTTTAAATTGATGCGGAAAAGACGACGGAGAAGGTATTTTATTTTAGACATAGTTTTGCTCCTTTAAGTAAATGTCGCAAGCAAAAAATGCTCGCGACATAGATTACTATTTAATTCCTGCACAATCGCGGAGAAGGTCAGCCTTGTCAACAAGTTCCCACGGGAGGTCGAGTTCGGGACGGCCAAAGTGACCGTAAGCCGCGGTTTGCTTGTAAATGGGACGACGGAGATCAAACTGCTCGATAATCTTAGCAGGACGCATATCAAAGTTCTCCGAAACAAGACGTGCAATCTGCTCGTCGGGAATAATACCTGTACCCTGAGTTTCAACAAGTACGGAAACCGGATGTGCAACACCGATAGCATATGCAACCTGAAGTTCACAACGCTTTGCAAGACCTGCCGCAACAATATTCTTTGCGATATAACGTGCCATATATGCAGCGGAACGGTCAACCTTTGTGGGATCTTTTCCTGAGAATGCACCGCCACCGTGACGAGCATAACCGCCGTATGTATCGACGATAATTTTTCGACCGGTAAGGCCGGAGTCGCCCTGCGGTCCGCCTGTTACAAAACGGCCGGTGGGGTTGATGTAAATCTTTGTATTTGCATCAATGTATTCCTGCGGAAGGATAGGGGAGATTACGGTTTCGAACATCGCATCACGTACGACTTCGAGAGAAACGTCGGGGGAATGCTGGGTAGAAAGTACAACAGCATCGCAACGAACGATTTTACCGTTTTCGTCATATTCAAAGGTAACCTGAGTTTTACCGTCGGGGCGGATGAAGTCCACCTCGCCGGATTTACGCACAGCGGTAAGGCGTTGAGCCATACGGTGAGCGTAAGTAATGGGTGCGGGCATAAGTTCGGGGGTTTCATCACAAGCAAAGCCGAACATCATACCCTGGTCGCCTGCACCGATCTGGTTTGCGGCATCAACGTCATTTGCCTTGATTTCAAGGGCGTTGTCAACGCCGAGTGCTATATCAGATGACTGTTCATCAATTGAAGTAAGCACCGCACAAGTGTTGCCGTTGTAACCAACTTCGGGATTGTCATATCCAATGTCGGTTATTGTCTTGCGAACGATAGAGGGGATGTCCACATAACAATTTGTGGAAATTTCACCCATAACAAGTGCCATACCCGTTGTAACAACGCTTTCACAAGCGACACGGGACATGGGATCTTCTGCGAGAATAGCATCAAGGACAGCGTCGGAAATTTGGTCGCAGACCTTATCCGGATGTCCTTCGGTAACTGATTCAGATGTAAATTTGTAATGTGCCATATTTTTCACCATTCCATTTCTACGGAGATATACAAAAGTATTATAACATATATTCTACAAAAAACAAACTATTTTTTAAGCGATTGTAAAAAATAAAAAATGGATATGAGAACTATTGAGAAAAATTTAAAAATATGATAAAATATAGCAGATAATATTAATTTAAAGGTGAATGAAAAATGGCAGAAGGACACAGAGCACGACTGAGAAAAAGACTTATGGAAGAGGATATTGATGAAATTCCCGAATATGCAGTGCTTGAAATGATTTTGGCAGGTGCAATTCAACGCCGTGACACCTGCGAAATCGCAAGGCAGTTAATCGGGGAGTTCGGCTCACTTTTTGCCGTTATGGATGCACCATACGAGTTGCTTAAAAATTTCCCCGGTGTAGGTGAGGCTGCCGCTGCACAGATTAAACTGATTCCGAAATTCTACCGCAAATACCGTCTGTCCAAATGGCAGGACGGCAGTAAAAGCAAGGTTTTGAAAAATAGCGAACACGTGCGTGATTTTATCGTGGATAAATTCATCGGTTGCGACGAAGAGGAGTTTATCGTAGTCTGCCTTGCGGATAACGGCGGGGTTTTGCATGTTGACAGAGTATCAAAAGGCTCGGTAAATGCGGTACACGTCAGCGTTTACGAGGTTATTAAGTTGGCTGTGCTTTATAAAGCGATGCGTGTTATAGTTGCACATAATCACGTTGGAGGAAACGCTCTTCCCTCGCCAAAAGACTGTGAAACTACACGAATATTAAATGAAGAACTTGGTAAAATCGGCGTAAAGTTAGAGGATCACATAGTCGTTTCGGAGGATGACTACGTATCTGTTTTTGAATTTATGGCGAAGTATATGAGGTAACTTGCGATTATGGAAAAATTTGTTCTACATTCAGAATATAAGCCCACCGGAGACCAACCGCAGGCGATAGATAAACTTGCAAAAGGTGTGGAGTTAGGCCTTGAAGAGCAGACTCTTTTGGGCGTTACCGGTTCGGGTAAGACATATACGATTGCAAATCTTATTGAGCGAGTAAATAAGCCCACACTCGTTCTTGCTCACAATAAGACTCTTGCGGCACAACTTTGTTCTGAATTTCGCGAGTTTTTCCCTGACAATGCGGTTGAATACTTCGTTTCTTACTTCGATTATTACCAACCTGAGGCGTATATTCCACACACGGACACGTACATTGAAAAGGACTCTGCGACAAATGAGGAAATCGACCGTTTACGCCACAGTGCAACATCCTCCCTTGCAGAACGCCGTGACGTAATAATAGTTGCAAGTGTGTCGTGCATTTACGGTCTTGGTGATCCCATTGATTATAACAGCATGGTTATATCCCTGCGACCGGGTATGACTTATGACCGTGATGCGGTTATCAGGAAACTTATAGAAATACGTTATGAACGCAACGATATAGCATTTGAACGAAATAAATTCAGGGTGCGAGGAGACACTGTCGAAATTTTTCCCGTATATTCCAGCGACAGTGCAATAAGAGTCGAATTTTTCGGTGATGAGGTGGAACGAATATCGGAGATTAACGTGGTTACGGGTATGCCGAAGAGAGAGCTTTTCCACGTGGCGATTTATCCTGCATCACATTATGTATCAACTCCTGAAAAAATGGCAAAAGCAATGGAAGAGATCATCTGCGAAATGGAAGCAAGAGTAAAGGAGTTTGAGGCTGTAGGCAAACTCATTGAAGCACAAAGAATCCGTCAGAGAACACTGTATGATGTGGAAATGATGCAAGAGATCGGCTATTGTACGGGAATTGAAAACTATTCTCGAATTATAAGCGGAAGGGAAGCGGGAAGCCCACCATATACACTTTTAGACTATTTCCCCGATGATTTCCTTCTTGTTGTAGACGAATCACATGTTACACTTCCGCAGGTAAGAGGAATGTACGCAGGTGATCGTGCAAGAAAGGAAACTCTTGTTGACTTTGGTTTCAGACTTCCGTCAGCATTCGATAACAGACCTTTAAATTTCGAGGAATTCAATGAGCATATAAATCAAGTGGTTTATGTATCTGCAACACCGGGTGAGTATGAGCGGTCAAGATCGGCACAGGTGGTGGAGCAGATTATACGTCCGACAGGTCTACTTGATCCGGAAATTGACGTTCGTCCCACGGAAGGTCAGATTGATGACCTTATCGGTGAAATAAACGCCCGTGTGGAAGCGGGAGAGCGTGTGCTTGTGACGACGCTTACAAAGAAAATGGCAGAGGACTTGACCGGATACCTGGAAGGTGCGGGGATTAAGGTTAAATATCTGCATCACGACGTAGCGACTATTGAGCGAATGGAAATTATCCGCTCACTTCGTCTGGGTGAATTTGACGTACTTGTTGGAATAAACCTTCTACGCGAAGGCCTTGACATACCTGAAGTGTCACTTGTCGCAATTCTTGATGCGGACAAGGAAGGTTTCCTACGCTCCGAGACATCTCTTATACAGACTATCGGCCGTGCCGCACGAAACGATCACGGTAAAGTAATTATGTATGCAGATAAGATTACCGATTCTATGGAACGTGCGATAGGGGAGACAAACCGTCGTCGTGAAATCCAAGGACAATATAACGAAGAGCACGGAATTACGCCCAAAACCGTTAAGAAGACCATCCATGAACTTATAGAAATTTCGTCGGCGGCAGAGGGCACGGGCAAGAAAAAGAAGATGAGCAAGACCGAGAAGGTTGAACTTATAAGAAAATTAGAAGAGGATATGAAGGAAGCGGCAAAACTCCTTGATTTCGAATATGCTGCGATGCTGCGTGATAAGATAATAGAATTACGTGGCGAAGGAGATAAATAAATGCGTGATAATATTTTTGTAAAAGGTGCACGTGAGCACAACTTAAAGAATATCGACGTGGAAATACCACGTGATAAACTTGTCGTGATTACGGGACTTTCCGGTTCGGGAAAGTCAAGCCTTGCTTTCGATACAATTTATGCAGAGGGGCAGAGACGTTATATGGAGTCGCTGTCCTCATACGCACGTCAATTTTTGGGCCAGATGGAAAAACCGGATGTTGACTATATTGAAGGACTCTCTCCTGCAATCTCCATTGATCAGAAGACAACGTCAAAAAATCCACGATCAACCGTGGGAACGGTAACCGAAATTTACGACTATCTGCGTCTTTTGTGGGCACGTATAGGTGTGCCACATTGTCCGAAATGCGGAAAGGTTATCGAACAGCAGACTATAGACCAGATTATTGATCATATTATGAGAATGCCGGCAGGTACTAAGTTTCAGGTACTTGCTCCGGTAGTACGGGCACGTAAGGGCGAATATGCAAAGGTTTTTGAAGATGCAACAAAATCAGGCTATGTTCGTGTACGTGTGGACGGCAATATCTATGATTTGTCTGAAACAATTAAATTAGACAAAAACAAAAAACACAATATTGAAATTGTTGTCGACCGACTTATTGTAAAAGAAGAGGCGAGGACAAGAATTACCGACTCGGTTGAAATTGCATCAAAACTTGCAGGTGGCATTGTGATTATCGACGTTATCGGCGGCGAAGAGCATATGTTTTCGCAAAATTACGCATGCGACGACTGCGGTATAAGCATTGAGGAGTTAACGCCTCGACTTTTTTCCTTCAATAACCCGTATGGTGCATGTCCTGAATGTACCGGTCTTGGTACGTGGCTTAAAGTTGATCCTGAACTTGTAATTCCCGACAAGTCACTTTCAATCTTGGAAGGTGGCATTGCGGTTACAGGTTGGGTACACGCTGATCCGGGAACTATGGCGCGTATGTATTACGACGGACTTGCAAAATTCTATGGTTTTGATTTGAGGACACCTATCGGTGAGTTGCCGAAAGAGGCGGTTGATGCCATTCTTTACGGTACGGGCAGAAATCAAATAGAACTCTCATATGACAAAGCCTACGGTAAAGGAACATATACGCAGAGTTTTGATGGTGTTATACGAAATTTAGAGCGTAGGTACCATGAGTCCAATAGTGAGTTTATGCGTTCTGAAATTGAAGAATACATGTCAAATATTGTCTGTCCTGAATGCAAGGGTAAAAGACTGAAAAAAGAAGCACTTGCAGTAACCGTTGGCGGTATCAGCATTGCAGACTTTACTGAACTTTCCGTAAAGGACGGACTCGATTTTATAGAGAAACTTAAAGAAAACTTAACGCCGAGAGAGATGAAGATTGCAGAGCGGGTTTTGAAGGAAATCTGCGAACGGTTAGGTTTTCTTAAGAGTGTAGGTCTTGAATACCTGACGCTTTCAAGAAGTGCAGGAACACTCTCAGGTGGTGAGAGTCAGAGAATCCGTCTTGCAACACAAATAGGTTCGTCCCTTATGGGTGTTTTGTATATCCTTGACGAGCCGTCAATAGGTCTGCATCAGAGGGATAACGACAAACTTCTTGATACACTCAAGAACCTTCGTGACTTGGGAAATACTTTGCTTGTTGTAGAGCATGACGAGGATACCATGCGAGCCGCGGACTATATTATTGATATTGGCCCGGGTGCAGGTGTGCATGGCGGCGAAATCGTGTGTGCAGGTACGGTGGATGACATCGTCGCTTGTGATAAATCCCTTACGGGACAGTACCTTTCAAGGAGAAAAGAAGTACCCGTTCCCAAAACCAGAAGAGTAGGTAACGGTAAAAAGATAAAGGTTATCGGTGCAAGAGAGAACAATCTTAAGAATGTTGATATTGAGATTCCTCTGGGCACACTCACTTGTGTAACAGGTGTGTCCGGTTCGGGTAAATCTTCTTTTGTCAATGAGATTTTGTATAAGCATCTTGCACTTAAACTAAATCGTGCCAAGATAAAACCGGGTAAGTTTGCGGATATGGAAGGTCTTGAACATCTTGACAAGGTCATCGACATTGACCAGTCGCCAATCGGGCGAACACCGAGATCAAATCCTGCAACCTACACGGGGGTTTTCAATGATATAAGAACGCTTTTTGCATCAACTCCCGATGCGAAGATGCGAGGATATAATGCGGGGCGTTTTTCTTTTAATGTCCGTGGCGGTAGATGTGAGGCGTGTGCGGGTGACGGCCTGCTTAAGATTGAAATGCACTTTTTACCTGATATTTACGTGCCCTGCGACGTTTGTGGCGGTAAACGCTATAACAGAGAGACGTTAGAGGTACGATACAAAGGCAAGAATATTTATGAGGTTTTGGATATGACCTGCGAGGAGGCAAGTGCATTTTTTGCAAACATACCCAAAATTGCACGAAAAATAGATACTCTTTGCGAAGTAGGTCTGGGATATGTAAAGTTAGGCCAGGCATCTACCACACTATCCGGCGGCGAAGCACAGAGAGTGAAACTTGCAACCGAACTTGCAAAACGCAGTACAGGAAAGACAATATACATTTTAGACGAGCCGACAACGGGACTTCATATTGCCGACGTTCATAAACTTATTGAAATGCTTGACCGTCTTGTTGAAGCGGGAAATACCGTTGTGGTAATCGAGCATAATTTGGATGTTATCAAAACTTCAGATTATGTGATTGATTTAGGCCCGGAGGGCGGAGATATGGGCGGTAAGGTTATTTGTACGGGCACTCCCGAACAGGTGGCAAAGTGCAAAAAATCATATACCGGACATTATCTGGGTAAAATTTTAGGCAAGGAGGCAAAGTAACTTGCAGAGAACGAAACTAGCGGACAGAACTTTGCCTGATTACACGAAAGGCGAGGAAATTTTCAATATGGTTTCCCACATCGTGGGTGGTGGATTTGGCGTAATAGCACTTGTTGCCTGCGTTATAACCTCTGCTCTTTATGGTGATGCATGGGGAATTGTAAGTAGTTGTATTTACGGAGTATCGCTTATTGCTCTGTATACGATGTCAAGCGTGTATCACGGTTTGAGGCCGTCAACTGCGAAAAAAGTACTTCAGATTATCGACCACTGTACTATATATTTTCTTATTGGCGGCTCATACACACCGGTAACTCTTTGTGCGATAAGAATTGTATCTCCTACTGTGGGTTGGTTGCTTTTTGGCGTTGTATGGGGCATTGCGGCACTCGCGATAACTTTTACTGCAATTGATTTGAAAAAGTATACCGTGTTTTCAATGATATGCTATATCGGTATGGGATGGTGCATTGTGTTTGCGGCAAACTACTTCCTGCAAGCGGTCGCAATGCCGGGAGTAATGCTTTTGCTCGTAGGCGGAATTGCGTATACAATCGGTGCCATTCTTTATGGAATGGGTAAGAAACACAGATATATGCACAGCATTTTCCATCTATTTGTTCTCGTGGGAAGTATACTCCAATTTTTAAGTATTTGGCTTTACGTAATATAGAAAAAGAAAGGTGCCAACGGCGTCTTCTCTTAGGGAGAAGTCGGTTTTGACACCTTTCTTTTTTATTCTTCTGATTTTTCTTCTGCTTTTTTCTTTTCTGCTTCTTCTTTGCTCTTCTTCGATTCAATATAAGCCTTACCGCCTAAAATAAATGCGAGACAGAAGGCGAGAATGAGAAGTAAGAAACGGAATTCACCGGTTGTTGCAAGAACAACCGCAGCAAGACCTAAAAGGCCACTCATTATATAGAGAATGGTAACGGTTTCTTTCTGAGAAAAGCCCATGTCTACAAGACGATGATGTACGTGCAGACGGTCTGCCTTCATGGGATTCTGTCCTTTCATAATTCGACGGCTGAAAGTGAAAATTGTGTCGAACAGGGGTAGTCCCACGATGAGGAAAGGAACTGCAAATGAAACAATTGCGTAGAACTTGAAAAGACCTTGAATGGAAACACACGCAAGAAGGAAACCGAGAAAGGTAGAGCCGGTGTCGCCCATAAAGATTTTAGCGGGTGAGAGGTTGTATGGCATAAAGCCGATACACGCACCTGCAAGTGCCGCCATAAGAAGTGCAATGTTGTATTCCGGAAGGACGATTGCAATAAGTAAAAGCGAAAATGCGGAGATTGAAGAAACACCGACGGCGAGACCGTCAAGACCGTCAATCAGGTTAACCGCATTGGTGATTGCAACAATCCAGAAGATTGTTACCGGAATACCCCAATTACCGAGATCAATAAAGGGAGATGCACTGAAAACATTGGGGTTTGTGAAGGTTGAAATAACCGTGCCGTGTGCAACAACTATGTATGCAGCAACGATTTGTACGGCAAATTTAAAGAGTGCGGGAAGAGGGACGATATCGTCCACAATTCCTAAAACAACGATGACAACCGCACCAATCAAAATACCCCTTAACTGTACCGTTATATCAACAAAAAGAAGGACGGAGAACAGAAAAGCAAGAAATATTGCAAGTCCGCCCATTCGGGGAGTGGGCACCTTGTGCATTCGTCTTTCATCGTTAGGAACGTCCACCGCACCTACCTTGTGTGCAAGACGCTTTACAAGGGGAGTGGCGGCAAATGAGATAACGGACGATAAGACAAAAGCGGCAAGTGCTAAAAGGATAAACTTAATATCGATAACAAGCATAGTCAAAACTCCTTACTTTTTAACGAAACCAACCTTTTTGCGAACTTTTTCCATAGTACGCTCGGCAAGTACACTTGCACGGAGTGCATTTTCTTTATAAATGGATTCAAGATAGTCGGGACTTTTTAAGAGTTCCTCTGTCTTTTCACGGATGGGACGGAGCATTTCTACAACAGACTCGCCAACCGCAACTTTGAAATCACCATATCCACGACCTGCAAACTCGTTTGCAATTTCGTCCATTGTTTTACCGGTTGCTATTGAGTAAATAGTCATAAGATTGTTAATGCCCGCTTTGCCCTCACGGTATTCAACAACAGCCTCACTGTCGGTAACCGCACGTTTGAATTTCTTCATGATATCTTCAGGCTTATCAAGAAGAAGCACGATGGCATTGGGGTTCTCGTCGGATTTTGACATCTTCTTCTCCGGATCGGCAAGACTCATAATTCTGCCGCCCACCTTGGGAATAAACGGTTCGGGAACGGTAAACGTATTGCCGTGTACGCCGTTAAAACGCTCAGCAACGTTTCTTGCAAGTTCAAGGTGCTGCTTTTGATCGTGACCAATGGGCACTAAATCCGTCTTGTATAAAAGGATGTCTGCCGCCATAAGTACGGGATAGTCAAAAAGACCTGCATTTACGTTGTCGGCATGCTTTGCAGACTTATCCTTAAACTGTGTCATACGGGAGAGTTCACCGAACATTGTGTAACAGTTTAAAATCCATGAAAGTTCTGCGTGCTGGGGCACGTGACTCTGGATATACATAATGTTCTTAACCGGATCAAGACCGCACGCAATATAGAGTGCAAGGAGAGACAGTGTCTGCTCACGAAGTTTCTTCGGATCTTGTCTTACGGTAATTGCATGCATATCGACAACACAGTAAAGACAGTTGTATATATCCTGCATATCAACCCAATTTCTGAGTGCACCGATGTAGTTGCCGAGAGAGATGCTACCGGAGGGCTGAACACCGGAGAAAACTATTTTTTTTCTTTCGTTATTATCCATTTAAAACACCTTGTTTCTATTTCAAATATTCATCAAGTGCCTGTGACATAAGTGCAATGCCACGGCGGATTGTATCATCATCTGCAAGTGAGAAGTTAAGACGGAAGGTGGGTACAATCTCACTTTCATCGACCGAGAAGGAAGCACCGGGCACTGCGGCAACCTTCATATTACCGCAAATGCGGCAGAAGTCCATACCGTTACTACCTTCGGGAAGTGTACACCAAATGAAGAGACCGCCGTCGGGTTTAATATAAGTTGCACGACCTGCAAAACCTGCATCCATAGCATCGGTCATAACATTCATTCTGTGTGAGTAGAGTTTTCTTATTGTTTCAATATGTGCATCAATGTCGCAGGTTTCAAGATATTTTGCACAAAGCATCTGGAAGAAAAGGTTTGTGTGCACGTCGGAAACCTGCTTACAAACGGTCATCTTGGAGATAATATTACGGTGAGCACAAGCAAAACCTACACGGATACCCGGTGAGAGAACCTTGGAATATGAACCTGCGTAAATTACACGACCGTTCTCGTCCATACTCTTGATGGGCGGAACGTACTCGCCGCTGTAGCGGAGTTCGAAGTATGGGTTGTCCTCTAAAATAAGCACGTCATACTGCTCTGCAAGTTCAAGCATTCTGCGGCGACGCTCGATGCTTAAAGTGCAACCTGATGGATTCTGGAACGTGGGGATAGTATAGATAAGTTTAACGTTGGGCTGAGTCTTGAGTGCCTCTTCAAGAGCGTTCATATCCATACCGTCACGATCCATGGGAACGCCGACAAGGTTTGCCTTATATGAACGGAAAGCATTGAGAGAACCGACAAAACTAGGCGATTCGCAGAGGATGGTGTCGCCCTCGTTTACCAAAAGTTTTGTCGCAAGTTCAATTGCCTGCTGACCGCCGCTTGTAATGATTAAATCGTCGAAATCCTTACCGATGCCGTATTTGGTTTTAATACGGTTGAAAGTAAGTTCACGAAGAGGGGCGTAGCCCTCACTTACGCCATACTGAAGAGCAGTGGCGGAATGATTAGTAAAAATATCTTCAGCGATTTTTGACATATCGGCAACGGGGAAAGTTTCGGGAGAAGGATTGCCCGCAGCAAAGGAGATTACGGACGGGTCCTGAGTTACCTTGAGAATTTCACGAATAGCCGACGGCTGAAGAGATGATATTCTGTGTGAAAATTGAAGATTCATAAAATACGCCTCCTATATTTAATACATTCTAACACAGAACGATTTAATAGGCAAGTAATACTTGTAATATAATTCCAAAAGAGGTATAATAAACCCATAAAGGAGCGATGTGTTATGGCAAGTTTTGATTATTCCAAAGCAAAGGATATGGGGCGTTTTACAATTAAGACGCCTTTTCTTCGTGTGCTTATAAACATAGTGATCACGTTGATTTTTGGTTTCGTGTATTTTTATGTAAAACTTCCGGCAATTAACTTGCAAGATAGCGAGTTTTATTTTTTCATCGGCACTCTTGCGGTAGTTTATATGGCACTGTCTCTCGTTACGTCGGGAATAAAACTTGAAGGTGGATTGAGTGAGTACGGCAGTTTTGTTAAAAAACAGTGTAAAATTCCCGCAATAGTTCTTGTTCTTGCGGTTATTATCACCGTCTTTGGCGGAATTACCTCTTGGGAGGTTATAAGAGCGGGTGCGTACCGTGACCTTATAACCGTAGAAAACGGCGATTTTGCAACCGATGTTAAGGAAATTTCATACAACAAAATTCCAATGCTTGACTCTGAAAGTGCAAAGCGTTTGGGCGATAGAAAACTTGGCGAACTTTCCGATATGGTAAGTCAGTTTGAAGTCGCGGACAATTATACTCAAATTAATTTTAAAAACCGCCCCGTTCGTGTAACACCCCTTGAATACGGCGACCTTATTAAGTGGTTTAACAACAGAGGTGCGGGACTTCCTGCGTATCTTGTTATAGATATGGTAACTCAGGAGGTTGACGTTGTAAGACTTACCGACGGTATCAAGTATTCACCCTCGGAACATTTCGGCAGAAAGTTAGAACGTCACTTGCGATTTAATTATCCTACCTTTATGTTCGCAGAGGCAAATTTCGAAATAGACGAAGAGGGTAAGCCTTATTGGGTATGTCCCCGAATCGTGAAGAAAATAGGCCTTTTCGGCGGTGTTGATATAAACGGTGCGGTACTTGTTGATGCGATAACCGGTGAGTGTGAGTATTTTGAAGAAGTACCCACATGGGTTGACCACGTGTATAATGCAAGTCTTATTATGCAACAGTACGATTATCACGGCACTTATATAAACGGCTTTTTAAATTCTATTTTCGGACAAAAGAACGTAACTGTCACCACAACAGGCTATAACTATATCGCACTTAACGATGACGTTTACGTATATACCGGAATCACCTCTGCAGGTAGTGACCAGTCAAACGTTGGTTTTATCCTCTGCAACCAGAGAACAAAGGATACGAAATACTATACCGTTGCGGGTGCAACCGAGTATTCTGCAATGTCATCCGCGGAGGGTGTCGTACAGCATTTAGGTTATAGAGCAACCTTCCCGCTGCTTCTTAACGTTTCTACAAAACCTACGTATTTCGTTGCACTTAAGGACAATGCACAACTTGTAAAAATGTATGCAATGGTAAATGTAGAGCAGTATCAGGTAGTTGCAACCGGTGCGTCTTTGGCAGAATGTGAGAAAAACTATATTAAACTTTTAGCACAGAACAACATTACCCAAGAGGTAACACCTATTGAAGACGGTGTAAGCGGTAAAATCGTTGAAATCCGTGATGCGGTTATCGAGGGTAACACCGTGTATTATCTTAAACTTGAAGGTAGCGAAAACTATTACGCAATATCCGCAAGTGACGACCAACGTGCGGTAACGTTAAACGTAGGCGACGTGGTGGAAATTACCTACGATACCGAAAGTGACGGAAAGATAAAGAAGGTTTTAAGTATGAAGTAAAGGTGGGGTTAACGTGGCATTTTTTAAGTGTAAAATGTGTGGCGGTGAATTGAATATTGCAGGAGATGAAAAAATCTGCGAGTGCGAGTTTTGCGGAACAACACAAACCGTACCCTCAAGCAGAGATGAAAATCTGCAGAATCTTTTTAACCGTGCAAATACTTTGAGAATTAAGTGCGAATTTGACAAGGCAGAACGCCTTTATGAGAAAATTATCGCAAGTGATGAAACTCAGGCAGAGGCTTATTGGGGACTCATTCTGTGTAAATACGGTATTGAGTATGTGGAGGATCCGCAAACCTTCAAACGAATTCCCACCTGCCATAGAGCGTCATATGATGCGGTTGTAAGTGATGAGGACTATAAGTCCGCCATTGAGTATGCAGATACAACGCAGAGAAGTATTTACGAGTCGGAAGCACGTGAGATCGACAGAATACAGAAAGAAATTCTCGCCCTTGCACAAAGTGAGGAGAACTACGACGTTTTTATCTGCTATAAGGAAACCGACGCATCGGGTGCTAGAACTCAGGATTCCGTAATCGCAAATGATATATACCACCAACTTACCAATGAAGGTTTAAAGGTTTTCTATGCGGCAATAACGCTTGAGGATAAACTTGGAAAATCTTACGAACCGTGTATTTTTGCGGCACTTAACTCTGCAAAGGTAATGCTTGTTATCGGTACAAAGCCCGAATATTTCAGTGCGGTATGGGTAAAGAACGAGTGGTCACGATTCCTTAAAATAATAGAAAAAGATCGTTCAAAACTTTTAATTCCTTGCTACCGTGATATGGACGCATATGAACTGCCCGAAGAGTTTGCACACCTTCAGGCACAGGATATGGCGAAAATCGGCTTTATAAACGACGTTGTCCGTGGTATTAAAAAGGTTACAACCCCGGAAACAAAGCAGGAAACGGTAACAACTGCAACACAAACAGCAGAAAACGCAAACGGAAACCTCACCGCACTTTTAGAGCGTGGTTTTATGGCACTTGAAGACGGTGAGTGGGAGAAAGCCGACGATTTCTTTGAAAAAGTGCTTAATTTCGACGCCAAGTTTGCAGAAGCGTACTTAGGCAAACTTATGGCGGAATTACATATAAGAGTTCGTGAAGATTTGTCAAAGTGTGAAGAAACCTTTGAAGAGAATCCAAATTATCAAAAAGTTATCCGATTCGGCGATGATGCCTTGAAAAAAGAACTTGAAGGTTACATAAACTGTATAGAAGAACGTATTAAGGAAGAGACGGAAAAACGCCGCAAAGAGAAAGAGAAAAGAGAAGCGGAATTCCGCCCAATATTAGAAAAAAACGCGGCTAAAAATTTGCAAAGCGTAATTTCTGCAGGTAATTGTCACACTGTCGGACTTAAGAATGATGGCACCGTTGTTGCTGTTGGTAACAATGATGACGGTCAGTGCAATGTAAGAAATTGGACCGATATGGTTGCCGTATCCGCAGGTTATCACCACACTGTCGGACTTAAGAATGATGGCACCGTGGTTGCCCTTGGTGACAATGATCACCGTCAGTGCAATGTAAGAGATTGGACTGATATGGTTGCCGTATCCGCAGGTTATCACCACACTGTCGGACTTAAGAATGATGGCACCGTTGTTGCTGTTGGTGACAATGATCACGGTCAGTGCGATGTAAGAGATTGGACTGATATAGTTGCCGTATCCGCAGGTGATCACCACACTGTCGGACTTAAAGGTGACGGCACGGTTGTTGCGGTAGGCAGTAACACTTGCGGTGAGTGCAAGGTTTCCTCTTGGAAAAACATCGTTGCCGTATCTGCAGGTGATTGCAACACTGTCGGACTTAAGAATGATGGCACCGTTGTTGCCGTTGGTGATGATTATTACGGTCGGTGCGATGTGAGAGATTGGATAGACATTATCGCTATATCCGCAGGCTCTTGTCACACTGTCGGACTTAAAAATGATGGCACTGTAGTTGCCGTTGGTGACAATGATGATGGTGAGTGTGATGTAAGAGATTGGACTGATATGGTTGCCGTATTCGCAGGACGTTGCATCACTGTTGGACTTAAGAATGATGGCACCGTGGTTGCCGTTGGTATAAATTATCACGGTCAATGCGATGTTTCTGATTGGCAGGATATTCAAATTCCAATTGAAGCGGAGAGCGTTGAAGAATTATTTGCTAAACGCAGAGAAGTTTTAAAACAAAGGGAAAGAGAACTGCAAAGTAAAAAGGAAGAGTTCTATCCGATACTTGAAAAAAACTTGGTAATGACCTCGCAAAATTCTATTGCCGTAGGCTGTTACCACACGGTTGGTCTTAAATCTGATGGTACAGTTATTGCAACAGAGTATATTGGTGACAAGAAATCTTACTACGGCCAATGTGAAGTATCAGATTTTAGTGATATCGTTGCGGTTGCTACGGGTTCCTGTCACACGGTAGGATTAAAATCTGATGGTACTGTTGTTGCAGTTGGAAATAACGAGAATGGCCAATGTAACGTATCTTCGTGGCGAGATATTGCTGCTTTTTCTGCGGGAAACTTTCATACGGTAGGTCTTAAGTTTGACGGAACTGTTGTTGCTATTGGCAGCAGTAGAAATGGTCAATGTGAGGTGTCGGATTGGAACGATATAGCCGCTGTTTCTGCGGGCTCTTGTCACACGGTAGGACTTAAATATGATGGTACTGTTGTTTCCACAAAGTATATTGCAGATTCTTTGGATTCGATTGTCAGTTCTAATAGTGGTCAGTGTGAAGTGTCACATTGGAAGGATATAGTAGCCATTTCAGCAGGTTATTATCACACGGTAGGTCTTAAATCTGATGGTACTGTTGTTGCAGTTGGAAATAACAAGAGTGGCCAATGTAATGTTTCCGAATGGCGGGATATTGTTGCAATATCTGCAGGTGATTGCCACACTGTTGGTCTAAAACGTGACGGTACGGTTGTTGCCACGAAATATGTAGGGTACAGTAATAATTACTGCGGACAGTGCGATGTATCGCATTGGGAGAATATAGTTGCGATTTCTGCAGGTGATTGCCACACTGTTGGTCTAAAACGTGACGGTACGGTTGTTGCCGCAGGAAGCAATTATAGAGGAAAGTCTAATGTGGGTGCATGGCAGGATATTCAATTACCTATTGAAGCGGAATCTGTTGCAGAATTGCAAGAAAAGAGAAGAGAACTTTCTGCAGCGAGAGCTGAGAAACTACGTTTAATTGAACAGCAAAAAGAACAGTACCGCAACGCAGGTGTGTGTCAGTACTGTGGTGGTGAACTTAAAGGACTGCTTTTCAAAAAGTGTGTAAAATGCGGCAAACCAAAAGACTATTAATAAAAAAGGACGGTAGTGGGGAAAACCACAACCGTCCTTTTTATAATGAAAATCAAATATGGCTATTACCAATGAAAAAATCATAACGTGAAAGCCTTCCCCTCAAGGGGAAGCCAATAATGAAACTATAGTAACGGGAATCAAATTATTTCATTTGCAATTTTATCTGCAAGGGCGTACACACCGTCAAAGTCTATGTGAGGGTTGTAGAGTGCTTCGATTTCATCGTGGATGAGTTTGGAATCTTTTAGCGCCGTACAAGCCTCGTTTATTGTTGCGTGGAGTAGTTTGCGGGAGAAGGAAATTTTCTTTTTCTTGTCTCGTAAAATATCCTGATTGATCAATGCATCGAGCCGCACTTTTCTTTTGTATACACCGGTGTAACCATCGCTCTTTTTGGATGTTACGAAAGCGAGTTTTAATTCCGGAATTATAAGATGTTCAAGGCGGGAAGGCGTTAGGGGAGAATAGCATAAAATTGTGTCAAAGCCTGCATCCCGTGCCGCGTCTGCAATGGGAGCGAGTAAAAATGCACCCAACCCGAAATTATCCTCCAGTACGTACACGTTATCTGCCATATCTGAAATTGTGGCAAAGTTTGTGGCGTAACCATCTGCCGAGATTGAGGATAAAAACCGCTTTTTAACATTGCCACCGCTTCCGTGTTTTGTGATTTCACGGGAGATAATGCCAACCGCCTTTTTCTTGATACGGTTTATATCCACACCGCCTAAAGCGATATCAAAAATTTCGCTTTCAATTGCACCTGCAACGGAGAGGAAATTGTAAATCCGCTCAAAGCCTGATTTATATTTTGCAGTTATATCAATAATTTCACTCTTTTTATCCGAAAGAGCGTCTGCATCTGCAAAATCACCTAAATTAACGTATCGCTCAACCGCCATGGGGAATTTCGGCTCTACAACATGGGGGGAAGTGCCGTCTACAAATGCTATGCCTAATTCGTCAATTAAAATTGCGTCCAGTGAATTTGAATCAAGGGAGCAGAAAATTTGCTCTACGTGAAATTTCTCCTCAAGTTTGGTTTTTATTTTTCGCATAAAAGATGATTTTCCGCATCCGGGACTGCCTTTTATAATATACACGCATTTTGCCCGTTTAAGGTCGATAAGATTGTCGTATAGTGAATAGAAACCGTGTTTTGAGTTTGCACCTAAAAAGAATCCGCTTTCCATAGATGATACCTCCTGACTTACTATCAACCTATGCAAAAGCGGATTCTTCGGTTACGAATTGCAAACTTTTTCCCTGATTGCGGACAGAATTTCAAGGAATTTGAATTTATAGCGGTATTCATTTTCGCCACCTGAAATAAAGCGTATTTCATCGTCACTCATTCCCGCTTCTTCCGCATATTTTACCGCCTCGGCGGCACTTAAGCAAAGGGGAGGGAACATTACGCACCACCAATTTCGACCGCCGCCATCACCGATTATTATCCGCAATGCCTCGTACTCACCTGCGGGCAGGGAAAAGGTGTCGTACTCACGGGTAGGAAAGTGCATTGCTACAAGTTCTGCTCTTACGGGATGGGAGGTAGCGGTTTTAGCACAATCGGTAAAAATATCAAGGTTTTCAGATACGATGGTTTTAACTTCATCCACGGATTTTGCATCTTCTAAAAGAATGTTCGCTTTATCAAGAACAATGTCACGAACAGCAAGTTTTTCCGCCTGGTCTTCTTCACTATCGGAATTTGCAATCACATGAAGTCTTAAAACTCTGTTTGAAATGTCCTTTTGCATAACATCGGCGTGAGCACCGATTACGAGGGAGATAACAAGCCCGATGGCAAGTGCGGGTTCAAAAAATCGTTTCATAAATATGTAAGCCTCCTTGTGTTATAAGAATAGACACAAGAAGGCTTTTTTAAACATTTGTTTTTGATATTTTTTTAAGGTGATTAAACAGAACGTAGGAGACCGTGCCGGTAAGAGTGCCCGTGAATATTGCGGCGATAAGAAGAAACGGCAGGTAGAAAACAACGGAGAACGTAGAAAGCATAAAAAACGATGCTATAATCTGTCCGACACCGTGCATTGCCGCCCCTGCAATACTTACGCCCGCAAGGGAGAATTTCCCGCTTTTTAGCAGAATATACATTGTGACAAGGGCGAAAATACCGCCTGTTATCGAAAATGCAAATGCGGCGATACCGCTTCCGAAAAGGGAGGCAAGCAGGCATCTTAGCATTAAAATAACCGTTGCATCACGGAAATTCAAAAAGCAAAGTGCAAACAGTGTAATTATGTTTGCGAGTCCCAATTTAACACCGGGGATTGGGATAAATGCCAAAGGAAGCCAACCCTCCGCGACGGAAAGGGCGAGGGCAAGGGCAATTAAAACAGCAATGGTTGCAACACGCATAGCACCCTTTTTCATAGCAAAACCTCCTTTGTAAAAATAAGATAGCATAAAGTAGAAAAAAATTCAATATTTTCATTGAAAAGTAGAGCGTGATTTAGTATAATAAATAAAATGGGGTGAGAATTATGCTTTGTGACACACATACACACTCAAAATACTCTTTTGACGGTGCAGAATCAATTGAAGATATGTGTCTTGCTGCAATTGAAAAAGGCGTTTCCGTGCTCACTATTACCGACCATTCCGAGGCGATGGAGCAGGTGCCCTATAATGATATTGAACGTGCACGTATTTTAGGTGCAAAGGAAGAGGTAGAGGCGGCTCGTATTAAATTTGCGGGTAAAATCGACCTTCTTTTCGGCTGCGAATTGGGGCAACCGCACATGAATCCGGAGTACGCAAAAAAAGTGCTTGAGGAATTTGAGTTTGATTATATTTTGGGATCACTTCATTTCTTTAAAGGAAATGTGGACTTATACGATGTAAAGTATACGCCTGAGAACGTGGACTTTTATATTAAAACCTATTTTGCCGAGACTAAAGAAATGATAGAACACGGAAAATTCCACACGCTAGGTCATTTAGACTACATTATGAGACGATTCAAGGATTGTTATTCAGGGCTTCCGACCTACAAAGGCTATGAGGATACGGTCGAGGAAATTTTGCAAATGCTTGTTGACCGTGATATGGGGCTTGAAATAAACACAAGCGGTCTGCGTAAATGGATGGGAGAACTCGGCATGGAGGTTTGGGTGCTTGAAATGTACCGCAAACTTGGCGGAAAGTACATTACCATAGGAAGCGATGCCCACGCAAAACAAGATATCGGAGCAGGATTTGATAACGCCTGCAAACTTATTAAAACCGCAGGTTTTTCTGAATTTACTTATTTTAAAAACAGTGAGCCGATTAAGGTCTCAATTTAGGAGGTATATGATATGAGAAAAGTTCTTGAACTACTTGATAAGGATTGCCGCCTTGCGGCAAGTGAAATTGCAAGTATGCTTGATATGACGGTTGCGGAAGTTGAGGAGAAAATCCGTAAATTGGAAGATGAAAAAATAATTCTCGGCTACCGCCCGATTATCGATTGGGAAAAGGTTGATAAGGAACGAATATCCGCACTTATTGAAATTCACATTGCACCGCAGCAAGGTCAGGGCTTTGAGCGTGTTGCACGCAGAATAAGCCAATACGATGAGGTGGAGAGTGTGTACCTTATGTCCGGCGGATACGACCTTTTTGTTAGTATCCGAGGAAAGACTCTCAAGGAAGTTGCCATGTTCGTTGCGGAAAAACTTGCACCGCTTAAAGAGGTAACTGCAACTGCGACGCACTTTGTTCTTCAGAAATTCAAAAAGCACGGCGTGAGATTTGAGCAGAAGGACGAAGGACAAGAACGTCTTACTATTCTGTAATCGGGAGGGAATTGTATGAATTACGATAATGTTTTATCATCAAGGCTTAAAAATATAAAACCGTCGGGTATCCGTAAATTCTTCGACCTTCTCGTAGGTCGTGATGACGTGATTTCACTTGGTATCGGTGAGCCGGATTTCGTTACCCCCTGGCACATCCGTGATGCGGGTATCTATTCTCTTGAAAAGGGTTACACCCACTACACGCCTAATGCGGGTACTATGGAACTTCGCCGTGAAATAAGCAACTATTTAAAGCGAAAAACAAAAATGGAATATGATCCCAAGGATGAGATTTTAGTTACCGTAGGCGGAAGCGAAGCGATTGACGTTGCACTCCGTGCACTTGTTGAAAATGGGGATGAAGTGCTTATTCCGGAACCGAGTTTCGTTTGCTACGGTCCTATGGCAACACTTTCAGGTGCAACCCCTGTGCCGATTGCAACAACTAAAGAAACCAATTTCAAATTGACTCCTGATGCGCTAAAGGCGGCAATTACACCGAAGAGTAAGGTTATTATCCTGCCTTTCCCGTGTAATCCAACCGGTGCAATTATGACAAGAGAAGAACTTGAAACGGTTTCAAAGGTAATTATCGAGAATAATCTTATTGCGATTTCCGATGAGATTTATTCCGAACTTACCTACGACATTGAACATTGCACACCTGCGTCAATTCCGGGTATGCGTGAGCGTACAATCGTTGTAAACGGTTTTTCAAAGGCGTATGCAATGACCGGTTGGCGTTTAGGTTACGCAACAGGACCTCGTGAACTTATCAAACCGATGACTCTTATCCATCAGTACGCTATTATGTCTGCACCGACAACCGCACAGTATGCAGCGGTTGAGGCTCTTAAAAACGGTGATGAGGACATCGCCGAGATGCGTGAGGAATATAACCGTCGTCGTCGTGTAATTTGCGACCGATTAAATAGTCTCGGCCTTACTTGCTTTGAACCGAGAGGTGCATTCTACGTATTCCCGTCCATTGAGATTACAGGTCTCTCTTCCGAAGAATTCTGTGAGCGTTTGCTTAAAGAGCATGGCGTTGCGGTAATTCCGGGTAACGCGTTTGGTGCGTGCGGCGAAGGTTTTGTCCGTTGCTGCTATGCATCGTCAATGCGTGATTTGACAGAAGCACTTGAGAGAATTGAGGCGTTTCTTAAAAAGTTAGGATGTGTAAAATAAATGGATAAACGTGTAGCGCTTATCGAATGTAAAAACTACGATGAAAAAATCGTGGAGGAATCCATTCATAGACTGCTCGCTCAGTTTGGCGGTGCGAAGGAACTTGCAGGTGGTAAAAAGGTTCTTATAAAACCCAACTTGCTTATGGCACGTGAGCCGAGAGATTTCACAACCACCCATCCGTCGGTTGTAAAGGCTTTGGTGCGTGAGTTTATGAATGCAGGTTGTGAGGTTACAATTGCGGACAGTTGCGGCGGTATGTATACCACACAAATTCTTAAAAAATTATATTCGGTTACCGGAATGGCAAAAGTTGCTGAGGAAACCGGTGCTACACTCAATTACGATACCTCCGACGTTGAAATGGAGTATGCGTCGGGAAAAAGAATCAGTAAAGTTCCAATAATCAAACCCGTGCACGATGCGGAATTTATAGTAAGTGTTGCAAAACTTAAAACCCACGGTTTTGCATATTATACCGGTGCGGTTAAAAATCTTTTTGGAGTTATTCCCGGCCTTACAAAGCCTATGTTCCATGCTAAATTCCCCGAAAAAGAAGAATTTTGTGAGATGATAGTTGATTTGTGTCAGTTGGTATCACCTGATTTTTCTGTTATCGACGGCGTTGTGGGAATGCAGGGTAAAGGGCCGTCCGGTGGTACGGCAAAGGAAGCGGGACTTCTTTTGGGCGGTGTCAATCCACATGCGGTAGACCTTGCGGGAATCCGCGTTATGGGCTTTAAGTCCGAGGACGTACCCACGATTTATGATGCACAGGAGCGAGGACTTATTCCCAAAACACCTTATGAGTTGGAATACTTAGGTGACGATCCCAAAATGCACGAACTGTATTTTATCCCTGCATCGAGCAAGGTGCCAGGTTTCTTAATCCGTCTTGTGCCTGAAAAGTTCAGACGGCTTATAGGTTGCCTTGTAACTCCTTATCCGCAAATTCATGAGAAAAAGTGTGTCGGTTGCGGTGCTTGTGCACGAACCTGTCCGATGCATACCATAGAGATTGTGGAAGGTAAGGCGAAAATCGATTATTCACAGTGTGTCAAATGTTATTGTTGTCATGAACTTTGCCCGCCAAAGGCAATTGGATTTAAAAGGATTGTTAAAAAATGAAGCATTGTTTTGAAAAAGCGTACGCTAAGATAAACTTAACGCTCGACGTTATTGCAAAGCGTCCTGATGGCTATCACGATTTGAAAATGATTATGCAAACCGTTACGTTGCACGATAATATTGCCGTGCGAATCGGTACGGGTGAAGGTATTAAGTCTGTAAGTAATTTAGGCTATTTACCCGACGATGACCGCAATATTGCGGTAAAAGCCGCACGTGCGTTTTTTGACGCAACCGGTATTGAGTGTGACGGCGTTCACATAGCCATAGAGAAAAATATTCCGGTAGCCGCAGGTCTTGCGGGTGGAAGTACCGACGGTGCGGCGGTTCTGCGTGCATTGAACAAACTTTATAATGCGGGGCTTAGCATGGAGGAACTTTGCAGTATCGGACTTAAAGTAGGTGCGGACGTACCTTTCTGCATATGTGGCGGAACTATGCTTGCAGAAGGGGTAGGTGAGATTCTGACACCGCTTACTGCAATGCCCGAATGTTACATCGTTCTTTGTAAACCGGGTTATGGTATGTCTACCGCAAAGGTTTTTGGCTCACTTAAAGTTGACGAGATTGCAAAACATCCGGATACCGACAGAGTTATTGCGGCACTTGATGCACAAAACGTGCGTGAAATAGCGGAAAATATGTACAACGTTCTTGAGGAAATCGTTGCAAGTGAGAAGAAAAGTATTACAACCATAGAAGAAAAATTACTCTCCTTCGGTGCACTTGGTGCGGTTATGAGTGGTAGCGGAAGTACGACGTTTGGTATCTTCGACGATGAGGAAAAGGCTAAACTTGCGTGTCAGAGTTTAAAGGAGAAGTACAAAGAAACCTATATTGCAAAAACTTGTACAATTTTTTGATTGCAAGGCGAGAAAATTTGTGATATAATATTAAATACAAAGTGAGTGGGGGTTATCAGGATGGATAACACATCAAAGAAACTCTTTAAAAAATCGTTTATGGGTGGCTTCAAACGTGAAGACGTTGCAACATATATTGCGGAATTAGCGGAAGAACACGCACGAGAAGTTGAAGCCCTTAGAAGTGAGATTGAATCTGCACAGAATAAGATTACCGAAATGGAACGGAAGAGTGCAGAGGATCAGAAGAAAATTAAAGAACTTAATGCAAGTGTTGACGAACTTTCAGTAAAAGCGGAAGATGGTGAAATAACAAAGGCACAACTTGACGCTTTAAAAGAGGAGTTTAGTACTGTTAAAAGTGAGAAGGAAACCCTTGAGGAGGAAATTTCAAATCTTAGAAATGAGGTTTCTGCAAGGGATGCAAAAATTGCACAGTACCAGTCGCACGAGCAGGAGGTCAGACGTAATAAAGAGCAGATTGCAAATCTTGAACTTGATGCAAGAAAGCGTTCAGAGCAGATAGAGGAAACTGCAAAAGCACGTATGGAAGAAGAACGTGCGGCACATAAAGAATACATAGAAGATGAAAAACGAAAACTTGAAGAACACCGTGAAATGGTGATTTGTGAAATTGAGGCACTTGTTGCAAAAATGGCAGCATCCTATGAGAATACGAAGAGTGCAGTTGGCGATTTTAAAGTTGGTTTCAAAGCGGTTGTTACTGAACTTGCACGTGAAATTGACAGTTTGTCTGATTCTAGCCTCAACGTTGAAGATGCACTCAATGTGCTTGTTGCAGATTGCAAGAGCATCAGGGAGGATAAGTAAACCCTATGGCACATTATGATTTACATACAAGCGAACTTGAAGGAATGCTCACCACGCTGAAAGCGGGAGACACGGTATCTCTTACCGGTACAATATATACGTCACGAGATGCCGCACACAAGAAACTTTTTGAACTGCTTGATGCGGGAAAAGAACTCCCTTTCGAACTTGAAGGTGCGGCAATATATTACGCAGGTCCCACACCGGGACACGGAGGCAGACCTGTCGGTGCTTGTGGCCCTACAACATCCGGACGAATGGACGGATTCGCTCCACGCCTTATACAACTTGGACTTACTTGTATGATAGGTAAAGGTGAACGTGATGCGGGTGTTGTCGATGCAATGAAGCAGTTTGGTGCTGTTTACCTTTGTGCAGTAGGCGGTGCAGGTGCAATTGTTGCAAAGGCAATTAAAGAAGCAGAAGTTATTGCTTTTGACGAACTTGGCTGCGAGTCGGTTAAAAAAATGACGGTGGAGAATTTCCCGGCAACCGTCGCAATTGATACCTTTGGAAACAACCTGTTTGAAACAGGTAGAAAAGAATACAGAAAAAATTAAAAGGAGTTGTTAGTTATGGCAAAGAAAACTACAGACTTCAGATACAACACTGGTGCTACCAAAGTACCGTGGGCTGCAGTCGGAGAAAACTACAATGTAAACGACCTTATGGAAATCATCCGCTTCTTAATGCAGGGTGAGGGTAAGGAATATGATGCTGCACTTGAGGCAGTTTGGGAGCAGGTTAAGAAACTTGATGCTCTTGCAACACCTCCGGGCAAACTCTCCCTTGGCAGCAAGGTAGAAGAAGCAGAGGAAGCATGTAACGCATACCTCGGCACAGATACCTCCACATTTGTTACCAACGCAACCGCAGGTTTTGAGATTGCATACAAGTATGCAAACTTAAAGGCAGGCGATGAAGTTATCGTTCCTGCAATCACCTTCGTTGCTACTATGGCATATCCTCTTGCAATCGGTTGTAAACTTGTTTTTGCAGACGTTGATCCCAAGACCATCAATATGGATCCTGCAGACGTTGCACGCAAGATTACCGATAAAACCAAGATGATTGTTCCGGTACATATCGGCGGCTATCCTGTTGATATGGATCCGATTATGGAACTCGCAAGAAAGCATGACATCCTCGTTCTTGAGGACGCTGCTCATGCATTCGGTGCAATGTATAAGGGCAAGAAGATCGGTACAATCGGTGACTTCGCTGCATTCTCAATGCACGAGGTTAAGAACATCACCTCATTCGGTGAGGGCGGTATTCTTACTACCACCATTCCCGGTTTCGGTCCCGATATGAAGAGAGCACGTTTCTTAGGTCTCGACTTCAGCTGCCCGATTAAGGATTGGCTCTACAACATTACTCCTATTCAGGGTAAAGAGAAGCCCTTTATGGCAGGTAACTCTTCTACTACCGAAATTCAGGGCTTAGGCCTTAGTTTACAGGTAGCAAGAAATGAGGAAATTCTTGCAAAGCGTACCGCTGCTGCTAAGTACCTCACCGAGAGATTTGCGGCAAACGATGCTATCATCCCGCAGGATTTAGGTAATGAGAATATCAGACCTTCATTCCATCTTTACTTATTACAGATTGATCCGGCTAAGGCAGGCGGAGATATTCAGGTTCTTAAGAAGAAACTTGAAGAGAAGGGTGTTACCCAGATCGCTCACTTCGGTCCGCTTTACCGCTTCAAGGTTGTAAGCGATTTATTAGGTTTCGATCCTGACGAAATCGCAAAGACCTGCCCCAACTGTGAGGAAGTATTCTACAAGAGATTTACTCACTTACCGCTTTACGGCTTAAGCGACGAGCAACTTGAGTACATGGCAAATGCCGTACTTGAGTCAGTTGCTGAAATGCAGCAGGGCAAGTAATTTAAACAAATAAAATAAACCCGCAAGATAAAATCTTGCGGGTTTGTTTTATTTTCCGATGCCTTTCCAAATGTGACTGCTGTTATAGTCTACCGCCTCGACACTCATATTATCGGACCTTTGGATGACCATTCTGTTGGGATAAAGGTTGTTAGCCGTGAATATGGGGTATCTGTTGGTTTTGTTACTCATAATCATGACACCCGCCTTGGCATAACCATTACCAAGCATTTTAAGGGATACACTTGTCTCTTCAAAAGATACGAAATGTGCTTTTGCCGATTCTCCCGGTTTTAATATAAACCATATTCCCTCGGCAAAGTAATCGCCATTTGCTCTGTATACATCAAAGGAATAGTCAAAAAAGTATTCGTCGTTAATTACATTCGGTAAAATGGGTGCGGTTACTTCAACATAAATGCCTTTTTCGTCAACACCGTAGCGTACACCGTTAAGTGCATCTTTGCCAAACTGTACAGAATAAACGGGGCGTAACATGTTTTGTGTTTCCACGGGCTCGGTAACAACGTATTTACCACGTTCTGTGCCAACGTAGGTGAGAACAACCTTTTCGCGTTCAATATAATTCATTACACGACAGAAAACCGTGGCAACTTCAGCACGAGTCAAATTGTCTTTAGGTGCAAATAAATGGCCGCTTTTGCCGGTTAAAAGCCCGTTTGAATATGCTGCACACACGGCGTCCTTTTTATCATCAGTGATTGTGTTGTAGTCTAACATATTATATTCGATGTCGGGTGTGATGTGTAAAGTTTCGCCGTTAACCCGTGCGACTTCAACCAAAATACTTGCCATATCCTCTCTTGATATCGGAGTGTTGAGAACGTATGATGTGCAGTCAAATTGATCAGATGTAATTAGTCCGACACTCACCGCTGCATGGTAATAGGGGATTGCCCAATGGGGGAAATTACCACTCGTTTTTATATTGTTTGATGCTACAAGGCGCGTTGCAATTGTCAGAAACTCGCCAACGGTAACCTTGCCGTTTGGAGAATAAGTACCCACACCGTTTACCGGAGTACTTGTTCCTTTAAGGATGCCTTTGTCCGCCATTGTCATTACGTATCTATACGCCCAATGACTTGACGGGACATCTGAAAAGGTAGTTCTGTCACTGGGCACAACCGTGATTGTAAGTGCAGATGCCGATGTAGAAAACATCATAATACAGACGAAAAGAACTATTGCGAAATTTTTAAGTTTCATAGCAAACACTCTCTTTTAATATTTTTCCCCATCTGCCAGAATAACAGATGGGGATTTTTTTATTTACCTTCAAGTAATCTGAGTGCGTTTTCGCGACAGATTTTGTTATATGCGGTAACGGAAAGTTTGCCGCTCTTTACACATTCATCAAGATAGTCGGGGAGTAAGAAAACGTTTTTAGGTGAGCAAATATCAGTGCCGAAATAAAGTCTGTCCTGATATTTTTCCAAGAACCAAAGGCCGAATTCTTCATCACGCATAATTGCGTTACCGCCGCTTCCTGCGGAGAGATCACCGTGCAAGTTGGGGTATTTATCAAGAAGTTCAACAACACGACCACCGGGAGCAACTTTGCCTTCGGGATAACCGTTTCTGCCTTCTTCGGTACAGTCGCCGGAGATTTCAGCCCAGAATTTCTGTGAATGACCGATGAAGAGAAGGTTGGGGAACTCTTTGAGAGTCTTTTCCAATCGGGGAAGGCCTAACTCGTCAACCAAGCCGTAATCGCTACCCATATTTCCAATGTGGAAAAGGATGGGCATTTCACATTTCTCTGCGTGACGGAACAAGTTCCAAACAATGGGATCATCAAAATACATATTGCTTGTGATTTCACCAACACCTTTAGCACCACGAGCCTTGTACCAATTTAAGTACTGTGAATGGTCGGTCTTATCGTTGTTTTCGCCCCAACGGGGATCAACGTTACAGAACCAATAGAACATATCAGGATACTGCTCAACTAAGTGGATAGCCTCTTGGTTGGTAAGGGGATGAGTTGTGTGATCAGAGGTTATTACGGGAAGTTGGAGGCCTTTTTCTATACCCCATCTGTCCCACATAACACGCATCTCATCGGGAGTTGCAAAATCGTCACCGTCGCCCCAAAAACGGGGAACTTCTTTCTCAAGGGCACAGTGTACGTGAATATCAATTTTTTTAACTAACATTAGTAATCACCTCGTGGTTTATTATATCACCGAAAAACTACTCGTCAAGGAGTTTTAAGTCTTTTTTTGAAAGTTCCAATTTTTCGAACATATCAGGGCGTTTTTCCTTGGTGCGGAGTAAGGATTGCTTTCTCCTCCAAGAAATAATGTTCGCGTGGTGACCTGAAAGAAGAACGTCCGGAACCTTCCTGCCGTGCCATTCATAGGGGCGGGTGTAGTGCGGGTATTCAAGCGTACCTGAAAAATGGCTTTCCTCGGTAAAGCATTCCTCGTCAGATAAAACACCGGGCACCATTCGACAAACAGCATCGGCAACCGCCATGGCGGGTATTTCACCACCCGTTAAAACGAAGTCACCTATGGAGATTTCTTCGTCAACACATTCTTCAATGAATCGCTCGTCAATACCTTCGTAATGACCGCATACGAGAATAAGACGGTCATAGTCGTTTAAAAGTCGTTTTGCATGAGTTTGGTTGAAAACCTTGCCTTGTGGGGATAAATAAATTGTATGTATCTGCTGTCCTGCGGCGGAAATAATGGAATGCCACGTGCGATAAAGGGGATCGGCGTTCATAACCATACCCATACCGCCGCCGTAAGGAGCATCATCTACCTGCTTTTGCTTATTTGTGGTGTAATCACGAATCTGATGTGCGGTTATACGTATAAGGCCCTTTTCCTGCGCGCGGCCTAAAATGCTCTGTCCCAGCATCGCATCTATGGCGTCGGGAAAAAGTGTCATAATATCTATTTGCATATTCTATCCTCTCATTCCGGGAATAAGTTTTACCGTAATGCGACCGGAAGCCAAATCAACGTTTAGAACGAACTCCTTAACTACCGGAATCATATATTCAAGGTCGCCGTCACGCACTACATACGCATCATTTGCGGGAAGGTTTAAAACGTCGACGACTTTGCCTGCAACAGAATCAGATTCGGTATCAAATACCTCAAGCCCGATAAGGTCGGAGATGAAGTATTGACCTTCGTCGAGTTCAACTTCGTCTTTGTTTACCGAAATGATTTTGCCACGCAGTGCCATAGCGGCGTTAATGTCATTTATTCCTTTAAGTGCAGCGAGTACGCAGTTTTTATGCACACGGGCACCGAGCACTTGCACCGCTTTACCATCTATATAAAATTTATCGAAATCAAGCAGAAAATCGGGGGAGTCGCACCACGGATTTATTTTAACCTCACCGCGAATGCCGTGAGTGTTTACTATTTCGCCGGATTCCAAAAGATTAAGTTTCATTTTTAATTTCTCCCGTAAGTTAATTATAGGAATATCTTACCACATTTAATTTTATAAGTAAATAAAAAAGAATTGCCTGACTTAAAATCAGGCAATTTCTCTTTACTTAGTCGACAATATCGACGGAGACTTTGATGTCTCTGCGAATAGCGGCAGATTTCATAATCGCACGGATTTCTTTTGCGATGCGACCATGTTTGCCGATAACCTTGCCCATATCGGAAGGAGCAACACGGAGTTCAAAAACGTGTTCACCGTCTTCGCGAACATTTTCGGTAACGGTAACTTCGTCCGGGTTGTCAACAAGGTTTTTCGCAATGTAGGTAAGAAGTTCTACCATTGTTTCATACCTCGTTTCCATTAGAGAGCACCAACACGCTTAAGAAGAGTCTTAACAGTGTCAGTGGGCTGTGCACCCTTCTTCATCCACTCAAGAGCACGCTCAGTATCAATCTTGATTTCAGCCGGCTCGGTAAGGGGATTGTATGTGCCAAGTTCCTCGATGAATCTGCCATCACGCGGTGAGCGGGAATCTGCAACGATTACACGATAGAAAGGAGCCTTCTTTGCACCCATTCTGCGAAGTCTGATTTTAACCATTTATATTCACCTCCTAAGTGATTTCTCTTTATCTAATGCATTGCATTATACTGATTTAAAAGGGGAATTTCATTCCGCCAAAGCCATGACGTCTCAACTTCTTGGGATCCATTTGATCACCGGTGAGTTTCTTCATCATCTTTCGGGATGCTTCAAACTGTTTTAGCAGACGATTAACATCCTCAATCTTCGTTCCGCTTCCGGCCGCAATCCTCTTCTTTCGAGAGTGGTTGATAACGCTTACGTTTTCACGCTCGGCAGGAGTCATGGAGAGGATGATTGCCTCGGTTTTTGAAAGTGCCTTTTCGGTAGTGGCAGAGTCGGGGAGTGCAGATGCTTTTACACCGGGAATCATACCCAAAAGATCGGTCATGGAACCCATTTTACGAACCTGCTTCATCTGATCATAAAAATCAGCGAGAGTAAAAGTGTTTTTCTTTAACTTTTCCTGAAGTTCCTCGGCTTGCTTTTCATCAAAGGCGTTTTGTGCTTTTTCAATGAATGAAAGAACGTCGCCCATGCCGAGAATTCTGGATGCCATACGTTCAGGGTGGAAGGGTTCGATCTGGTCTAATTTTTCGCCAACACCTATAAACTTAATCGGCTTACCGGTAACAGCACGTACGGAAAGTGCCGCACCGCCACGAGCATCACCGTCAAGTTTTGTAAGGAATACGCCGTCAATGTCAAGCATCTCATTAAAAGTACTTGCAGCATTTACAGCATCTTGACCTGTCATGGCGTCAAGAACGAGTATAATCTCATCCGGCTCTATTGCCGACTTGATACCCTGAAGTTCTGCCATCAGTTCTTCGTCAACGTGGAGACGACCTGCAGTATCGATAAAAACAAGATCATTGCCGTATTTTTTTGCGTGTTCAATTGCATTTTTTGCAATTTTTATCGGATCGCCCTGCCCTTGTTCAAAAACCGGAATGCCAAGTTGTTCGCCAACAACCTGCAACTGCTTGATAGCAGCGGGACGATACACGTCACACGCTACGAGAAGCGGGCGGTTTCTGCTTTTGGATAAATAACTTGCAAGTTTTGCAATGTTTGTTGTTTTACCTGCACCTTGCAAACCCACGAACATAACGATAGTAGGCGGTCTGGAGTTGAATTTGAGTTTTGAATTCTCGGAACCCATAAGAGCAACGAGTTCTTCATTTACGATTTTAACAACCTGTTGTGCGGGATTAAGTCCTTCAAGAACGGAGTTACCCACCGCACGTTCGGAAACTTTTGCGATAAAGTCCTTCGCGACCTTATAGTTTACGTCGGCTTCCAAAAGTGCCATACGAATTTCACGCATAGCCTCTTTAATATCCCTTTCGGTAAGGCGACCTTTAGAACGCAGACGTTTAAATGCACCGGAAAGTTTTTCGGTTAAGCCTTCAAAAGCCATTGATTACCCTCCAATTTATTCGGCAAGCCCCTTTGCACGAAGAAGAATTTCCTCGGCACAAGCGTTAAGTTCAGGGCTTCTGCAGTTAGCATTATTCAAAGAAATTATCTTCTCGGCCGAGTCGCAAATAATGCGGACGTCCTCGGAAATTTTACCAAATCGTGCAACTAAATTGAGTTTTTCTTCAAAACTTTTTATAATCTCCTCGGCACGGATGATGCCGTCACGCACACCCTGACGGGTAATTCCCAGATGTTCGGAGATTTCAGCGAGAGATAAATCTTCATTATAATATAAATCAAACAGTTCACGCTGCTTATCGGTCAGAACGTCGCCGTAGAAATCAAACAGCATGGTCATTTCATATGACTTTTCTTTCGTCAAAGCAAGCCCTCCTTGTAAAGTCGAATTACTTTACAGATGAATTATACACGAGAGATAAGGTGTTGTCAAGGTTTATTTTCAAAATATATAAGAGAAAATAAAATCGGTTGCGAAGAAGGCGTTATAAGTGTATAATACAGATAAAGGAGTTGATATAATGCAAAACGTATATCGTGAAATACTTCCCGGCGTGAGACTTCGTGTTATAAGTACCGATAAGTTTAAAACTTCTTGCTTTTCCGCAAGTTTTATGTTGCCACTCACCTTTGAGAGTGCAACAATGAATGCACTTATTCCGTCTGTTTTAAAAAGAGGAACAAAAAGGTATCCCGATATGACAAGGCTTACGTCTGCTCTTGATTCACTTTACGGTGCAAGGGTAGAACCTCTTGTGCGTAAATATGGCAACGTTCAGGCAAGTGGCGTGGTTTGCGATCTGATAAATTCAAAATGTGTTACCGACGGCGAAAAAATGTTGGAGGAAACATTACATCTCGCCCTTGAGGTTCTTTTAGATCCCGTTATAAGTGGTGACGCTTTTATAAAGGAATACGTGGAAAGCGAAAAAGAAAATCTTGTCGATTATTTAAACGGTGCAATCAATGAAAAATTAAGTTATGCTTACGGCAAATCTGTTGAGGCTCTTTTTGAGGGTACGGGATTTGGCGTTAACGAAGACGGTGACGTGACAAAAATTTCTGAAGTCACTCATAAATCTCTGTACGAACATTATAAAAAGGTGTATTTACACGCACCACTTGAAATTTTCTTCTGCGGCGATGCAAGTTTTGAGGAAATTGAGGCGTGTATCAAACCTGCACTTTTAAATCTTCCCCGTGAATATGATAATTTCATCGTTTTGGACAAGCCGGCAGAACCGAAGGAGAACGAGATATGCACACAATTTGACGTTCTGCAGGCAAATCTTCTTATAGGTCTTTACACACCTTGCCGTGCAGGTAGCACAAACCAACCTGCGGTTCAGGTTCTGACGACAATTTTAGGCGGTGGCACGGCATCAAAACTCTTTACCCACGTTCGTGAGGAAAAGTCTCTGTGCTACTATGTTGGAGCGAAATACGACAAGTATTTACAGACTATATTTATGTATAGCGGTGTTGATCCTCAAAAAGTCGAAGAGGCGAGAGGGGAAATGCTAAAGCAACTTATTGACTGTCAGGAAGGAAAAATAACCGACGAGGAACTTCAAAACGCAAAAAGGTATATTATCGACGGTTTTAAAACAAACGGTGACTCTGCCGTAGGACTTGAAGCATATTGGCTTAGCGAGAGTGTTATGGGACTGTCCCGTGAAGTTGACTTCCGTATTGCAAGAATTATGGCGGTTGATATCGAGGCGGTTGTTGATGCCGCAAATTCCCTGAAAAACTGTATGACATACGTTCTCACAGGAAAGGAGACTCCTTATGCAAGAAAAGGTTTACCCCAGAATTCATGAAAAAGTCATTACCGAGACACTTGCAAACGGACTTAAAATAGTTATCGTGCCAAAACCCGGTTTCACCAAAGCATACGCACAACTGTCGGTGCATTACGGCTCCATTGATGCGGCATTTGATGCAGGTAAAGGTATAGTCGTACCTCCCAAAGGTGTTGCACATTTTTTAGAGCATAAGGTTTTTGAACAGCCGGACGGGGGCAATGCACTTACTACCTTTGCACAGACAGGTGCATCACCAAATGCGTTTACAAGTAAAAATATGACCGCATACCATTTTTCCTGTACCGAAAATTTCGAGCGTAATCTTGAAATTCTTTTAGACTTCGTAAGTTCACCTCATTTTACCGAGGAGAACGTAAGTAAGGAGCAGGGAATAATCGGGCAGGAAATCGGAATGGTAAATGATAAGCCGGATTTTAAGGTGTATGAGAACCTTATGGCAAATCTTTTTAAAGTCCACCCCGCACGTGATTCCATAATAGGAACGGTTGAAAGTATCGGAAATATTGACCGTAACGTGCTCTATGATTGCTACAGAACTTTCTATATTCCCTCAAATATGCTTCTTACCGTTGTGGGAGACGTTGATGCGAAAAAGATAATTGAAACCGCAGAGGCGATGCTTGATAAAAAGTATACAACACCACCAAAGCGTGATTACGGCGTTGAACCTTGTGATGTTGCATGTGCGGAAATTTGCCAAACTATGGAATGTAATCTTCCGATTTTTGCACTCGGATTTAAAAAACTTGCGGAGACATCGGGTGATGAGGGTGCAGCCAACAGAGCCTGTGCATCCATGGCGTGTGAACTGCTTTTCGGTGAGGGGTCTGCGTTTTATTCTGAACTTTACGGAAAAGGCATTATAAATCAGGAGTTTGGTGCCGAGGCGATATTCTATCCCGGATGTATTGCAATTGTCCTTTCGGGTGAGAGCAGAAATCCCGAACTTGTAAAGGAAGCGGTGCTCAAGGTCTCGCATAATATTGATGACGAGTATTTTGAAAGAATAAAACGTGCAATTTACGGTATGAAAATCCGCAGGTCAGACAGATTTGCGTCTCTTTGTCGCAGTATTGCCGAAGCTGAATTTGCAAATTTCGATTATTTTGATACTTTTAACATCTTTGAAAAAATCACAAAACGTGATATAATGAAATTCGTTGAAAGTTTCCCTTGGGAAAAGTCAATGACAATGTCAAAGGTTTTACCTAAAAACGAAGAGGTTTAAGTATGTTTAAAAATCATATAGAATTCCCCGGCCTCGGCCTGGATTTTATTATCGACCGACGGGCGATTGATTTAGGTTTCGGACCGGTGATATATTGGTATGCACTTATAATCGTTACCGGTTTTATCCTTGCCACGTTCTACGGAATGAAGAGAGCGAAGGAGTTGGGCACGGATCAGGAGCATCTGCTTGACGCGCTTCTTCTCGCGGTACCTATGGCAATAATCGGTGCGAGAATATATCACGTAGCATTCGATTTTGAAAGTTACAGGCATAACCTTGTTTCCGTGTTGTATGTATGGGAAGGCGGCATTTCCATATACGGTGCAATAATCGGTGCGATGTTAGCGTTTATTATCTACGCAAAACGAAAAAAAGAGGCCTGTCTTCCTGCAATGATGGATGTGGGTGCATTAGGACTTCTTATCGGTCAGTCTATCGGACGTTGGGGCAATTTTGTAAACGGTGAGGAATACGGCATTGCAACCGATCTTCCGTGGGAAATGGTGGTAAACGGTGTGTCCGCACATCCTGCATTTTTGTATGAATCATTGTGGAATGCAGTCGGTTTTGTGATTTTGCATTTCTATTCTAAGAGAAGAAAGTTTAAAGGTGAGATATTCCTGCTTTATACTGCGTGGTATGGCTTGGGCAGAGCAATTATCGAGAGTATCAAGGCGAGAGAATACGTTATCCCAGGAACAAACCTGCTTGTATCTCAGGTAGTAGCAATAGTGGCATTTGTAAGTTCTGTTGCCGCTTTAGTAATTATGTATAGAAAAAAGGAGAAAGAAAATTATGGCAGCAAAGATAATTGACGGCAAGGCAACATCCGCTAAAATGCGTGGTGCAATCCTTGAAAAGGTAGAGGCTCTTAAGGCACGTGGAATTACTCCCGGTCTTGCGGTAATCATTGTAGGCAATAACCCTGCAAGTCGTGTGTATGTAAACAATAAGAAAAAAGCATGTGCTGAATGCGGCATTTACAGTGAGGAATACGCATTGCCTGAGGAGACAACCGAAGAGCAACTCTTGACTTTGGTACGTGAACTCAACGAGAGACGTGATATTAACGGCATTCTCGTTCAACTTCCGCTTCCTAAACATATCAGCGAGGATAAGGTTATCCTTACCATCCGTCCGGAAAAGGACGTTGATGCTTTCCATAAGCAGAATGTAGGTGCTATTATGACGGGCGACTATGAGTTCGTTCCCTGCACACCTGCAGGCGTTATGGCACTGCTTGATGAATATGGTATTGACGTTACCGGTAAGCGTGCGGTTGTTATCGGTCGTTCAAATATCGTGGGTAAACCCCAGGCTATGCTTCTTTTACATAAGAATGCAACCGTTACCGTTTGCCATTCCCGCACACAGAACTTGGCGGAAATTACCCGTGAGGCAGATATTCTTGTTGCCGCTATCGGCAAACTTGAGTTTGTAACCGCTGATATGGTAAAACCCGGTGCGGTTGTAATCGACGTTGGTATGAACAGAAACGCAGAGGGTAAACTCAGAGGCGACGTTGCGTACGATGAGGTTGCAGAGATTGCATCTTATATCACTCCTGTTCCTGGTGGCGTAGGTCCTATGACTATCACAATGCTTATGCAGAATACTCTTCGTGCGGCAGAACTTACCGCAGAATAAAAAAGTGTTGACATTGATATAAATCTATGCTACAATGGCTAAAGCCGCATCTGGGTGGGTTATAAAACGAGGTTTCTCGTACCTATCGGAGCGTGACTCTAAAAATGAGAGAGAGGTGCAACAAAATGCAGGCAATTTTCGTTACCGGTGGTAAGCAGTACAAGGTATCTGAGGGTGATGTTATCTTCGTTGAGAAGCTCAACGTTGAGGCTGATGCAGCAATTACCTTTGACAACGTTTTAATGCTTATCGATGGTGAGAACACCAAGATTGGTACTCCCGTGGTTTCCGGCGCAACCGTTACTGCAAAGGCAGTTAAGAACGGTAAGAGCAAGAAGGTTCTCGTCTTCAAGATGAAGCCGAAGAAGAACTATCGCCGTCGTCAGGGCCACAGACAGCCGTACACCAAGATCCAGATCGAAAAGATCAACGGCTAATGATTACGGCAAAGTTTTTTACGCAAGGGCTTCCGGGTTTTGAAATTTCAGGCCATTCCGGTTATGCAGAGGCAGGATCGGACATTGTATGTGCCGCGGTTTCAAGTGCGGTTGGTCTTTGTGAATGCACCATTACCGATGTGATAGGTGCGGAGGCAACCGTTAAGGTGAATGAGAAAGATGCATCCGTTTATCTTAGATTATCTGCGGATAACGAGAAGGCAAGAGATGTTATCTCAGGTCTTATGTTACATTTGGTTGCACTCAGAGATGAATATTCGGAATATATCGAGGTTTTGGAGGTGTAATTCCATGCTTAAATTATCTATTCAGTTTTTCGCACATAAGAAGGGTGTTGGTTCTACCAAGAACGGTCGTGACTCTGAGTCCAAGCGTCTTGGTGTAAAGCGTGCGGACGGTCAGTTCGTTCTCGCAGGCAACATTCTTGTTCGTCAGCGCGGAACAAAGATTCACCCGGGCACAAACGTTGGCAAGGGTTCTGATGATACACTTTTCGCTATGGCTGACGGTATTGTTAAATTCGAGCGTATGGGTCGCGATCGCAAGAAAGTATCCATCGTTGCACAGTAATTAACAAGAAATTGGGGCTTTCCGAGAAACGGTAAGCCCCATTTTTATTATCCCCGAAAAAGGAGGGAAATATTAATGTTTGTTGACGTTGCTAAAATATATCTACGTGCAGGACGCGGAGGTGACGGTGCGGTAGCATTCCACCGTGAAAAGTATGTTGCAAACGGCGGTCCTGACGGCGGAGACGGCGGTAACGGCGGAAATGTTGTTTTAGAAGTGAACGACCATATGTCAACCCTTGTTGAGTTCCGCTATAAAAAGAAATACGTAGCACAAAACGGCGAACCGGGCGGCGGTAAAAAATGCTCCGGTAAAGCGGGACAGGACCTTGTTATCCGTGTGCCGCGAGGCACTTTGGTCTATGACCAGGAGAGTGGAGCACTTGTTTGCGATATGTCCAATATCGACCGTTTCGTCATCTGCAAAGGCGGTCGTGGCGGTTGGGGTAACCAACATTTCGCTACTCCTACCAGACAAGCTCCACGCTTTGCAAAACCGGGACTTGACGGTCAGGAAATGTCCGTTCGTCTTGAACTGAAACTCCTTGCTGACGTCGGTCTTGCAGGATTCCCTAATGTTGGTAAGTCCACGCTTTTATCTATGGTAAGTGCGGCAAAACCGAAAATTGCAAACTACCACTTTACCACACTTACACCTAATTTAGGTGTTGTCCGTGTTAATGAGGAGTTTTCCTATGTAATGGCAGATATCCCCGGTATTATTGAGGGTGCAAGTGAGGGTGCCGGTCTTGGCCATACCTTCCTTCGTCATATTGACAGATGCCGTCTTATCGTGCACATTGTTGATGTTTCCGGTAGTGAGGGAAGAGATCCTATTGACGATTTCGAGAAGATAAACGAAGAACTTGAAAGGTACAATCCTGAACTTGCGGCACGTACTATGATTGTTGCGGCAAATAAGTGCGATCTTGTGTATGATCGTGAGCAAATTGATACTTTCAAGAAGTATATTGAGGAAAAAGGCTATCCCTTCTTTGAAATGTCTGCTGCAACAAGAAATGGTGTTGACGAACTTTTAAATCAAATAGCGGAGAGTCTCTCTAAACTCCCGCCTATAAAAACCTATGAGCCGGAGTATGTAGCACCAATTATTGAGATTGATAATGACTACAATATCGAGATTACCCGTCTTGACGGTGACGTCTATATGGTGGAGGCGGATTGGATCAAACGTGCTATGGGCTCTGTTAACTTTGACGACCACGAATCCCGACTTTATTTCGAAAACCTACTTCGCAAGAAGGAAGTTTTCGATAAACTTGAAGCAAGAGGCGTTGAAGAGGGCGATACAATCATCATCTACGATTTAGAGTTTGAATACGTAAAATAAAAAAAGATGCTTTCCTTTGGAAAGCATCTTTTTTTATTTAATATTTGATTCCCATAGCCTCTGCCATATTTCTTCCGAAAATGTCAATTTTTGTTTCCAAAGGAATATCTGCAAGAGCGATTCGGCCAACGGTGGGAGCGGGATCATAGAAAGGCATGTCCGAACCGAACACGATTTTCTTTGGATTGGCCTCCTTGACTAACCACTCAATCTGACCTTGCATTGCGGTTGAAAGTGCGGTGTCACCATAGACGTTGTCACGCTTATTCATAGTGTCAATTGCAAGGGAAATACCATAAAGGTCAGCACCTGAATGTCCCATAATAAAACGTGCGTTGGGGTAGTTTTTTGCAAGGGTATCTACCTGAGCAACGTCACCGGAACCCCACACGTGAATGAGAATGGGAAGTTTTTTATCATCAGCATATTCAAGAGCGGGGGTGTAGTTTTTGTCGGAAATCGCTCTGCCGTGACATGCAGGATGGAACTTAATACCTTTGAAACCGGAGTTCGCAAAGCAGCGTTCAAGTTCTGCCTTCATATCCTCCATGTGATTGGGGTTAACCGTACAGTAGCCCCAAATGCGGTCGGGGTATTTATCACAAGCAGCGGCAATCATATCGTTGCCGTGGACGTAATCAGGGCCGATTGCGGAATGTGCGGTCGCAAAAACCTGATCAATGCCGTATCTGTCCATAGATGCAACCATTTGATCGGCAGAACCGTCCTGAGGAATATAAAATGCGTTCCAACGTCCCATGTGGTCGTGACAGTCGATAATTCTGAAATCGTCAATGGGAGTTCCTGTTAAAATCTTTTCTCTGATATCCATTAGAACTTCACACCTCCTAAAAGTTTCTCTAAGTTACCACTTGCAATCATTTGCTTTTCTTCGAAGGAAATGTCAGCATAGGTGATCATTGCAACTGCACCGCCACCGGATGAATCGGGCATACCGGAGCCGAAAATAAGACGCTCTGCACCGAATTTCTGGCAGATATCCTCAATTCCGTCCTGTGCCTTGAAACCGAAAGTCTCTACATAGAGATTGTCAAAGCGGGAAAGCAGGGGATAGAGGTTGCGAGCAATACGGTAATTTGCATTGGTGAGTACAAGGGGAAGTTTGGGATGGTTTTTGAGAATGGTGTAAAGACCGTCAAGATTAGGATCAAGTTGAGGATAACCTAAAAATAACGGAATTCTCGCATCCTCAAGGGCAGAATACAACTCGCCGCAATTCCATTCCTGAAGTGAGAAGAAATAATAAGCGGGACTTGCAAGAAGAGTAACTGCACGAACGTTCTGTTTTTTCATCATTCTGATTAACATATCAGGCTTTGCAAATTCGCCGGTATGATGGGGAAGTGCAACCCACATAGGAGATAGGGTTTCGTCGTTTTTAATCTCGTCCATAAGACGAGCATTGCCCTCTACAGGATCGAGTTCACGTGCAAATGCGTGAGTTACAAGTGCACGGTCAATGCCGTATAAGTCCATGTTGGCAAATAGTTCTTCCTTGGTTGAGAAAGAACCGGGCATACAGAGTTTTCTGGGCCCGAAGTAAGCGTTACAGTCGAAAAAACTTAACTTTTGCATATTCATCACCGTTTCTATAGTTTTTCTATATTATACCGCAAACTTTCTCTTATGGCAACAATATATCTGGAAATTAAAATGTAAAAGATACTTTACATTTTTGGTAAGGTGTGATACAATACAAATGTAAAGCATGCTTTACATCAATGGAGGTGATGTTTTGAATAACAAAATAAAAGAACTGCGTAAGGGAAATGGAGTAACGCAGGACGACCTGGCAAGTGCTGTGGGAGTTACACGGCAGACGATTATATCGCTAGAAAGCGGGAGGTATACCGCATCACTGCAACTTGCACACAAAATATCCCGATATTTTGATTTGAAGATAGAAGACGTTTTTATTTTTGAGGAGGATTAATATGGAGTTTAAAAAGAAATTGAAAACAAGATTATATACATCATATGTATACATCGCACTTGGCGTAATGCTGATGGTGGGAGGATTCATCATCAAAACAGAAGATTCTTTCTTCTCATCTTTTGGTTTTGTTATGGTTATAATGGGTATTGTTCGCATGCGAAATTATCGCATAATTACGAAAGATAATGAAACAGTCAGAAAACAAGAGATTGCAGAAAACGATGAAAGGACTATTGCCATTATACGAAAGGCGAAAAGTTCCGCTTTTTCGATATATATTATGATTGCGTGTGTAACGGTTATTGTTTTGTCAGTTCTAAAAATGCACGACATAGCCCGATTGATTGGTTCGACGATTTGTTTTCTTCTGGTAATTTATTGGATTTTATATTGGATTTATCAAAAAAAGAATTAAGTGAGATATATGCAAATAAATACTTGAACTTTCTGCATTATATGATACAATATAATATAGAATAGTTTTATTGTCACTCTAGGAGAAAAGAACAAAAGAATAACAGAAAAGGCAAAGAAATTAAAAAATCTATGGGTTACAATTAACACAAAGTAATTTAGGAGGTAATTCATTATGTCTGAAAAATTAGCAATCAATGGTGGCACTCCCGTGAGACCTAATCCGCTTCCTGCTCCGTATCCCGGTGCATCTGCATATGATGAGCGTGAGGTTGAGGCTGCGGCTGAAGTTATCCGTGCACAGTCTCCTTTCCGCTACTACGGTCCGGAAAAAGTTTTAGGTAAGGCAAAAGAGTTTGAGAAAAACTTATCCGAATATATCGGTACAAAGTATACTGTTGGTGTTACTTCATGTACCGCTTCCATCGTTTGTGCACTCAAGGCTGCAGGTATCGGCCCCGGTGATAAGGTAATCGTTCCGGCTTGTACTTTCATCGCATCCGCAGGTGCTGTTGTTGCTGCAGGTGCAGTTCCTGTATTCTGCGACATCGACAAGAGTTTTACCATCGATCCTACAAAGATTGGTGCTTGTGTAGATAAGTACACCAAGGCTATCATTGCGGTACCGATTCTCGGTAATCCCTGCCGTATGGACGAGGTTGTTGCTGAGGCTAAGAAGTATAACCTTATCGTAATTGAGGACGTTGCTCAGTCTATGGGTAGTTCCTACAAGGGCAAGATGTCCGGTTCATGGGGCGACCTCGCTTGTTTCTCACTCCAGATCAACAAGATGATCTCCACAGGTGAGGGCGGTGCGGTAAGTACCAATGACGCAAAACTTTACGAGCGTGCAGTTCGTTATCACGACCACGGTATGTTCCGTGAGAAGGAAGGCTTCCTTGCAACTAATGCAGAAGATGATATCTTCCTCGGTCAGAACTATCGTATGAGCGAGATTACCGGTGCTATCGCATCTGTTCAGCTTTCTAAACTTCCCGGTATGATTGAACAGTTCCGTGAGTATAAGAAGATGATGGTTGACGCTCTTTCTGAAATTGACGGTATTGAACTTGTACATATCAACGATCCTGAGGGTGAGTGCGGTTGCACAACTCAGTTTATGTTAAAGGACAAGGAAACTTGTGAGAAGTTCATCGCTGCACTTAATGCAGAGAACATTCGTTGCTTCTGCTTATATGGCGGTCGTCCTACATATATGATTCCTCAGTTATTCTATAAGAAGACTGTTGATCCCAGCGGCTTCCCCTTCAATCAGTTTGATGAAGAAATCGTATATTCCGAGGATATGTGTCCTGTTGCGGTTGATCTTATGCCGCGTACCGTTACAATGACCATCGGTGTTCTTCACACCAAAAAAGACATTGAGGACAGTATTGCAGGTATCAGAAAAGTTGCTGCTGCAATTTTATAAGGAGAAAAAGAGATGGAAAAAATTATTAAGTTTGGTATTATCGGCTGCGGCGTAATTTCCAATTGGCACGCACAGGCTGTACAGTCTATCGACGGTGCGGAACTCGTTGGTGTTACCGACGTTTACGAGCCGGCTAGACTTGCATTTGCAGAAAAGTACGGCGTAAAGGCGTATGATTCTACCGATGCTATGTTCGCAGATCCGGAGATTGACGTTGTTTGTATCTGCACACCCAGCGGCTTACATGCACCGCTTGCGATCGCTGCTGCAAATGCAGGTAAGAACATCGTTGTTGAGAAACCTATGGCACTCACTCATGAGGAGATTGATAATCTTCTTGCTGCTTGTAAGGATAACGGCGTTAAGATGGCTGTTATTTCACAACTTCGTTTTGCTCCCGGTGTTCAGGCACTCAAGGGTGCAATCGAGGAAGGCAGACTTGGCAAGATCGTTCACGCAGATCTTCGTATGAAGTTCTACCGATCACAGGAATACTACGACAAGGGCGGCTGGAGAGGCACATGGAAGATGGACGGCGGCGGTGCTCTTATGAATCAGGGTATCCACGGTATCGACATTCTCCGTTATCTTATGGGTCCGGTTAAGTCTGTTTCCGCACTTGCAAGAACTCTCGTTCGCAACATCGAGGTAGAGGATACCGCGGTTGCTATTTTAGAGTTTGAGAACGGTGCCCTCGGTCAGATTGTAGGCACAACATCTATCAATCCGGGTAGCCCCCGTGTTACCGAAATTTCCGGTGACAGCGGCGTTATCACTATGGTTGAGGATAAGATTACCGCTTGGAACGTAGAAGGTGAACTTCCGCCCAAGGATGCTATGTTTGATCCTGATAATGCAGTTGATACTTCTAACGATCCCACAAACTTTGCTATTACCGGTCATATCCGTCAGCTTACTGATATGGTTGACGCTATCCGTAACAATCGTGAGCCTATGGTTACTCAGTACGACGGCAAACTTCCGGTTGAAATCATCCTTGCGATTTACGAGTCTTCCAAGACCGGTAAGACAGTATATTTGAATAACTAAGAGGTGTAATTATGAATCCTATCATTATGCACATTAACTATGCCGAGAGTTCATATGAGACTTTAGGTATGTCCGTTTTAGAGGCGGCTCAGATGGCGAAGCGTTTCGGCTTCGACGGTGTTGAGTATAGAGGAAAACTTCCCAACAACTACACCAAAGACCGCGATACATACTTAAAGGAAATCGCAGATGCTAAGGAGAAAACCGGCATTGAAGTTATGTTCGGCGTTCCTGGCACCGGCACATCCAACAAGGATGAATCCGAACGTGCAAAAGCGGTTGAAGGTATTATCGAGTTCTACCGTAAGGCAAAAGAAATCTGCGGTACCACCGTATGTAACGCTTTCAGCGAATTCTATCCTAATCCGGCAGCAGGTGAGAACTTCAACCTTACAGGTTCTTTCTGTGCAACCGAGGATGATTGGAAATTCGGCGTTGACAGTTATAAGCAAATCGGTGCTGCGTGTGCAGAAATCGGTATGAAGATCGCTTTTGAGACACATATGAGTTATCTCCACGATACTCCCAAGTGCGCCCGTAAATTAGTTGATTTAATCGACTCTCCTGCGGTTGGTATCAATATGGACTACGGCAACACCGCATATTTTATCAATATGCCGTCTCCTGCAGACGTTGCCAAGTTATACGGCGAGAAACTGTACTACATGCATCTTAAAAATGCAGTAAATATTGCAGGATGCCGTATGCCCACATCCCTTGCAGAGGGTGACATCAATCACCGTGCATATCTTAAGGCAATCAAAGAAATGGGCTACACCGGTCCTATCGGTATTGAAGCACCTCGTGGCGGCGACCGCGTATGGTTTGTACGCAACGACATTGGTTACTTTAAGGCACTTGCAGAGGAAATCGGCCTCTAATACTAAATAAGTAAAAAAGAGCAATGGCTATGCCATTGCTCTTTTTTCGTCATAGTGCACAAAAAATAATTGGTTATTTTTACATACTATCACTTGTGCACAAAGGGTAATTATTGTATAATATTATCAAATCTTAGGTAAGGAGCGATGTCCCATGAAAACTTATCCCGCAGAAAAAATAAGAAATATTTGTCTTCTTGGTCACGGAGGCGACGGTAAAACCTCTCTGACTGAGAGTCTTTTATTTATGACCAAGGCAACCGACCGTTTGGGTAAAGTTGCAGATGGAAATACAATTTCCGACTATGATCCGGAAGAAATTAAGAGAAAAATTTCCGTTTCGGCATCCCTTGTACCGATTGAGTTCAATGACCATAAGATTAACGTGCTCGATGCACCGGGTTACCTCGATTTCGGCGGCGAACGTCAACAGGCACTCCGAGTTGCCGGCTGTGCGGTTATCGTTTGCAGTGCAAAGAACGGCGTCGGCGTAGGTACTGAACTTGCATGGAAGCGTACCGCTGCCCGCAAGATTCCCAAAATGATTTACATTTCAAAGATTGATGAAGAAAATGCTGATTATTACAAGGCTTTCGACGGTCTTCGTGAAAAGTTCGGCGTTTCCGTATGTCCTATAGTTATTCCGGCAATTGTTGGCGGTAAGACTGTCGGTATCGTTGACGTTGTAAAACTCAAAGCATACGAACTTAAAGACGGTGCTGCTGTTGAGATGCCCATTCCGGCAGAGATGCAGGCTAAGGTTGACGAAGTTCGCGAACAGATTAAGGAAAGTGTTGCCGAGACAAGTGAAGAATACATGAACAAGTTCTTTGACGGTGAGGAATTTACCACCGACGAGTATGTTCACGGTATCAACATCGGTCTTATGCAGGGAAGCCTTACTCCGGTATTCTGCGGTTCTGCAATGACCGGTATCGGTTCTCTTGCACTCCTTCGCGGTCTTATTGACTATGCTCCGTCACCGTTTGATATGCCGGCAGAAATCGGCGAAGATGCAAATGGCGAACTTGTTGATATTGAGCGTACAGAAAAAGCTCCCACAAGAATTTTAATCTTCAAAACTGTTTCTGATCAATATGGTAAAGTATCTTACTTTAAGGTTATGTCCGGTAAGGTTACAGATGATATGACACTTATAAATGCTCGTACCGGTGAGGCAGAAAAGGTTGGTCATTTATACTTTGTACGCGGTAAGAACCGTGTTGAAGCAAAGATGGTTGGCTTTGGCGATATTGGTGCAATAAGCAAATTCGGCGATGCTAAGACAGGTGATACCTTCTGTGCGGCAGATGCGGTTGTTGCTCTTGGCGGTTTCGACCTGCCCAAACCTACATATGCTCAGGCAGTTCTTTCCAAGGTGAAAGGCGGCGAAGAGAAGATCGCTGCAGGTCTTGCACGTCTCGCGGAAGAGGATTTGACATTTACTGCGGTAAATAATAACGAAACACATCAGTATATCGTTACCGGTTGCGGTGATATGCATATTGACATTCTCTGCTCACGTCTTAAAGCACGTTTTGGTGCTGAGGTAGAACTTGAGGCTCCCCGTGTACCGTATCGTGAGAAGATCAGAAGAAAAGTTCGCGTTCAGGGTAAGCATAAGAAACAGTCAGGCGGTCACGGACAGTATGGTGACGTTTGGATGGAATTTGAGCCCGGCGATCAGGAAGATTTAGTATTTGAAGAGAAGGTAGTTGGCGGTGCTGTACCGAAGAACTTCTTCCCAGCTGTTGAAAAAGGTCTCCGTGAGTGCATTTCAAAGGGCGTTGTTGCAGGATTCCCTGTAGTTTACTTAAAGGCAACTCTTGTCGACGGCTCTTATCACGACGTTGACTCATCTGAAATGGCATTCAAGATGGCGGCATCCCTTGCTTATAAGGCAGGTCTACCGCAGGCAAACCCCGTTCTTCTTGAACCGATCGGAACTCTTGCAGTTACCGTTCCGGATAGTTATATGGGCGACGTTATCGGCGATTTAAATAAGCGTCGCGGACGCGTTCTTGGCATGACTCCTGCTGAAGCAGGTCACACGACAATTGATGCAGAAGTTCCTATGGCAGAAATGCACACTTACACAATTGATCTTCGCTCTATGACACAGGGTAGAGGTATGTTTGTGTTTGAGTTTGCACGTTATGAAGAAGCACCGATGAACGTTCAGGAGAAGGTTGTTGCAGAACGTGCACACCTCCTTGCAGACGAATAAAATTAAATTATATTTTAGTGCAGGAAAACCAATGTTTTCCTGCACTATTTTTTTGTATAAAGGTATCGTAAATCGTTGACTTTTGGCGTTTGGAGTGATAAAATGATAATATCTATGATTGTGCCTAAAAAAATGATAAGGGTGAGGCTTTTTTATGATTAAACCATTTGAAAAAAAGATATATTTATCATCACCTACAATGCATGGTGAAGAACTGACATATATGCAGAAGGCATATGAGACAAATTGGATGTCTACCGTTGGTGAAAACATTAACGAGGTAGAGCGGATTGTTGCGGAGAAAATCGGTTGCAAGTGTGCGGTCGCTCTTTCTTCCGGCACCGCGGCACTGCATATGGCAATAAAACTTGCAGGAGTTCAGCCGGGTGACACCGTTTTCTGCTCTGATGTTACTTTTGCAGCAACTGTAAATCCGGTTGCTTACGAAAAGGCAACTCCCGTTTTTATTGATACCGAGTACGACACGTGGAATATGGATCCGATTGCCCTTCGTCGTGCATTTGAACTTTATCCGGAGACAAAGGTTGTTGTTGTCGTAAATCTTTACGGTACACCCGGAAAAATGCAGGAACTCTGCGAAATATGTAAAGAGCACAATGCGATTATGATAGAAGATGCGGCAGAGTCGTTTGGTGCAACATATGACGGCAGACAAACAGGTATGTTTGGTGACATCGGCATTATTTCATTCAACGGCAATAAGATTATCACCGGTTCTTCCGGCGGTATGCTTTTAACTAATGATGAGGATGCGGCTAAGAAAGTTCGCAAATGGTCAACTCAAAGCCGTGAACCGGCACCGTGGTACCAACATGAGGAGTTGGGATATAACTATCGTATGAGCAATGTAATTGCCGGTGTTGTACGAGGACAACTTAAACACTTAGACGAGCATATCGCACAGAAAAAGGCGATTTATAAGCGTTATAAAGAAGGTTTTGCGGATTTACCAATCACGATGAATCCTTTTGATGAAGAAAGAGCCGTTCCAAATTTCTGGCTGTCTTGTATGTTGATTGATAAGGATCATATGACAAAGCAGGTAAGGGGAGACCTTGAAAGTACCTATACCACAGAAGATGGAAAAACTTGCCCCGATGAAATTTTGGAAGCACTTTCCAAACTTAATGCAGAGGGAAGACCGATTTGGAAACCGATGCACGCACAACCAATTTTTAAAGACTGTCCTTTTATCAAAGCAAGTGACGACGGGGTTGACGTGGGTATGGATCTTTTTGAGCGTGGTCTGTGTTTACCTAGTGATAATAAAATCACGGAAGACGAGCAGAAGGTGATTATAGATACTGTTAAATCGTGCTTTTTGAAATAAGTTTCAGAGGAGAATTTTATGCCATCGACATTTTTATATCTTGGGATTTTACTTCTTGTAGTAATCCTTTGGTTTATGATATTTAAAAGACCTGTCTATGAGGCAATGCTCATAAGTTTTGTTATCTTGCTTACGGTAACAAACACGTGGGGAGACTTGCTTGGGTATGTTGATAAAAGTCTGTCAACATCATTGTTGTACTCGATGACGGCCTTTGTTGCAATGTCAATAATACTTACCAAAACGAAGGTAATCGACGGATGTATAAACGTTATTATGGCACTACTTGGTAGGGTTACCGGCGGTGCCGGATATGTTTCTGTAATTGCAAGTGCGTTTATGGGCGCACTTTCCGGAAGTGGGCCCGGAAATGTTATGGCAACGGGCGTAATTACCATCCCCGCAATGAAAAAAAGTGGATTTCCACCTGAACTCGCGGCAAACGTTGAGAGCAATTCAAGTTATATGGGGAATATGATTCCTCCGTCTTCAAATATCGTTGCGGCACTCGGTGCATTTACCGCACTTTATCCTGCAGTTGAAATGACGACAGGGCAGTTCTGGATTGTTCTCTGGGGCATTTCCATTTGGTTCATTTTACAACGTGTTCTTATGATATATGGTTTCTGCAAATATTATAAAGTTAAACCTATGAGCAAAGAAGAATTGCCGGATTTAAAGGAAACGTTAAAGTTAAATTGGCAGGGACTTCTTCTTCCTGTAATTATTCTTTTGCCGTTTTTGCTTGATTATCTGTTCAAAAGCACACTTTTTACCGCACGTCTTGGCGAAAACGGTGCCAAAAACTTCTCTTCAAGTTTGCTTATCTTTATTCCCGGTATTGCGGCTATGTATGCACTTCTTATAGCAAAGGATAAAAAGAATTTCACACCGTCAAAACTTGCGGATATGTTTGCAAAAGGAATCAAGTCAATAGCACCGGCAATCGGAGTCTGCGTTATTGGCTATATGATAGGTGCACTTTTTGCAACCGTTGACGTTGCAACCGAGATGGAAATGTTTATCGAATCAATGCATATGGGTAAACTCGGCATGGTTGTTTTCATTTGTGTGTTTACTTGTTTCCTCGGTATGGTTATTCCGGGCTCATCCCTTGTTGTAATTTTCGGACCGGTATTCATTTCGGTACTTGCATCTGTTGGTGTAGATCCAATCCTTGCCGCAGCAATGCTTCCGTGCATTTGCGGTGTCATGTGCGGTATTACACCGCCGCTTGGACTTGGTATGTATGCGGGAATGTCCCTTGCAGAGTCTGATTTTGGAAAAACGTTTAGGAACAATTTATGGTGGGTAGCGGCACAATTCGTTATGGAAGTTGTTGTTTTAATGGGCTTCCTTCCGATTTTAGGTCTATAAGGAGGGCTGCAATATGAAAAAAGCAATCGAAAATATTGCGGCATTCTGCAAAAAGATTTTCGGATACGGAATTTTTGTCACTCTTTTTGCAGGTGGACTTACGTTTTTTGGATATTTAGTTGCATTTATTATTGGCGGTGAGACCGCAGGTGAAATTTGCACTTTTATCTATAAACAGATTATTCCGATAATAATTTATGCGACAAACATTATGATTCTTCTCGGTATTTTTGCAATGTATCTTGCAGGGGAATATGCCCTTACTCCGGAGAAAAAGAAAAAGTAAACCTACGCGCTGAAAATGAGGTGTCTTATGTATAGAAAGTTTTT
>JAFYQP010000057.1 GCA_017559855.1 Clostridia bacterium | reverse complement strand
TTATTTTATTTTGTTTTGTTTTGTTTATATAGTGTTTCAAAATCTGCACAAAACGTGACATAAACGCAAACGAAAATCTACGCATTTTGCGTCGATTTATGTTGACAAGAATTAACAATTGGTGGTATAATTTTTACAAATAAAAAGGAGGCGTTTTTAATGCTTAACACTTGTGCACAGAACTTAGCGAATTTATTGCAATTAAAGGGTTTAGATTTTGACACGAAGATTGACAACGACGGCGATTCCGTTGTTATATTCGGTTACGGCGGCAAGAGAATTCTCGGAATTTTCTCCGGTGAAGACGGTACTTACTTCTCATTGGGTATTTTCTACGAGAGCATTCCCGAAGATAAGATTCCCGATGTTATCTTTGCTTGTAACGAGATTAACGCTACATACAAATGGGTAAAGTACTACGTTGACCATGACGGCGATTTAATGATTAAGAGTGATGCAATCCTTTCTACCGATGACGGCGGTGAAGAGGCTTTTGAACTTCTTCTTCGCGTGATCAAGATTTCCGAGGACGCTAAACCAATCATTATGAAGACCATTTACGCATAGGTTACGCAAATTTTAACAAAGGGGCGACTTTCTGCCCCTTTGTTTTGTTTTAAGGAGAAAAAAGATATGAGTATATACAGAATTTCGTTTATGCTACGTGCCATGTCGATTAATTGGGACTACAAGGCGGCAAACAGCCGTGATTTGGCGGATGATCTTGTGGGTGCTATGGAAAAAGCACTCTCCCCCGCAAAACCCGTACATAGCAGAAAAGGAAGTATACAGCACCATTTCTACATTGCCTCCGACATTAGTGCGGAGGAGAATAAGTCCATCGCCTACGATGCTCTGGAAAAACTCATTCCCGATGAGGAAATGCGTAAGTTGATCGTGGTTTCCGTAACAGAACCCGATGAGAATGAAATGGAAAATCTCCGCACCACGGTAAACGTGGATGAAAACCCCGCTTTTTGGAGTGCGGTGCAGGCTTGTGTTGGCGTGGAGAACAAAAAGCCATCTGAAGAGGAGATGAAGTTACCCGCACCGAAAGGTGAGGAAACCAATGAAGAATCCGATGATCCGAAGGAGAGTGCCCCCAAGGAGGATCTGCCGCTTTTGAAAAGAATTGCGGCTCTGAAATCCACTCTTCTCGAAAAAGTTCGTGGTCAGCGTCACTCGGTTGATGAGTTCGTACAGGGTATTTTTGAGTGTGAGATGTTTTCCGCCGATAACCCGGACAGAAAAGGACCTCTTGCAACCTTCCTTTTCACCGGCCCGTCAGGTGTAGGTAAGACTTACCTTGCTACTCTTGCAAGTAAATTGCTGGGCAGAGGCGAACCACTCATTGTCGATATGAGTGAGTATTCCGACAACCTTGCAAACGGTAAATTCAACGGTGAGTACGGCCGACCTGCGGTAGTTACCAAGTTCGTCAGAGAACATCCCGACGGCATCATCATTTTTGACGAGATAGAGAAGGCACACATCAATACCATACACCTGTTTTTACAGATACTTGACGGTGCCAGACTTAAGGACTACACGATCAATAAAGAGGTTTCGTTTAGAAATAACATTATCATTATGACCACCAATGCGGGTAAGGGGCTCTATGACGATACCTCGGTCTGTGACTTGTCAATGGTTCCGCGGCAGGTTATCATTGACGGTCTGCGTAAGGACGTTGATCCGCAAAGCGGAGACTCCTTCTTCCCGGAATGTATCATCACCCGTATGGCAAACGGCCGTGTGCTCCTGTTCAATCACTTGGAGCCCTATGCCCTTTTGCAGATTGTAAAGGATGAAATTGCGACGCAGGTGGCGTTGTTTGAAAAATCCTCCGGTATTAAGGTGAACTATGATCCGGAGACTTTAGCGGCACTTGTTTTATATAACAGCGGCGGCGTTTCCGATGCACGTAGCCTCCGTGGTCAGGCACGAAATATCGTATCACGTGAACTTCAGGAAGTGCTCATGCAAATCATGAATACGGACGAGAAGCGTGTAGACAGTTTAAAGGAAATTACCCTCAACATCGACACTCGTCAGAGCGAGGAGATTGCAAATCTTTTCACCAACAGCAACAGGCCGCAGGTTGTAACCTTTACCGATAACTGTGGCGTGAACTTTGCGGCAATTGCCGCAAATATGAAGATGGATTTTACCGTTTTATCTGATGAGGAGGAGTTTAAACGCCGTATTCGCAGCGTGACCGACTTCGTCCTGCTTGATCCATTATGCGGTAACAAGGAAAAGGAACAGGCTCCCAGCGACGTGGAGGACGTTGATTCTGCGGGTATGCGAATGTTTGAATATATCAGAGAATTTATGCCGGAGGTACCGATATACATTCTCGACACTACCGGTAAGGTTTCGTCATTTGACACGATACTCGCACAAGGTGCACGAGGTGTAATCTGTGTAAGTGATACCACCGATGATAAGATTCGGGAAGCCCTTAAAGATATGGCGTTTGGAGCGTTGGTAAACAACAGTACCTTCGCTCTGGGACGCTCTAATAAGTTCCTCAGTTTCAACTGTGCACAGTACCTGATTGACGAAAGTTGTGCGGTGGTTTCTTTTGAGAGATTGAAGATTAAAGGTGCAATGCAGGTGGGCGATAGCGGTGTTGTTACGAAAAAAGGCGATATCGACATCACCTTCGCCGACGTTATTGGCTGTAAGGAAGCAAAGGAGGCACTTTGCGACTATCGTGATATGCTGGAAGATCCGAGAAAAAACGCACTCAAGGGCAAGAAAATGCCAAAGGGCGTACTCCTTTACGGCCCTCCCGGAACCGGTAAAACACTTCTTGCGAAAGCAATGGCAAACGAGTGTAATACGGCGTTTTTCCAGACCTCTGCCTCTGCATTCTTCGGTCCGCTTGTAGGTCAAACGGAGAGTAATATCAGAAGTCTGTTCCAAAAGGCGAGAAAATACGCACCGTCAATTATTTTCATAGACGAGGTGGACGCAATCGGCAGAATGCGTACCGGTGCTATCGGCAGCACTCACAGTGAAGATGCACTTAATATGTTCCTTGCCGAGATGGACGGTTTTACAACCGATGAAAAGCGTCCGGTTTTCATTATGGCGGCAACCAATTACGACGTAGAAGGAGATAGCGGAAAGGTGCTCGATTCCGCATTTGTGCGAAGATTTGCCCGTAAAATTCTGATTCCGCTTCCCGATACCGATGACCGTTACGAATTGCTTAAAAAGAGCCTGAAAAAACACGGTATCGACTTTGGTGATGACCACGATAAGATATTGAAAAACATGGCGGAACGTACCGCAGGTATGAACAACGCGGATCTGGAAATGGTAAACGATAACTACGCACGAATATTAGGCGACGGTACGCCCGACGGTGCGGCTTATATGGACTCCCTCGATGCCTATCGTTTCGGCGAGGTGAATGATGCGGATCCCGACCATTTAAGACAGACCGCGTGCCACGAAGCGGGACACGCTCTTGTGTGCCGTTTGTGCGGTGTTACGCCCTCGTTCCTCACCGTTGTATCAAGAGGTAATTTCGGCGGTTATATGGAAAGTGCGGTGGAAAACAAGCACGGTACGTATACATATCAGGAACTTATGGACAGAGTGTGCCGTTGCCTTGCAGGTCGTGTGGCGGAAATCGAGGTCTACGGCGACACGCTTGGCACGAATACAGGTGCAAGTTCCGATATCAAAATGGCGAGATATTATATGAAAACAAGCCTTAATGAGTACGCAATGGGCGATAAACTCTACGCTCGCTGGACACAGGACGAGATTGAGCAGCAGATGCGGGAGCAGTATGAACGCACACGTAAGATGATACGTGACAACCGTGGGGTTCTTGATGCACTCACCGACCGCCTGGTGCAGGAGAAGAGTATGGACAAAACCCAACTTGAAAAATTCTTCGAATCAATGAATGTGTAAAAATAAAAAAGAGGGTTGATACATATGAAAAAAATTAATGTTTTCCTTGCATCATCCATAATTGAACTTGTGTCTGAACGCATGGCGATAGAAAACTTTATCCGCAACGTAAGCGATAAGTTTGAAGAGGCATATAATATCAAATTGCAGCCCCTGCTTTGCGAAAATTTTGATGATGCAT
>JAFYQP010000056.1 GCA_017559855.1 Clostridia bacterium | reverse complement strand
CGTCACTATGCTCACGTTGACTGCCCCGGACATGCTGACTACGTTAAGAACATGATCACCGGTGCTGCTCAGATGGACGGTGCTATCCTCGTTGTATCTTCTGCAGACGGTCCCATGCCCCAGACTCGTGAGCACATCCTTCTCGCTCGTCAGGTAGGCGTTCCGAACATCGTAGTATTCATGAACAAGGTTGACCAGGTTGACGACGAAGAACTCTTAGAGCTCGTTGAGATGGAAATCCGCGATCTCCTTTCTTCCTACGACTTCCCGGGCGACGACATTCCGGTTGTTAAGGGTTCTGCTCTTGCAGCACTCGAAGCTGGCGATGACATCAATGATCCGGCATACGCTCCGATCCTTGAGCTCATGAACCAGGTTGACGCTTACATCCCGACTCCTGAGCGTAAGGCAGACCTTCCCTTCCTTATGCCGGTTGAGGACGTTATGACCATTACCGGTCGTGGTACCGTTGCTACCGGTCGTGTAGAGCGTGGTCAGCTCAACACCGGTGAAGAAGTTGAAATCGTTGGTCTTACCGAGGAGAGCAAGAAGACCGTAGTTACCGGTCTTGAAATGTTCCGTAAGAGCCTTGATTACACCGAAGCTGGTGATAACGTAGGTGCTCTTCTCCGTGGTATTTCCCGTACCGATATCGAGCGTGGTCAGGTTCTTGCTAAGCCCGGCTCCATCAAGCCCCACACCAAGTTCAAGGGCCAGGTTTACGTATTAACCAAAGAAGAGGGTGGCCGTCATAAGCCCTTCTTCTCCAACTACCGTCCGCAGTTCTACTTCCGTACCACTGACGTTACCGGTGTTATCACCCTTCCGGAAGGCACTGAAATGTGCATGCCCGGCGATAACGTAGATATGGACGTTGAACTCATCACCCCGATCGCTATCGAAGAGGGTCTCCGTTTCGCTATCCGTGAGGGTGGCCGTACCGTAGGCTCCGGCGTTGTTATCGCTATCAACGAATAATTTAGGTTATTCTGATTAACAAATTAAGCAGGTAGAGGTTTTGCCTCTACCTGCTTTTTTATTTCTAAATTAGTTTACATAAAATTTACACCAATCTAATTGACTATGGTAAAACCTGGTGCTATTATGTAATTGAAAGGAGCGGATATTATGAGAAAAATCATAGGCTATATCCCGGTTATCTTTTTTGGTCTGCTTTATATCTTTGCAGGTTTTTCACAAGTTATGAGTATAGGGTATATATGGCTTCTTATGTTTATAATATCGGGTATGCTTCTACACAAAGGATTGTTTTGGGGCGGTGCACCCGGCATAATACCCACAATCCACCTTATCTATATGGGTGTTGCCGATCATCCTTATAGATTTTACGGTACAAGCAATGTAAATTTAATCGCAGGTATTGCAATAATTATTTTTTATTGCGTCTACGGTATTTACCTTTGGAAAAATAAAGATAAAATAAGTGTTTCAAATAGGGAGATTGCTTTCACACTTTTGAAGATTGTACTTACATTCATTGCGATTTTTATAAGTGTATATTTAGGAATTGTACTACTTCTGGGGCTCTCAAGCGAGGGATATAACGACATTCTTGTCGGTGTAAGTGCATTTGTTTTTCCCTCTTTTGCCATTCCTCTCATATGGCTTCGAAAACGCAAAAAATTTATAATTGTATGGCTCATCCTTGCACTCCTTTTGGGAATTGGGTTCGGCGTAAACTATGGCATTATGAAGTATGAGGAAAGCATTACAATAAATACATCTCCGAATATTGATGTATCAGAATATCTTCCGTTTGATGAAAATTCAAAAATTGTGAAATTGGAAAGTGATACCAAATTCACCGATCCGCTGCCGAAAATTGACGGTGCAGCAGCATTATTCCCCGTATATTCCGCTTTTGTAAACTCAACGTACCCGTCAAGCACCCAACTAGGCGATGGTGTTTTCAGTTACAACAATACTCCCATTGGCTATGAGCTTCTCGCACAGAAGGATACGGATATGTTTATCGGTGTTTATCCGTCAAAAGAACAGATTGCATATGCAGAAGAGAATGACACCACCTTTATTTATACACCCATTGGTAGTGAGGCGTTTGTGTTCTTCGTGCATAAAGATAACCCCATTGAAAGCCTGAGTACCGAGCAGATTAAAGGTATTTATTCGGGCGAGATAACAAATTGGTCCCAGGTAGGCGGCTTAGATGAGAAAATCGTTGCATTCCAAAGGAATGAAGGAAGTGGCAGCCAGAGTATGCTTAAACGATTTATGGGTGATACCCCTATTATGGAAGCACCAAAAGACCAGGTTAACGATTTAATGGCGGGTATTATTGAGCGGGTTTCAAACTATAAGAATAAGACCAACTCAATAGGTTTTTCTTTCCGTTTCTACGTTGAGGGCATTATTAAAAATCCCGATATTAAAATGATTGCAATTGATGGCGTTGCCCCAACCGCAAAAAATATCAAAAACGGAACATATCCCGTTGTTACTCCCATTTATGCGGTTACGTATGAGGGAAATGCAAACGAAAACGTGAATAAACTTCTTGATTGGATTCTATCAGATGACGGGCAAAGAATTATTGAAGAAACCGGCTACGTAGCAACAAATCAAATAAGAAAGAGACAGAGTTAACTCTGTCTCTTTCTTATTTGTAAAAAGATTCCCGATAAAATTGGCACAATAAGGCAGAATATGCCTACGGTAAGTAAATCATATCCTCCAAGCGGCACGGTTTCGAAAATGCTTGAAAGGAAAGGGGTATATACTACAAAATACATAAAAATCATAGAAAAGAAGCAGGAGAAAAGAAGTGCCTTATTGTTGAAGAAAGAGACCGAAAAAAGACTTTTACTCTCACTTTTACACTCAAAGACGTGAATAAGTTGTGTAAGCGTTAAGGTTAAAAGAGCACCGGTTCTAGCCAATGCAATGTCAAGACTTCGGGCATATAAAATATAGAACACCGCAAGGGTGGAAAGCCCGATAAGAAGTCCCCGTACACAAATTGTGGTCGATAGACCACCGGAAAAAACCGAACTTTTTCCATCTCTTGGTGCTTCTTTCATGACACCCTTATCTGCAGGTTCTAAACTAAGTGCGATTGCGGGAAGTCCGTCGGTCACGAGATTTATAAGAAGAATCTGAATTGGGACAAGGGGTACGGGAAGACCTATGAGCATACTGAAAAACATAGTCACAACCTCTCCGATGTTGCAGGAGAGCAGGTAACGGATGAATTTTCGTATGTTCTGATATATAACTCTGCCTTCCTCCACCGCACATACAAGGGTTGCAAAATTATCATCAAGCAGGATAACGTCCGCCGCTTCTTTTGTAACGTCGGTGCCGCTTTTTCCCATAGCAACGCCAATGTCCGCCTCCTTTATTGCGGGAGCGTCGTTAACACCATCACCGGTCATTGCAACCGTGTGGCCGAGTGCTTTAAGTGTCCGAACAATACGCAGTTTGTGATGTGGTACTACCCGTGCAAAAACAGAGATTTGCGGCAGGAGTAAACCTAGAGTTTCATCATCGGTCGCGTCAAGTTCCTCGCCTGTGATACACTTGTCGCCGTCGGTGAAAATTCCTACTTTTTCTGCAATGGCACGAGCGGTAAGTGCGTGATCGCCCGTAATCATTATGGGGCGAATACCGGCACTTTTGCATTTCAAAACAGCATCACGAACCTCTTTCCTCGGCGGATCAAGAAGTCCCATAAGTCCTATGTAAACAAGTCCTTTTTCTTCCAGAGTGTCTTCACGGTATGCAAATGCAAGAACTCTAAGTGCGGATTTTGCCATACTGTCATTTTGACAAAGTATTTTTTGACGCATATTATGGGTAAGTTCTTTAACGCCTTGTGCGGAGCGATAATGGGTGCATTTTGAAAGAAGGATATCAGGAGCACCTTTGGAATATGTGCGATATGAACCGTTTTTCTCACAAAGTACCGACATCATTTTGCGGTCGGAATCAAAGGGTAATTCATCGGTAATCGAATAGGATAGATTTTTTCGCAAAATCCCCATTTTTTCAGCGAGAAGCAGAAGTGCACATTCTGTAGGTTCACCCACGGCAACCGCTCTTTTTCCCTTATATGAAAGTGAGGCTCTGTTGCAGAGCACCGCCGCATTCAAAATAAGTTCTGTCTGCATATCGCAATACTTATTTATGTCCTCAACCGCGACCGTTCGTTCGAGGAAAGCAAGAGTGGTTACCGCCATCTTATTTTCCGTAAGTGTTCCTGTTTTGTCGGAGCAGATAACATCCGCACAACCTAAAGTTTCAACCGCGTGGAGTTTGCGGGTGAGTGCACGGCGTTTCACCATTCGATTTATGGAGAGTGCCAGTGCAATGGTTACAATAGCGGGAAGTCCTTCAGGTACGGCGGCGACCGCAAGAGAAATTCCGGTAAGGAACATATCAAAGGCGTCTTCACCACGCAGAATTCCCGTCACGGCAACAATTGCACATATTAAAAGTGCACCGATTCCAATATATTTGCTCAGTTGAGAGAGCCTCTTTTGAAGTGGAGTGGGGGAGACCACTATTCCATCAATCATACCGGCAATCTTTCCCATTTCGGTATCGGCACCGGTATTTGTTACACGAACCGTTGCAGAGCCACGATTTACGCAGGTGCCCATATATATAATGTCTCCTGCCTTCTTGTCGACACCGACGGATTCGCCGCTCAGCATCGACTCGTCAACACTGAGTGCAGATGCGGCGGTAATTTCGGCATCTGCCGGAACTCTGTCGCCGGCTTCAAGTTTTACAATATCACCGGGTACGATGAGTGCTGCGTCTATTTCTTTAAGGTTACCGTCACGAATAACTTTTGCACGAGGTGATGCTAAATTGCCGAGTTTCTCGAGGGTTTTCTCGGTTTTAAATTCTTGAATGAACCCAAGCAATGCATTTATTACAACGATTGCAGATATAGTTATTGCCTCGGTAAATTCATTCATTGCAAGAGATACTAGGGTGGATGCAAGTAGAATTAAAATAAGGGCATCTTTAAACTGACCTGCAAACAGTTTTAGGACGCTGTTTTTCTGTTTGCTTTTTATTCTGTTCTCTCCGTGTTTTTCAAGGAGAAGTTTTGCATTCTTTTCGGATAATCCCTTTGTCATTTTAACACTATCCTTTCCCTTTTGTAGTTAAAACTTATGCGTCAGAGGACAAGAATATGCGATTTTATGATGACAAAAGAGACTGTATTATGGTATAATAGGTACATAAATAAAATATGGAGAATAAAATATGGAAAAAACAAGAAAAAGGGATACATCTCTTGATATTATTAAAACCATCGCCATAATGGGGGTGCCGCTAATCCATGCGGCAGCGGTTGGATTTTACGGTTACCCTATGGGGAGTAGCGAATGGTTTACCTCGGTTTTCTGGGGCAATATTTTGCGTTCCGCCGTACCGCTTTTCCTGATGGTGACCGGTGCACTTTTCTTTAACCCGGAAAAAGAATTTACGGGTAAGACCATATATAGTAAGTACATATTGCGAATCGTGGCATCCCTTATAGTATGGGCAAGTTTATATGAGGTTTTTAATATCGCCCTTGAATATAAGGTGGGGAATGTTACAGATATTTTCGACGCGGCTCGTATGTCTTTTGGAAACGTGGTGTTATTCAAACATCATTTCCACCTTTATTATCTGCAAATCGTTATTATAGTTTATGCCCTTATTCCTATTGTGCGGGTGTTTACCTTTCATGCAACACAAAAACAGATGAAATATGCAATTCTTGTATGGGTAGCATTTACGGTAATCTATCCCTTCCTCCGCCACTTCGCACCCCTTGATAGACTTGAGGGAATACCCACGCAGTATGAGATAAATATGACATACGGTGCAATCGGATATTCGCTATTGGGTTATTACATAAAAAAGTACGGTATCAACAAGAACTTTTCATGGTGTTACTTAATAGGCCTTGCGGTCACAATTGGCGGCACGATAATTATGTGCATGGGCACGGGTGAGTTGTCAGAACTGTTCTATTCGGTTGTGTCGCCCGGTGTGTTCCTTATGGCACTTGGCGTATTTGCCTTTGTTATGAATAGAAAGAGCCTCGCTGAGGGGAATATTTTCACCAAAATATCAAAGGCATCCTTTTGTATTTACCTTGTGCATGACTTTTTCAATATAATCTTTGCCTACCTCGGATTTGACGCAATGTATGCCCACCCCGTAATATCCGTACCCGTCCTCGTAATAGTAAACTTCGTTTTAAGTTACGTTGTTTACTTGATTTTATCCAAAATCCCCGTTGTAAACAAATATCTGATATAGAAAAAGGCTCAATCTTAATTAAGATTGAGCCTTTTTTGTTGTATTAACTAATGAATCGTGCGGAATGTTGGCAAATTTTAACAAAATAAAAACTTGGACTTGACAGCCCAAGAAAAAAATGATACAATGATAGTCTAGATTATAGTGCCTTAATAGCACTATTTTGCAATTTATTATAACATAGTGAGTATATAAATGCAAGGGAAATCTGAAGAAAAAACCAACAAACCCGGGCGTGTCGCAACGACATGCACATAACTACTACGAAACGGGAGTGATGATTAATGGTAAGAGATGTCCAATACGGAAGAACCGTGCGTAAGAGCTATGCAAAACTTAATGAGATTTTGGAGATGCCGAATCTTATAAAGGTGCAGAAGGATTCTTACAAGTGGTTCATGGAAACCGGTCTGAAAGAGGTCTTCGACGATGTTGATGCAATTTCCGACTATTCCGGCAACCTGGAACTTACCTTCCTCGACTATGAATTGGATGAAACTCCGAAGTACACTGTCAAGGAATGTAAGGAGAGAGATGCAACTTACGCTGCATCTTTAAGAGTGAAGGTACGTCTTCACAATAAGACTACCGATGAAATCAACGAGCAGGAAATCTATATGGGTGATTTCCCCATTATGACAAAGACAGGCACCTTTATTATCAACGGTGCAGAGCGTGTCATTGTTTCCCAGCTTGTCAGATCACCGGGTATTTATTACGAACTGCATCGTGATAAGTCCGAGTCTGCAACTTGTACCGCTACTGTAATTCCGTACCGCGGTGCATGGCTTGAGTATGAGACCGACGCTAACAATGTTTTCTACATCCGAATTGATAAGAACAGAAAGTTACCTGTAACAACCTTTATCCGTGCACTCGGTGTCCCCACTGATGAGCAGATTAAGGATATTTTCGGTGAGGATGAGCGTATCATTGCTACTCTTGCAAAGGAGAACAGCGGTGATAAGAAAATCACAAACGAGGATGACGCACTTACTGAAATCCATAAACGTCTCCGTCCGGGCGAACCGGCTACTGCAGACGGTGCTCGTACACTTATCAACAACCTTTTCTTTGATGCACGTCGTTATGACCTTTCAAATGTAGGTCGTTATAAGTATAATAAGAAGTTAAACATCGCAACCCGTATTGCAGGTAAGAAACTTATGCACCCGGTTGCTGATCCCACCACCGGTGAGATTGTTGCAGATGCAGGTGAGGTTCTTTCACGTGAACGTGCAAAGGAACTTGCAAAAATCGGTGTTAACGAGGTTGTTTTAGACGTTGAAGGTCAGGCTGTAAAGGTATTTGGCAACGATATGGTCGATATGGCTGACTTTGTTGACTTCGATCCGCAGGAGCAGTTAGGCATCCGTGAGAAGGTTCGTTTCAGCGTTCTCCGTGACCTTATCTCCGAATTTGAGGGCGATGAACTTTTAGAGCAGATCAAACTCAGAATCGATGACCTTATTCCTAAGCACATTATTAAGGATGACATTTTCGCATCCATTAACTACTTAAACTGTCTTGCATACGGTATCGGAACCGACGATGATATCGATCATCTCGGCAACCGTCGTCTCCGTTGTGTAGGCGAACTTTTACAGAACCAGTTCCGTATGGGCTTTGCACGTATGGAGCGTGTTATCCGTGAGCGTATGACCATTCAGGATCTCGACACGGTTACTCCGCAGACACTCATCAATATCCGCCCTGTAACTGCGGTTATTAAGGAGTTCTTTGGTTCATCCCCGCTTTCACAGTTTATGGACCAGACCAACCCCCTTGCAGAACTTACGCATAAGCGTCGTATGTCTGCACTCGGTCCGGGCGGTCTCTCCCGTGAACGTGCATCTTTCGAGGTGCGTGACGTTCACTATAGCCACTATGGTCGTCTCTGTCCGATTGAGACACCTGAAGGTCCGAACATTGGTCTTATTTCCTACCTTGCATCTTTCGGTCAGATCAATGAGTATGGCTTCATTGAAGCACCTTACAGAAAGATTGATAAGGAAACCGGTAAGGTAACCGATATTGTTGAATATATGACCGCAGACGTTGAAGATCAATACATCGTTGCACAGGCAAGTGAACCGCTTGATGAAAACGGCTGCCTCAAGAACGAACGTATTACCTGCCGTATGCGTGCGGAAATTATCGAAGTTGACCGTGCCCGTGTTGACTACATCGACGTTTCTCCCCGAATGATGGTTTCTATCGCTACCGCGATGATCCCCTTCCTTGAGAACGACGACGCTAACCGTGCACTCATGGGTTCTAACATGCAGCGTCAGGCAGTACCGCTTGTTAAGCCCGAACAGCCTATTGTTGCTACAGGTATGGAGTACAAGGCTGCTGTTGACTCCGGCGTTTGTGAACTTGCAGACGGTGACGGCGTTGTTACCAAGGTAAGTGCAGACGTTGTTACCATCAGATATGATGACGGCGAAGTCCGTGACCATAAGATTACCAAGTTTATGCGTTCCAACCAGGGTACTTGTATCAACCAGCACCCGATTGTAAAGGTTGGCGAGAGAGTTTCCAAGGATACCGTTATTGCGGACGGTCCGTCCACTTGCAACGGTGAAATTTCACTTGGTAAGAACGTTCTCATCGGCTTTATGACTTGGGAAGGTTATAACTACGAGGACGCTATCCTCTTAAATGAGCGTCTTGTTAAAGATGACGTATTCTCCTCAATTCACATTGAAGAGTACGAAACAGAAGCAAGAGATACAAAACTCGGCTGCGAAGAAATCACCCGTGACATCCCCAATGTTGGCGAAGATGCACTCCGTGACCTTGACGAGCGTGGTATTATCCGCATCGGTGCAGAGGTAAGAGCAGGTGATATCCTTGTAGGTAAGGTTACACCGAAGGGTGAGACCGAACTTACCGCAGAAGAACGCTTACTCCGTGCAATTTTCGGTGAAAAAGCACGTGAAGTCCGCGACACCTCTCTCCGTGTACCCCACGGTGAAAGCGGTATAATCGTTGACGTTAAGGTATTTACCCGTCAGAACGGTGATGAGTTAAGTCCGGGCGTTAATATGGTTGTACGTTGCTATATCGCAAGAAAGCGTAAGATTTCTGTCGGTGATAAGATGGCAGGTCGTCACGGTAACAAGGGTGTCGTTTCCCGTATTTTACCGCAGGAAGATATGCCGTACTTACCCGATGGCACACCGCTTGATATCGTTCTTAACCCCCTCGGCGTTCCGTCCCGTATGAACATCGGTCAGGTTCTTGAAGTTCACTTAGGTTATGCTGCGAAGGCACTTGGCTGGAAGGTTGCAACCCCGGTATTCGACGGTGCAAACGAGGATGATATTGAAAAGACACTTATCAAGGCAGGATTTGACAAAGATGGTAAGAGTTGGCTCCGTGATGGTAGAACAGGTCTTCCCTTTGACAATAAAGTTACTGTCGGCTACGTATACTTCTTAAAACTCCACCACTTGGTTGACGATAAGATGCATGCACGTTCAACCGGTCCCTACTCACTTGTTACTCAGCAGCCGCTTGGCGGTAAGGCACAGTTCGGTGGCCAGCGTTTCGGTGAGATGGAAGTTTGGGCTCTTGAAGCGTATGGTGCTGCATATACCTTACAGGAAATCCTCACCGTTAAGTCTGACGACGTTGTTGGTCGTGTTAAGACTTACGAGGCAATCGTCAAGGGACATAATGTTCCCAAGCCGGGTGTTCCGGAATCATTCAAGGTTCTTGTTAAGGAACTTCAGTCACTTTGTCTTGATGTTCGTGTTCTTGATAAGAATATGGAAGAAATCGAACTTCGTGACGAAGAAGACGATGATGTATTTGCTAAATTCCACCGAGATGAAGACTCCTACGTTATGGAATCAGACTTTGACGGTCCCAACTATGCAATGGACGATGATTCCGATGACGAGGTTGAATCGGTAGACGATGATTACGCTGATGAGGACGGCGATTATGAGCCGGACGATTTTGGCGAAGATGATGCGGATACTCTCCCCGATGAAGAATAATCAGCTTGGATAACAAAATTTAAGAAGGAAGGATTTGGCAAATTATGAGTTATACTACCTTCGAAGCAATTAAAATCGGTCTTGCATCCCCCGATATGATTCGTGAGTGGAGCCACGGTGAAGTAAAGAAACCGGAGACCATAAATTATAGAACACTCAAACCTGAAAAGGACGGTCTCTTCTGTGAGCGTATTTTTGGCCCGATGAAGGACTGGGAGTGTCATTGCGGTAAGTATAAAAAGATTCGTTATAAAGGCAAGATTTGTGACCGTTGCGGCGTTGAGGTTACCAAAGCTAAAGTTCGTCGTGAGCGTATGGGTCATATTGAACTTGCAACACCGGTATCACATATCTGGTATTTCAAGGGTATCCCGTCCCGTATGGGCCTTATCCTTGATATGTCCCCCCGCATTCTTGAGAATGTCCTCTACTTTGCATCCTACATTGTAACCGATCCCGGTAAAGTTCCCGGCCTTGAGAAGAAGAAAATTCTTTCCGAGACCGAGTACCGTGACCTTTCGGTAAAGTGGGAGGATGACTTCAAGGCAGGAATGGGTGCAGAAGCAATTTACAAACTTCTTGCAGAAATCGACCTTGACGCACTTTCAAAGGAACTTCGTGAGGAACTCCGTGATGCAACCGGCCAAAAGAAGGTTCGCATCGTTAAGCGTTTAGAGGTTGTTGAAGCATTCCGTTCATCCGGCAATCGTCCGGAATGGATGATTATGACCATTCTTCCGGTTATTCCGCCGGAAATCCGTCCGATGGTACAACTTGACGGTGGTCGTTTTGCAACAAGCGACTTAAACGATCTCTACCGTCGTGTTATTAACCGTAACAACCGTTTAAAGAGACTTCTTGAACTCAACGCACCTGATATCATCGTGCGTAACGAGAAGCGTATGCTTCAGGAAGCGGTTGACGCTCTTATCGATAACGGCCGTCACGGCAGACCGGTAACCGGCCCTAACAACCGTGCACTCAAGTCACTTTCCGATATGCTTAAGGGTAAGCAGGGACGTTTCCGTCAGAACCTCTTAGGTAAGCGTGTTGACTATTCCGGCCGTTCCGTTATCGTTGTAGGTCCGGACCTTAAGATTTATCAGTGCGGTCTCCCGAAGGAAATGGCACTTGAACTCTTCAAGCCCTTCGTTATGAAGAAACTTGTTGAAGACGGACATGCAAACAATATCAAGAGTGCAAAGAAGAAGGTTGAGCGTCAGGAGCATGAGGTATGGGATGCACTTGCGGTTGTAATTAAGGACCATCCGGTTCTCTTAAACCGTGCACCTACACTTCACCGTCTCGGTATTCAGGCGTTCGAGCCGGTACTTGTTGAAGGTCGTGCAATCAGACTTCACCCGCTCGTTTGTACTGCTTACAATGCGGACTTCGACGGTGACCAGATGGCGGTTCACGTACCCCTTTCCGCAGAAGCACAGGCTGAAGCACGTGTGCTTATGCTCTCTGCAAATAACTTATTAAAGCCCCAGGACGGTAATCCGGTTACCGTTCCGTCTCAGGATATGGTCCTCGGTTCTTACTACCTCACCATTGAGCGTGAAGAGCCGGGAACAGGTAAAGTTTTCGCGAATATGGACGAGGTTATCCTTGCTCTTAACGAGAAGGTAATCGGTCTCCATGCTCCTATTAAGATGCGTGTAACCCGTGAAGTAAACGGTGTTATGAAGAGCGGTATCATCAACTGTACCGCAGGTCGTCTTATCTTCAACGAGCCGATTCCTCAGGATTTAGGCTTTGTTGACAGAAGTGATCCTGAGCATGAACTTGACCTTGAGGTAGGCTTCCTTGTTACCAAGAAGGAACTTGGAAAGATTATTGCAAAGTCAATTGACAAGCACGGATTTACTCAGACCGCAGAACTTCTTGACCGTTTAAAAGCGTTAGGTTACAAATACTCCACTCAGGGTGCTATCACTATCTCGGTTTCCGATATGGTTATCCCGAAGGAAAAATATGAGTATATCAGAGCATCAGAGGGCGTAATTACTCAGATTGAAGACTTCTACAAGAAGGGCTTTGTAACCGACGACGAGCGTTACAACTTAGTTATCAAAGAATGGACAAAGACAACCAAGGATGTTACCAACGCACTTGAGAACTCACTTGATCGTTTCAACCCGATCTATATGATGGCTCATTCCGGTGCTCGTGGTTCTATGAACCAGATTCGTCAGCTTGCAGGTATGCGTGGTCTTATGGCAAACACCTCAGGTAAGACAATCGAAATTCCGATTAAGGCTAACTTCCGTGAAGGTCTTTCAGTTCTTGAATACTTCATTTCATCCCGTGGTGCACGTAAAGGTCTTGCCGATACCGCACTTCGTACCGCAGACTCCGGTTACCTTACCCGCCGTCTTGTTGACGTATCACAGGATGTAATCATCCGTGAGGACGACTGTGGCGTTGCCGACGGTATTGAGGTTTATGAAATCAAAGACGGCAATCAGGTCGTTGAGCCGTTCAAGGATCGCTTAATCGGTCGTTACCTTGTTGACGATGCTGTTGATCCCAAGACCGGCGAAGTTCTTGTTTCTAAGGATAAACTTATGGACGGTGCTGATGCAGCAAGAATCATTGATGCAGGTATCGAGCGTATCAAAATTCGCTCCACCCTCAAGTGCCGTGCAAAATACGGCGTTTGCTCCAAGTGTTACGGTGCAAACCTCGCATCCTCAGGTCCGGTTAATATCGGTGAATCCGTTGGTATCATCGCTGCACAGTCCATCGGTGAGCCGGGTACTCAGCTTACAATGCGTACCTTCCATACAGGTGGTGTCGCAGGTGACGATATTACTCAGGGTCTTCCCCGTGTCGAAGAACTCTTTGAGGGTAGAAAACCCAAGAAGATGGCAGTTCTTGCTGAGATTTCCGGTGTGGTTAGTTTTGACGAAACCAAAAAGAGTTCCGGTGCTCGTACCCTTATCATCACCAATGATAAGACGGGCGAGGCAGCAAGTCACGTTATCAATTACGGTTCAACCCTTAAGGTTCGTGAGGGCCAGACAGTAAATGCCGGTGACGAACTTACCGAAGGTGCTCTCAATCCCCATGACGTACTCAGAATCCTCGGCGTTTCCGCTGTACAGAACTACCTTATCCGTGAGGTACAGCGTGTTTACCGTCAGCAGGGTGTTGATATCAATGACCGCCACATCGAGGTTATTGTTCGCCAGATGCTCCGCAAAGTGCGTGTTGACAATCCCGGTGACACCGAACTTCTCTCCGGTGCAATGGTAGACGTCCTTGAGGTAGAAGAGGCAAATGAGAAGATTCGTGAGCGTGTTGCAAACGGCGAGGCTCTCGTTGAAGCAACAATTATACCGGTACTTCTCGGTATCACAAAGGCTTCTCTTGCGACAGAGTCATTCCTCTCCGCTGCATCCTTCCAGGAGACCACTCGTGTTCTCACCGATGCGGCAATCAAGGGTAAGATTGACCCGCTTCTCGGTCTTAAGGAGAACGTTATCATCGGTAAACTTATCCCTGCAGGTTCCGGCATGACCCGTTACCATGAGTTTGAGGATGTAGTTGTTCCCGACGACGTACAGTAATTAAATAAACAAGGGTGGCATACCGCCACCCTTGTTTTACATCATATGGAGATGAAATTGTGCTAACAGAGAGACTTAAAAAGCAAATAGAATTTATCCTTGAAATAGACAAGGAGAAAAACATACGGCGTCAAAACCATCTGACAGACGGTGCTCGTCGTGAAAATGATGCGGAACACGCATGGCATATGGCGATAATGATTTATCTGCTAAAAGAGTATGCCGATGGTGAGTTCGACGTTGCCAAAGCGATGATAATGGCACTTATCCATGACATTGTTGAAATCGATGCGGGTGATACCTACGCATATGATGCTGACAACCTCAAAACTCAACGAGACCGTGAAGAAAAGGCGGCAGAACGCATTTTCGGTATTCTGCCGAAGGAGCAAAAGGAAGAACTCAAGGCTCTTTTTGAAGAATTTGAGGCAGGTGAGAGCAAGGAGGCACAATTTGCAAGGGCAATTGACTGTTTCCAACCGCTGCTTTTAAACAACGCAAATGATGGTAAGGATTGGTACGCACATAAAGTGAAAAAGTCTCAGGTTGTGCATAGACAACGCTTTGCAAAGATGTGTGCACCTGAAATCTGGGACGAGTCAATGAAAATAATTGACAGAAACTTAAGGCTTGGCAGTATTGCAGATGATTGACAAAAACGCAGAAAAAATAGTATAATTGCAAAGTGAGTAAGCCAGACAGTCGCGGGTGCATACCGAAAGGTAGCACACGAGGAAAGTCCGAGCTCCGCAGGGCAAGGATAACGGGTAACGCCCGCCGAAGGCGACTTCAGGAAAAGTGCAACAGAGATATACCGCCACGTATCATGCGTGGTAAGGGTGGAAAGGTGAGGTAAGAGCTCACCGGCCGGCTGGAGACTGTCCGGTCATGCAAACTCTATCCGGAGCAACACCGTGAGGAAGAACCGAGGGAACTTATCACTCCCGGGAAAGACCTGCCCGGTCGTTTTTCAGAGGTGGCTGAAACCGTGTGGCAACATACGGTTTAGATAGATGACTGTCAAATACAGAACTCGGCTTATAGACTTGCTCACATTTTAAAAAATCAAAGGAGAAGTTGTTATCACTTCTCCTTTTTTCTTTTGAATATTAACGTCACGCCAATAAGGCAGGGCAGAATAAGTTGCAGCGGTAAAAGGATATAGATATTGAGATCACTTTCAACCCGCCATCTCAGACTCATTATATTCTGATATAAAAGCCCTACTCCGCAGGAAATTATAAGGCCTAGTGGCACGAGGAAAATTTTGTGTGTTTTGGCTTTGACAATATGAGAAATGGCGAGGGAGATAAAATAAAGACAAACCGCTTGGCGAATAAATACAGAAAAAGTCATTGCTACCGACGTTAAAATCTCCATATGCTGAATATATGCGCCCACTTTTCTTATGGAGAGAATGGTGAACACGGGGAAGAACTCACTTTGCATTTGCGTACCGCCCAAAGTCAATACGGTAAAGAGGGCAATAATTGAAGCAAGAGCGGTGGCTATTATCATCGCCCAAAGAGTTGCGGCTTTTCGCTTCTTGTTTTTTGCTATGTGCGGATAGATTGAAAATAGAATCAAGGCATCGCCGAATTGATTTGTAAATACCGTAAGGGCACTTTTAAAAGTGGCGACAGTGCCGTTTCCGAGTATTGGCGTTATATTTTGAAAATCAAGTTGTGGCAGGCCGAAAAATATAAAAATCACAAATGTAAAAATCAAAAAAGGGAAGAAAAGAACACTACTTCGTGAAAAAACGTGCAGCCCTGATTTCAAGGTAAAGGCTGCAATGAGAAGGATTGTTACGGGCAGTACGATAAGCGGTGTTTTTGCAAGTGAACTTATTTGCACAAACCTACTGAAAAGGGATATTGAAGTAATGCAGGAAAGCAGGGCGTAAAGTGCAAGAACTGCAGATAATATAACGCCGCATACTTTACCGAAAGGAAAACTCAGCATTTCAAAAAACGAGTTGAAATTATATTTATCACAAATAGTGGATAAAAGAAACCAAACAAAAACAGAAAGTGTCGCCGCTATTATATACGCAATCCATACACTTCTGCCGCAATCGGTACCGAAAAGGACGGAAAAAGCGTTACAAAGCATAAAGGAAATAATTATGGCAAAACTTTGCTTATTTGTTATGGTGTCCATTATTTCAACCCCTTTTAAGACCTGTGTTGTTAAGCGTTACGTGGATATCATAATCCTGATGACCTAAAATCTTACCAAAAGGTTTTGACCGTATGATATCAATTTGCTCTTTCACAACCGCCTCCGCCGCACGTTCTATTTTATCCTGTGATGAAACTGTTTTCGTATCAATGGGAAGGTCGGAATTTAAAAGAGCAACCTGCATATCAACACGGCAACTGCCGTTAGAGTTTGCAAGCCTTGTGTGTAAAATTTCAAGAGATAGAGTTGCATTATCTACTTTAACACAGGGCAAATATCCGCCAAGTGTCGAGTTGGTAAGGAGGGTGGCAATCTGTGTCTCCGTACCGGTTAAATATCCGGTCATGCTGCAGTTTTCAATAACTCCGCACCCGTCAATCAACAGATGTTCGCCAATACTTATGGCAGGGATAAGTGTATATGGAAAGTCTCTTTTCAACTGCCATAATTCAACACTTTTAAAGCGGTGTGATGGTTCTTCATTTTCAATGATGCTCGATATATAGACGCTAACCATAGACTCTCCGGGAGTCTTGCCGTACATTACGTCACGGGCAAGACAGTTGCGGGATACCGCAAGATTTACATTAGAGTAAATATCCGGTGAGCGGGAAATCACGTCTACGACCGAATGGAGATGTTCTTTTGCCACAGTCTCGCTAAGAATTATCACCTTTACGTGTCCCCAATAAAGTTTTTTCCCTGCAAGTACTATCGCATCACGCACCGCATCAAAAATACTGACACCACGACTCTCTATTATAATCCCGTCACTTGCGGAAAGAGATTGGGGTTCACCCGTAACCTTTACAGTTTCAATGCACACGTCAAATTCATCATCAATGTAATCTACGCTAAAACCCAACACGTAATTCTGTGCAACAGGTTCGGTGTAATCCCAGCATGAGCAAAGGGTGAATAGCAGAGGTATGAGTAAAAGCCGCTTCATTTGGTTAATCCTTTCGTCTGAGTCTTGTTACGTTCTTCTTTTGTATTGCCTTTGGACGACGGAACATAAGCCACCAGGGGGCACGGAGATATACGTCCTTTGCATTCTGTGTTTTCATTGCCGTTTGATAACTTAAAAAAGGTACGTCAAATGAGTTAAGAGAGGACATATGGACAAAGAGTATGATAAGTCCAATGGAATAGCCATAAATGCCAAGTGTTGCACAAAGAAAGAGAAGGAAAAAGCGGGAGAGGATAATTTCAATATCAAGTTTTGGCGTTAAAAATGACGTTATGGCACATAATGCAACGATTATTATCATTTCTGCCGATACAATCCGTGCAGAGACGATGCTTTGCCCCAAAACAATTCCACCAACAGTGCCTATTGTACCGCCTACCGGTTTGGGTAGACGCAAACCTGCTTCACGGAGGAGGTCAAATAAAATTAAAAGCATTACCATCTCAAGGACTGCGGGAAAGGGGACCGCATCACGGGAGTTGACAATGCTGAGCAGTAGGGTTAATGGAATCATTTCCTTGTGGAAAGCGATAAGAGCGATGTAAAGACCGGGTAAACTTATACTGAGAAAAAAAGCAAGGTAACGGAGTGCACGAATAAAAGTTGCAAAATAGAAATTAGTGTAATAATCCTCACTTGTTTGAAAATTTTCCATAAAAAGAAAAGGTGCGGTAAGTGCAAAAGGGCTTCCGTCACAAAGGATAGCGACTCTTCCCTCCAGCAGTTTTCCTGCCACAACGTCAGGCCGTTCGGTCGTACCGATTGTTTTAAACGGAGTATAAGGAGTATCCTTTAAAAGTTCCGCTAAGTAGTTTGAGTCAAGGGATGCGTCTATCTCGTATTGATTTAACCTATCTTCTATTTTTTTAATTAAAGCATCTTCTGCAAGGCCTTCAATATAACTTAAGCAAATTCGAGTTTTTGTTATTTTGCCTACTTCAAGGGTTTTGAATTTTAATTTCGGGTTTTTAACCTTACGCCGCAAAAGGCCCATGTTATAGACCAACACTTCACAAAACGCCTCTTTGGGACCGCTTATGGCATTCTCGGTCTCCGGCATACTTACGGAGCGTGCGGGATAGGTTTTTGTGTTTGCCGCACAAGCAAAGGGCACACCCTCAAGCAAAATGAGCGTATCACCGATAAGTAGTGAGGAAAGTGCCTCGTTTATATCAGGGATGCGTTTAACCTCATTTGCTTCCAATATTTTTTCGCAAACGGTGTCTATAAGGTAGGGGAGTTGCCGTATTTTTCTAAGATCTGAGTTTATTAGTGGTGAAATTATGTGGCGGTCGATAAGGGCACTTCCGGTGAGAATTTCGGTAAAAATTACAATTCCTTTTAAGTTAGAGGTGTATTTATTCTCGAAACTTCGGTAAACAACCGTGTCGTCATTTGCCAAAAGTCTTTTTACCTCGGCTATATCAAGGTTAAGATTTCCGGTAAAGTTCATTTATTTTCCACTTCCTTCAAATGAATTTTTTGCTTTAAGCGGAAAAATTATTCATTTTAAATTTACATCTTGTTAACATATTATGTAAACTCAGGTGTTATAATATAAATGCAAATCAGGATTGTGCAAGGTTCTGATTTACATACCCCCCCTTTTTTTAGAGGCGAGTCTTTGCGACTCGCCTCGTTTTTTATTATGCAATAAAAAAGGCTTGTGTACGTACACAAGCCTTTTTAATGTTTATTTCTTGTAGGAGTATCCCCTCGGATATTTATCACTTACCTGTACGGGAAGTTTTGCTGTCATTTCCTCGGCACCAAAAAGTGCATTAACAGATGCGTCGATGGAATATACATCATCACCGTATGAAAGAATACAGTTTTTAAATTCGGGGAAAACTGCAAGTGAATACGGGTTGCCGAAAACCAAAGCAACGGTATCAGAGTCGCTGTTGTTAACCGCTTCCGCCAGACGGAGAATTTCAGGATGAACCTTGCCGCCGTTTACCTTATATGAAACAGTACGAACAAAAGGAGCGAAGATAACTGTGTCATAGCCTTTCGCAAGTTCAATAACTCGGTCAACATCAGCGGGCTCCGGAGTTTCGGAAATACGCTCAAGATCGGCTTTGCAGTAACGATTTACGCTGACGCCGATATTGGTTGAGGAGAAACCACCTGCAGCACCGATATCGGTAATGCCGTGAATTTCTTCCGGACCAACGGTAGCGATAATGAGTGTTTTGCCCATAGCGTCTGCCTTCATCGGAACGTTTGCACCTTCAATAAAGGTAACACCGCGAGCGGCAACGGTTTTTGCTAACTTAATATGCTCTTCACAACCGACAACTCTCAAAACTTCGTCAATATCTGCTCTGAAATCTACAGTAGCACCGGACTTCTCCTGGAATTTAAGGATACGCTCAACAGATGCATCAATCCATTCCATGGGGATTCTGCCGTCTTTAACCGCTTGAACTATGTGGTTATATGTAATAATCGGATCATCGGAATAATCTTGAAGAATCATATCGTGGCCGGCTAAAATTGCACCTACGGAGGCGTCAAGACCGTACTTGTCTTTAATACCTTTCATTGTAAGACTATCAGATACGATAAGATTGTCAAAACCGATATCCTCACGCAGAGTTTTATAAAGCATCGTTCTTGACATGGTAGCGGGAACGTCAACCTCACCCTCTCCTGCAAGTGCGGGGAAGAAAATGTGTGCGGTCATAACGCCCCACATATCGTTGCAGATTTCACGATATGGACGAAGTTCAACCTCATCCAATTCCTCACGGGTTCGGTCAACAACCGGCATTGTCATATGGGAGTCGGTTGCGGTTGCACCGTGGCCGGGGAAGTGTTTACCGCAGGTGATGCGACCTTCAGATTGTAAGCCTTCAAGGTATGCACGGCCGAATTTGATAACCGTGTCCGTATCATCACTAAAAGCACGGGTACAAATAATGGGATTTTCCGGCTCTATATTTACGTCAAGTGTCGGACTTGCAACAATGTTAAAGCCCAGAACACGAGCCTCACGGCCGATAGCTTGTGCGTTGAGTCGAGCAAGTTCTAAATCTCCTGCAGCACCAAGTGCCATAGCAGAGGGAAAACGGGTAGCAAATGGAACAGAAACCGCCAAACCGTGCTCTGCATCGGCATAGAATGTGATGGGGAGAGGTGACTCCTCACGGAGTGAGTTCATAATCTCAACGAGTTTTTCAGGTGTGCGGGATTCTTTCGGAATTGCAACCGCACCCACACCGCCAAGATGACCGTCTTTTGCCATCTCATGGAGACGGGGGATGTAATTTTCGCCGCGTACGATTATCATATAGGCTACTTTCTCTTCAATGCTTAAAGATTCAACGTATTCTTTTGTTGTCATAATAAGACCTCGCTTAAGACAGGTTAGTTTAACGACTAACCATTTATTTCATACCCGCCGACGGGACGGATTCTAAGTTTCATACAAGCACCCTCACCGAAAAGAGAGTCCATTGTTTTTGTGTATTCCGCCAACAGATCAAACGGGACAAATGCTTGAATAGTTCCTGCAAAACCACCGCCGTGCACACGGACCGCACCTCGACTGTTTAGAACTTTCTTGCTTAGTTCAATTGCAAGAGAAAGTTCCTGACAGGTTGGCTTTGAGGTGGAATAGATGTTTTGTAAAAGATTTTGTGAAGAATATCCGGACTCTGATACAAGTGCTAAAAACGTATCAATATCGCCTTTTGCAAGAGCATCTGCCTCACGTTGTGCCCTCTTATTATCATCAAAAAAGTGCATTGCACGAAGAATAGAACGTTCGGGGATTTCCTTTAGGAGATTGGGGATTTCTCTGTAAAATTCCGTCTCATCAACAAAACGGAGATAAGATTTCCCGAAGTAGTCGGAAATCATCTTCATTTCATATGGAATAGCATCGTAATCCGGAGTAAGATCTGCGTGACTGCCTTTTGTATCGGTAATACACAGAGAATAACCCGCATTTTCAAAATCAAAATCAACCTTTGTAATTTTCGGGTTACTTTCATCCAAAAAGTCGATGGCAACAAGGCTGCCTACAGAAGATGCGGTTTGATCCATAAGACCACTGTTTTTGCCGAAATAAACATTTTCCGCAAATTGCCCGATTTTTGCAATCTCAACGGGACCTGCCTTGCATTCGTTATAGCAGATGTCAATAATCGTGCCGATAAGAGTCTCGAAAGCCGCGGAAGAAGAAATACCTCCACCGCTGGGGATATTCGACGTGCAATACATATCAAAGCCGCCGACATTACATCCGAGTTCTGCAAATTTAAAGCAAACACCACGCACGATAGATGCGGTAGAACAGTCATCCGAATTTAGAGACAAATCGGAAAGATCCACCTCAAAGGGATCATAACCCTCACTTTTCACGCGGATAACACCCTCGTTATGAAGGGCAATAACCGCGATAATATCCAAATCAACCGCCGCCGCAAGAACACATCCGTGCTGATGGTCGGTATGATTTCCGCCGATTTCCGTTCTGCCGGGAGCGGAGAAAACACGAAAATCCGTGCGTTGCGGATAAAGGGATGTGAACTTTCCTATCGCATTTTCATACCTTGCAGTTTGTGCACTTATCGCACTTTCACCATAGAGAAAGGCAAGGTCTTTTGCTAAGTTCATAAAAATCACCTTTTATTTTTTAAGACCTAAAATTTCAATGGATTGCTCACGCATTTTGTATTTTAAAATCTTGCCCGCCGCATTCATGGGAAGTGCGTCAACAAAGATAAAATAACGGGGTACTTTATGACGTGCGATGTGTGCAACGCCGTACTCACGCATATATTCTTCATCTGCCTCTTCGCCCTCGTTTAAGATAATCCACGCACAAGCCTCTTCACCATATCGCTCGTCGGGTACGCCGATAACCTGAACGTCACGTATTTTTGGGTTTTCAAGGTAGAATTCCTCGATTTCACGGGGATAAATATTCTCACCGCCGCGGATAATCATATCCTTAAGGCGGCCGGTAACTTTGTAGTAACCGTCGGGTGTGCGACAACAAATATCGCCGGAATGAAGCCAACCGTCTGCATCAATAGCCTCGGCAGTTGCACGGGGCATTTTATAATAGCCTTTCATTATATTGAAACCACGGGCAACAAATTCACCGTTTTCACCGTCGGGAAGGTCTAAACCTGTTTCAGGATCAATAATCTTACACTCAACACCGGGGAATGCGGTACCTACAGTTTCAACACGGTGGTCGAGATCTTCATTAACCTCGCCCATAGTACAGCCGGGAGACGCCTCGGTCTGACCGTAAACGGAGATGATTTCACGCATATTCATCTCATCTGCCGCACGTCTCATAAGTTCGGGCGGACAGTTAGCACCTGCCATAATGCCGGTACGCATATGTGAAAAATCGGTTTTTGCAAAGTCTTCGTGTCCGAACATTGCGATAAACATTGTGGGAACGCCGTTAAAACAGGTTATTTTCTCCGCATTTACACAAGCAAGTGAACTTTTCGGGGAGAAGTAGGGTATAGGTGACATGGTTGTACCGTGAGTCATAGATGAGGTCATTGAAAGCACCATTCCGAAGCAATGGAACATAGGTACCTGAATCATCATACGGTCAGCGGTGGAAAGATCCATGCGGTCGCCGATTACCTTACCGTTGTTTACAATATTTCTGTGGGTAAGCATAACACCCTTGGGGAAGCCTGTTGTACCGGAGGTGTATTGCATATTACATACGTCGTCGGGCTTAACTAATGATGCACGACGCTGTACCTCTTCATAGGGCACCATGCTCTTGCGGTCAATCATACCTTCCCAGGTAAGGCAACCGTCCATATTAAAACCGACGGTAACGATATTTCTGAGGAATGGCAGACGCTCGGAATAAAGCGGCTCACCGGGAACCGTGTTCTTAAGTTCAGGGCAGAGTTCTTCCATAATCTGCTTGTAATTTGCATCTTTTGAACTTTCAATCATAACCAGAGTATGAGTGTCAGACTGTTTTAAAAGGTACTCAATCTCGTGGATTTTGTATGCGGTGTTTACGGTAACCAAAACCGCACCGATTTTAACGGTAGCCCAGAAAGTGATATACCACTGGGGAACGTTAGTTGCCCAAAGTGCTACGTGGTGACCGGGCTTTACACCGAGAGAGATAAGTGCCGCTGCAGTATCGTCAACGTCACGGCGGAATTGTGAATAGGTTCTTATATAGTCAAGAGTTGTGTATTTAAAAGCGTATTGGTCAGGATATGTGTCTGCAACCGCATCAAGAACCTGAGAGAAGGTAAGGTCAACCGTATCGTACTTTTTCCAGAGGAAAGTGCCTGTGCGGTCACGGTTATACTGAAGTTTTCTCTCTGCAATCTTTTTCTTTTCAAATTTGGACATATAGTTTACAAAGTGGGTTAAAACAATGTCCGCATCTACAATTTCATCGTTCCAATCGGCACAGATAAAGCCTTCGTAGTTAAGAGAGGAAAGAGCGTTTATAAAATCCTCAACGGGAAGGTAACCCTCACCAATCATAACGTCTGTGCCATTCTTGCGATCGCCGATATAAACGTAGCCGATATATGCACCTAAGTTTACAATGGTATCCTCTGCACTTTCGTTGCCGACAAAGAAAGTCTCACGGACATTCCACGCAGCACCGAGGGCACGGCTTCTGAAACTTGTGATAATTCCTGCAAGTTCTTTTGTAGAAGCAAAGGGGCCTGCGGTCTCTATAAGAATATCGATATGTTTAGCCTCTGCCCGCTTTATTGCAGGGGTAAGTTTTTCACGAATAGCAGGAAGGTCGGAAAGGTCTCCAAACTTAACGATTATAGTGGAAACGCCTGAAATTGCCGCCATATCCACATATTGCACAAGTGCTGTCTCTGTGGTGTTTTTTGAATCCACCGCATGAGGGAAAGTGAGTGCGGAGATGTTAAGTCCTCTGTTATTGAGTTTTCGCTTGGCATCTGCTAAATTATCGGAACGCAGAATGCTGTCACGATGAATGCGACGCTCATTCTCGGCATCATAAATTTCAAATCCGGAGAAGCCGTAATCGTGTGCTATGCAACAGATGTCGAGAAAAGACTTCCTGTCAACAAAGCGTGTGGAAAAAACTTTTTTCATTTATTGCATCTCCTCGTAAACGATTTTGTTAAGAGCATTTACATATGCTCGGATACTTGCACCTACAATGTCGGAAGACAGACCGTTGCCGGAGTAAATCTTACCGTTTTTGGAAAGTTTAACAATGGCAGAACCGAGTGCTTCCTTGCCTTGAGTAACCGACTGAATCTGGAAATCGTCCAAATCATAGTGGAAACCGATAGCCTGATCGATTGCACGGAATGCAGAATCTACAGGGCCGTCACCGGTAGCAACACCGTAGAGTTTCTCTCCGCCTTTCGAGAGAACAACCTGAGTCATGGAAAGGGATAAGTTGCCGCAATTTGTAACGAAATTTTCCAGGTGATAGGTGGAGGGCACCTGCATTGCGGTACTTGCAATAATCGCCTCAAGTTCCTTTGCACCTACGGAGTTTTTCTTTTCGCAAACAACCTTGAGTGCATCGAAAATCTTGCCGTTATCCTCAATGGACAAGTCATAGCCTAAACTCTTCGCAGCATCAACAACTTCGGATAAAGTGCTTGTTGCGTCTAAGATAATATCCACATCACTTGAAGCAGAGGATGTTTTTGTAGCATCGGTTTCTTTTTTCAGTTTCATAACATCGGTGGCGATTTCGGTTTCCTTAAGATCGGTGCAAATTCCGAGTTTTTCGCCAAGCATACGCACGGTCTGTGCAAATTTGTGTGTTTCAATGGAGTCATATCCGGAGATTGCACACTTAACACCGTCAGCACCAGCCTCAATAGCCTTGAGGGCTGCGGCGGTTGCCATATTCACGCCGTTGTTCAACTTAACGAAAATCAAAGCACCGCAATTTGACTTTACAGCCTTTACAATATCTGCAAGTTCATCGGGCATAATTGTACCTGCATCGTCACAGATGGTGATTGCGGTAGCACCTGCAACGGATGCCTCGTAGCAGACCTTAATTAAAAAGTCGCGGTCTGCACGGGTAGCATCAAGTGCCACAAACTCAACCTTTTCGCATTTTGTCTTTGCATATTTGCAAAGTTCAACGATTTTGGGAAGCATTTTAGCATCTTTTGCGTGATAGATATATTCCATCTGCACGGTAGAAACCGGAAGAATAATCTGTAAAATCGGATCTTCCGCATCCTTGACACATTCCCAAGCGGTATCAATTTCCTCGCAGGATACACCTGCGGGAATTGCAAGGGAAGCACCCTTGACATTTGCGGAGATAGTCTGATAGATAATGGTGTCTTCACGAACCTTCTTCACACCGTCAAGTTCGATGATATCCGCACCGTAGTTTGCAATGGATGCGGCAATGGCATTCTTTTCACGGAAGAGAAGGGGATTTCTGTCCTCACCCATTTTTTTAAGTGAATAGTCTGCGATAAGGATTTTTTTCATGATAAAGTTACTCCTCTTTATAGATTTCACTTGATTTTCGCAAAGCGGGAAAAATAAAAAATCCCACAAAAGCATTGTGCTTTCGCGGGATGATCAATTGCATAAATTGACCACGGTACCACCCGTGTTGCCGGATAAACCGACCTCTCTGCGAGGCTCAAGCAAGCCTCTGTGCTATGACGGGCACACCCGTAACTCATTACTTACCTTTCACAAGTTCTGCTCCGATACGAGACCGCCTCAGGAACCTTTACCGTCTTGCAGCAACCGACGACTCTCTGAAAAAGATTTTACCCTGAAACTTAATATCTTCACTGCATTTAATTATTACGAATTATACATTATTATATGTAACTTTGTCAAGTGTTTTTTAGAAATTTGCAAATGCGAAAAAAACAAAGTATAATACGATAAAGGATGTGAAATATGTGAGTATGTTTTTCGGTGCAATAATTTTTCTGCTTGTAGCGGCAAATTACTATATAGCCAAAAGATTGCATAAAGGGGTTCTTAATAAAATTCCGTTTATTGTAATTTTGGCCTTTCTTTTGATTTCTGCAGCGGTTACACTTTTAGGAGTTGCGGGAAAAGGTGTTGATTTCGGTGCATATTGGATGGGTATATTTGCCTATTTAGTAATGTTTTTTATTGTAGCAGAGATAGTATGGCTTTTTGTGAGACTACTTAAAGTTTCGTCAGACAGGTATTGGTTTGTTGCGGGAGTGGTGGTACTTATACTTACCGCGGCCACGTCCGGTGCAGGTATATACAATGCACAGGATATAGATACTGTTACATATCAAGTTCCGATAGGGAAAAATGACGCCTCAGATATGAATATAGTGCTTGTAAGCGACATACATTTAGGTGCCGTAGGTTCGGAGGATCGCCTTTCTGAAATTGTGGATAAGATAAACGAGCAAAAGCCGGATATTGTTTGTATTGCAGGTGATTTCTTTGATACGGATTACAACGCCGTGAAGAATCCTGAAAAGGCAATTGATGAGATAAAAAGAATTTCCTCTACATACGGGGTATATATGTGTTTAGGCAACCACGATGCGGGAAAAACCGTCGACAAAATGATTGATTTTACGCAAAAAGCGGGAATAACTCTTTTAAATGATGAATATGTGATTATCGACGATAGACTTGTTCTCTTAGGACGCCTTGACGGAAACCCGATAGGCGGGTACGGAAATGCAAGAAGAGATAGTATAGAGACCGTTTTAGGCGATTATGATAAAGAATTGCCGGTTATTGTTATGGACCATAACCCCATTAATATAGGGGAATATACAAATGAGGTTGACTTAATACTCTGTGGGCATACGCATAAAGGTCAAATTTTCCCGATGAGTATAATCACGGACATGATATTCGAGGTGGATTACGGGTATTACAGACGTGATGCAAATTCCCCTCACGTAATAGTGACGTCAGGAGTAGGATATTGGGGACTTCCTATGCGAGTAGGTGCAAATTGTGAGGTTGTCAATATAAAAATAAATTAAAAAACTATTGACAAAACTGAAGTTTAAGGAGTATAATACAATCAAATTTGAATATCACAAAAAAGACTGTGACGAAGACGGTCGGAAAAAGGAGCCTGGAGAGAGTTGGCGGTTGCTGCGAGCCAATGGTGAGTTTTTCCAATGGCCCATCACTTCCGAGTCGGAGGACCGAAAACGATGAGTGAGTAGACTCCTTCCGTATTGCTGCGTAAAGGCAAAGTGCTTGTTAGAGCACGGTAAGTGGCGAAATTACATTTCGCAATTTGAGTGGTACCGCGGGTTTAATGCTCGTCTCAAAAGTTTTTTTGAGACGAGCTTTTTTGTTTTATTCAAAGCCGAATTGACGGATATGAAAGGAGCAAAAATTATGGACTACAATTTAAAGGATGTTGCAGGCAGAATTAAAGGTCTGCGTGAAGCAAAGGGTTATACACCCGAAGAACTCGCACGTCTTACAGGCGTTACTCTTGCAGATTACAAACTGCTTGAAGCAGGTGAGAGCGATTTTAGTTTTACGTTTATCTATAAATGTGCAAAGGCTTGTGACGTTGAGGTTATAGATATTTTGGAGGGTACAAGTTCAACCCTTTCATCTTTTGAGGTAACAAGACGTGGTGAAGGTCTTAAGATGCTTAAAAAGCAGGGTATGGTGTATAACAACTTGGCACCTAAGTTTAAAGGTAAGTTGGCAGAGCCGTTTTTGGTAAAGTTTCCTTACATTGCGGAAGAGCAGAACGAACCCATAAAATTAAGTTCACACAACGGGCAGGAGTTTGACGTTATCGTCAAAGGCTCTCTTAAGGTTCAGGTTGGCAATCACGTTGAGGTCTTAAACGAGGGTGACTCTATCTTTTACAACAGTATCATTCCCCACGGTATGATTGCAGTATCCGAGGGCGGTTGTGAGTTCCATGCGGTTGTTCTAAATCCCAAGGACGGCCACTTTAGCGATGAATATCCGGAAGCACCCTTTGTAGTGTCAAAGGCAGGAGAAAAAGTGGCTGAGACCACGGTAGCCGACGCATTTATTGAGTCTACTTATGATGAAAAAGGTGTATTCAACGGAATTTCATTCAAGAATGACGATAAGTTCAACTTCGCATTTGACTGTGTAGATGCAATCGCAGATAAAAATCCCGATAAACTTGCTATGATGTGGGTAGCAAACGATAAAAGCGACCGCAGATTCACCTTTGCCGATATGAAAAAGTATTCCGCAAAAACCGCTAATTACTTTGAATCTCTCGGCATTAAAAAAGGTGACACGGTAATGCTAGTGCTCAAGCGTCACTATCAGTTCTGGTTCTGTATGCTTGCACTTCATAAAATCGGTGCTATTGCAATTCCTGCAACCAACCAACTTGTAGAGCATGATTTCACATACAGATACAAGGCGGCTAAAGTTAAGGCGATCGTTTGTACCGCAGACGGAGATGTGTCCGTTGAGGCAGAAAAAGCGGCAAATGAATTCCCGGATATGATTAAGGTTATGGTTGGCGGAACACGTGAGGGATGGAACGATTACAACGTGGAGATGGAGCGTTTCAGTACAAATTATCCGAGAACGGCGGAAACGCCTTGCGGTAATGAACCGATGCTTATGCTCTTTACCTCCGGAACAACCGGATATCCCCGCATTGCAACCCATTCATACAAGTACGCACTAGGTCACTATCCCACCGCAAAGCATTGGCATAACGTGGACCCGAACGGCCTCCACTTTACCATTTCAGATACCGGTTGGGGTAAGGCACTTTGGGGTAAACTTTACGGTCAATGGTTGTGTGAGGCGGCGATATTTACCTACGATTTCGACAGATTCCATTCTGACGATATTCTTCCGCTTTTTGCAAAGTATAATATTACAACTTTCTGTGCACCGCCTACAATGTATCGTTTCTTCATTAAGGAAGACTTGTCAAAGTATGACCTTTCCTCAATTAAGTACGCAACAACAGCGGGCGAGGCACTCAATCCCGAAGTATTCAATCAGTTTAAAAAGGCTACCGGCCTTACCATTATGGAAGGTTTCGGTCAGACCGAGACAACACTTTCCATTGCAAACTTTGTCGGATCAAACCCCAAGATCGGTTCAATGGGTAAAGCAAGTCCTCTCTATGATGTAGTAGTACTTGATACAGACGGAAATCCCTGTAAAACCGGTGACGCAGGTGAGATTTGTATTCGTACAAAGGACGGAGCACCTTGTGGCTTGTTTATCGGTTACTATCTTGATAAGGAGAAAACCGATGACGTTTGGTACGACGGATATTACCACACCGGCGACCAGGCAACAATGGACGAGGATGGATACCTCTGGTACGTTGGTCGAATTGATGACGTTATTAAGTCATCCGGATACCGTATCGGCCCCTTTGAGATAGAGAGCGTTATTATGGAACTTCCTTATGTATTAGAATGTGCAATCACTCCCGTACCCGATGAGGTCAGAGGTCAGATTGTAAAGGCTACCATCGTGCTTACAAAAGGCACCGAGGGAACGGATGCACTTAAAAAGGAAATCCAGGAATACGTTAAAACTCATACTGCACCTTATAAATACCCCCGAATTGTCGAGTTTGTGGATGAACTTCCCAAGACAATCAGCGGTAAGGTAAGACGTGTAGAAATCAGAAACAAAGACGCAAATAAATAAAAAGTCTCTGTCCTACATGAGTATTGGTCTGCATAATTGACCTTTTTATTCATTTTTATGAATACCCAACAAAAGGAGCAAGGTCGATATACCTTGCTCCTATCAGGAATATATGTTATTCAGTTCAACAAATTGGAATTGGCTTAACTCATATCAAAAATAGTATGGTAAACAAAGTCTCTTTTATCGAGTTTAAGGTATTTATTATGATATTCTTCAATACGCTCGATAAAGTCTGTCAGACTTATTTCCATAATCGGGTCAGAGAGAGGAAGGGAATACGATTGTGCGATACCTACAGGTAAAACTCTCACAGCATTACAATCAGAATCTATGTATTCAGTTCTTTTAAGGACACGGAAAATATCCAAAAAAGTATAATTTCCGTTAATGATAACTGTCTCCGCAAAGCCTTGAAACCTAAGTTTAAGAGAAACTTCATCGGGAATTAGTGGTCTGTTACCAAGTTGTTTCATATTGTGCCCCCAACCACCTTCAGCAAAATAGAATACGTTGGGAAGGTGATATGCGAAACACAACCAATCTCTCTCTTTAATCTCATCAGCACAACGCAATGAGGTATCGGTAGTAAACCAACCTGTATGTGTGTCGGGATGATGCGGCTGAAAGAGCGTTACAATGTCTATGCCCATAGGCTCATAATACCCAAATTTGTGAAACGCATACTCAATTAGTTCTTTAACGCTCATAGAATCGTCAAATTCTAATGAACCACCTTCACAAAACGTATATTTTTGTATCATATTCACATCTCCTCGTCAAATTCAAGTTTGTCTAACTGTTTTATTATCTATATAGACTGATAAATTAGAAAAAAATTCTAATTTCTGATTATATTATATCATACTCTTGCTAATTTGTCACGTCATAGAGACAAAATTAACAAAATTGTTAACTTAACATACCTTTTAAGTCAAAGGATATAGGTTTGTCCTTGAACTTGTTAAGTGGTATCTTTTTAGCCTGATTGGATAACAGAGTGATTATGTCATAGGCTTGTTCAAAATAGAATTTGTGCTTGTTTTTCTCAATCCAATAGAAAAGAGCCAAATAATAATCAAGAAACTTTGAAGATACACCATGATACAGATACATAAAATCACTTATATTATGATGATATCCATTGATATGACCAAGACTATATCCACCACTTGTATGCTTTCCACTTGGAATTTGTTTTAATGCTATCTTGTGCTTACTTGCTACTGTCCTATATGCTCTATGG
>JAFYQP010000055.1 GCA_017559855.1 Clostridia bacterium | reverse complement strand
TGTATCCCGTTTCGGGTTCAATAAATACAGACAGCGTGTAGCTGTGACCTACAATAAAGGTATCTCCCTCATTAAGTCTGCGATTAGCTGTGTTATCTTTCCACTCAACACCGTTGATTGCATCCTGATAAATTGATGCCAAATCGGGGATTATTGTCATCATTTTTGCACCCTCTGCGGTAAGTTTCGCATCAAAGGATGCCTTCTCGCCCGGTACAGGCTTTGGAATCTCAACGGAAATTGCACCCACGGGTTTTCCGGTTGCAATCGCCGGGAATGTATAGGAAACCACGACCATTGCCCATCTCTGATATTCATATGCTTTGCCCGCTTTTGCAGTTTTATTGTTAATATGTGCAAGCACATCGGTTGTTGTGGTAGTGGACGCAAACTCATATCCTGTAGCAGCTTCAAGCCATACGCTTACGGTGTAAACATGCCCTGCTTTAAATGTATCGCCTATCTCAAGAAATTTCTTGTCTGTTTCGTCATACCACTCGGGCTGTGAATAGATTTCATATCCTTTTCCGCTCTGAATGCTTGCCTTACGGTCAAAATCTGCACCGTCTTTAGGTTCATCAATATCGAAAACCATGACGGTTGTTATTGTGGTGGATGTGAAACTTTCTTTCGTTGCAAGCGCCATCGTGGGAAGCATTGCAAGAAGCATTGCTAAACTTAATAATACACTTAAAAACTTTTTCACTTTTATTCCTCCTGATTTTCAATTAAGCCGACAAAACCGAAGTGCAAATTAACTATTTAGTTTTTGACTTATTCGCCTTTATACAGATTTACTTTTTGATGTAGGTTGTAATACTACCAAAACTATCTTCTATTTTAAGCGTCTTGTCTTCGATTGTGTACTTGAAAACATTGGGTGCAGATGAGTTTTCGTACTGAATAGTTACAGCAGAACCATCATCCGTATAGGTAAACTTCATGTCGCCACCCATAAAGGAATAAGCGCCCGTGCCGTCCTCATTGAAGGTATAGTACATATCGTCAGAGCTCTCATATGCCCATTTGCCAACTATTCCTGCTGCATCATCCGAGCAGGCTGTAAAAGCACCAATCATAGTGATGATACATAAAACTGCTAATGTTAACGAAAATACTTTTTTCATTCTTTTCATCTCCTCTTTGCACTTCGGTTTGTAGGCTTAACTTCATAAATAGTTAAGAAAATCTATTCCTTTCCCGTATAATCGGTGATATCGTGTATGTCGGTATTTGTAATAAGGTGCCCATCGCCACCCATTTGAGGCGAGAACTTATATGCACCAAAGCCGTCTTCCGTATAAATTTCAATGTTCGAATGTAAATCCGATAAATTGCAATTAACGGTAAACGCCTCACCATTATGTATAGTATAGGTATCGTCTGTGTTCAAGTCTGTTATATATACCGGATTCTTATATCTGGGAACGATTAGATACCACTCATCACCTTCGTACACCATATGCTCAATTTTTTCAATCTTTTCATCATCAAGGTTCTTAAAGGTTTCAGCCACGTAAGAATTTCTGAAATCCATCCTATCTCCGTAGCCGAGGAATGCCACCGCAAAATATGGCTGACCCTCGTAGTTGTCGAAGTCGAAAATGTTTGCGTACTCGGTGCGATAATCCGCATCACAGTATTGCATTCCCGGTCCGTCTATCACTTGTATTCCTTCACCTTCACATGCAAAAAGCATCGTAGCAAGAAGGGCTACACATAAAATTACCATTGTCTTTTTCAAAATGCGCACACGCTCGCCTCCTAATTTAGAGGTAAATATTCTAAGTGCTGTAATTTAAAACGTCACGAAGCGTCAGAACTGTTTATAGCCTTTAATTTACAATGTCGCTTGTGTCTACAACGTCGCCTTCTCTGTATTTAACAACAATGTCGCCGTTACTTGGTCTTACACCATCTTCTTTTGCAAAGAAAATCCCCGCATTGTCGCCTTTTAGAATTTCGTCTAATGACTTATTAAACATCTGTAAATCTTCTGCAACACCAATTGCGACAACCTTACCATTTCTGATTACAGAAACCTTATCACCTGCTCTAAGTACGCCATCTTCCACTCGTCCTGTAAGAACATTCTCTCCATCGCTGTTTAATGACTGCTCAACAGGCATGGAGAACGGGCCATAGACCTTAACTCCTTCTGTTGTTACGGTATCGCCTTCACTATCGGTAATTTTGCAGTAAATAGTTGCACCTAAGAGTGTGTTTTCTTTCTCAACAGAGAGAACAAGAGCTGCGGTGTCTGCATCCTTTACATAATCGCCGTTTTCAATTGTTACGTTATCACGACGCGCTTTGTAATACCACTCATAAGTATAGGGAGCTTTGCCACCGAATACCTGAACTTCAAGCTCGTGCTTTACGCCGTAGGAATCAAGTTCTGCGCCTTCAGGCTGCTTGTGAATGGTAAGCGGAGCCTGTATAGCAGGCTTGTCGATTTCAACGGGTTTTGTAGGTAATACTTCTGTATGCTCTGCGTCCTGAACGGGGATCTCAGTTGTAATTTCCGGATCTTCCGGAGGTACTACAACGGGCTCATCCTCTGCCATTTTAAAGCTTACACGCTGTGCCTCATCCATCATACGGCAAAGGATGGTTGCTACCTCGGATCTCTTAATAAATGCGTCCGGATTACAGTTGTGTAATTCATCAACGCCGGTTACAATACCCGCTTTGTAAAGCTTGTACACGTAAATTGCATAAGGCGCCTGACCGTCAACGTCTAAAATGCTGCCATCGGGAATATTGTTAATGTCTTTAAATGCCTCATCGGGAAGAGCATTTGCAAAGATTTCCATATATCCTGCACGGGTTGCGTTATCACCATAGTTATATGTTTTTGAAATTATCTTGTGTTCGGTGCAGTAATCCAAATAGGTTTGATACCAGGGGGTGCCGTTTACCAAAGTAACCTTACCTGTTGTGTAAAGTTCATTCATGCAAGCGGCGAGTTTTATCGCCTCTGCATAGGTGAGTAAGTCATCGGGTTTAAACTCGGTTGCGGTTTTACCGTTAATAAGACTAAGGTCTGCCGCTTTAACGATTTGGCTATAGTACCACGCGCCCTCTTTTACATCGGTAAAAGGATTCTTTGCCTCATTTGCGCTTGCCACAACTAATGTTGATGCAAGCAGGCATATTGCCAAAACAACTGATAATAATTTTTTCATTTTTAAAACCTCCTAAAATTAACCTAATATTACAATGGTCTCGTCCTTGGAACTGCCCTTTTCGAAGCTGACACTTGCATCAGATGAGATGATTATGTAAGCTTCTTTGGATGTTACTTTCCTTCCCGTTGCATCAGTTACAGTGCATCGGAATTTACACTGAGAATCCATTTTATTACCATCAACAAGAACCGTCAGGGTATCAGTATTTTCTCCTTCCGCCCACTCATAGTCCTTGTAAACTTTAAGATATCCGCCGTCTAGCACGTCGCTGGGATATGTAAACTCCCACTGATAGTTATACGGTGCTTTTCCGCCCTCAGCCACTACCTTGAACTGAACCTTTTCGCCGTGTTTTCCGGTAACAACTTTGGGATCGGATGTTATGTACATTGACCTGGGAAGAATTTTTGCGGAGTTTGAAACTATGCCGTAAGAACCGTTTTTAACATCACATCTGTATTCGCAGTGACTTGCAAAATCAGCCTTCTCAACCTGGATTTTAAGAGTTTTTGTAGTTGCTCCTTTTGCCCAAGAATCGGTGGGTTCGATTTTTTTCCAACCGTTTGTATTGTCATTTTTTATGTACCACTGATATGTTGCGGTATCACATCGTGTGTATACATAGAATGAAACCTCATCACCAACATTTGCATACTTGTCATACGGCTGTACGGTGATATACGGTGTCGCTCTCGGTACTACGCCAAAATAACTTTCCGATTTTGTACTTCCAGCCGCATCGGTCACATCACAACGGTATTTTATATTATTTGTGAACTCCGCTTCATCTACAATAATGTCAACCTCATAGCCTTTTACCGTGTATTTTTCATCGTTCGTTATTTTTTTAAATTCCCCGTTATTTTCACTCTTATACCATTCGTAGGAATATGGAGCCGTTCCGCCACGAGCGTGTAAACGTATGGTTGCAACCTCGCCCAATTCTTTAATTGCACCATACTGGAAAGTAGCTTTTAAAGGAACTTTGAAGCCATAGTTTCCCATATCTGCGAGTCTTTCTGCAAGTGTTTCGCCAAGACTTTCAACCATCCAACTGTCATACGGAATTTTGTTTGGTTTTTCTATTAAGATTCCACAATAGTCACCCTGCTTTGCTTCGTCAAGGTTTTTATTGAACATTATGATTTTTGAAACTACGCCGTACACCTCGACTTTTTCACCGGGCATATGCATTGAAACGGTTTCGCCGACTCTTACAGCACCCTTTTCAACTCTGCCGACAAAAGTATATCCATTACCTTCCTTAGTAAAGTTTTCAGGCTTGAATATGAAGACTTTTTCAGGAATAGTCA
>JAFYQP010000004.1 GCA_017559855.1 Clostridia bacterium | reverse complement strand
TGCTTCCGGCGTTACATTGGCAGACCACACCGTTGAGCAGTTTGACCTTGCAATGTACTCCGGTCTTTATGCAACCTTCCACTATATGCAGGAATGTTATCCCTACTTAAAGGAAACCCGTGGCACAATCATCAACTTTGCGTCCGGTGCAGGTCTTTTCGGCAACTACGGTCAGTGTGCATATGCCGCTGCTAAAGAAGGTATCCGTGGTCTTACCCGTGTTGCCGCTACCGAATGGGGGCGTGACGGTATTAACGTAAACGTAATTTGTCCTCTTGCGTGGACCGCACAGCTTGAGCAGTGGAAGAACGCATATCCCGAGGCATTTGAGAAAAACGTTCACATGCCGCCTATGGGACATCTTGGCGACGTTGAGAAGGAAATCGGCCGCGTTTGCGTTCAACTTGCAGGTGAGGACTTTAAGTACTTAACCGGCGAAACCCTTACACTTGAAGGCGGCTTAGGTCTCCGTCCGTAAACTTTAAAAGCAATAAAAAAATCACCTGTCATCGACAGGTGATTTTTTTATTCAATTCCGAAAACTTCGTCAATGGGAAGTGAGAATAAAATTCCCTTTGCTTCGGTTTTAATACCACATTTTTCACGTATTGCTGTCATAATTTCACGCTTTTTGTCCCTCGAAACAAGTATCATAACAAAGTCCTGTTCATCCTTTAAGGGGATAGAGAATTGAGTTGCAACCGCATTGCTTTCCTCACGCATACCTTTCATAATGGTACCGCCGCCGGCACCGGCAGCACGTGCTACTTCAACAACGTCATCGCTGAAACCGGAATTTACCGAAACAACAAGTGCACAAAACTTTGAATTTTCGCTCATGGAACTCTCATCTCCTTTTTCTTCGGGGGTATCATTTTTGGTCATAAGATTGTAAAGTCGGGTTTGCATAGCATTTATGGGAACGGTAAAGGCAATACCGTGACCTTTTTTGGCAAGGTGCAGTTTTTCATCCAATATATCAAATGCAGATTTAACCTTTGACTTAGGAAGCAGTCCGCAAGTGAGATGTCGTGACTTACTTGCACCGAAGATGTCGAGAATCATAGAGGGTGCGGTGCCGAAACCGTGAAGTTGGTATCTCACATGCAAATTTAAAGCGTGAAAAGCGGCATTTACCTTCTTTTCATCACCCACATCTGTGATGGTTATAAGCAAACGGGGATTATGTGCAGTATCCATTACATATCCTCCTCAAACTCAATAATTTCATCAATAATTTCCTCATCAGCAGGACCTTTAACCTTGGACTTAAGTTTAAAAATAAGGCCCATAAGTTGTATGGTAAGCAATGGGGATAGGGCAACAAGCGCAACCGCACCGAAGGCATCGGTAACTATGTTTCCGCCCAAACCTTTACAAGCACCAATGGCGAGGGGAAGTAAGAAGGTGGAGGTCATAGGACCACTTGCAACACCGCCGGAGTCAAAGGCAATACCTACGAAGACAGGGGGAACAAAGTAACTTAAAGCAAGGGCTAAGATATAGCCGGGAATGATTATATAGTAAATATCAAGACCGGAAAGAACTCTTGCCATGGACAGAGCAACCGCGCCGGAAACACCAGTGGAGAGTGCTAAATTCATTGTCTTTGAGGAAATAAGGCCACCGGTAATCTGGTCAATCTGATTGTTTAAAACCTGTACTGCAGGCTCTGCGGTAACAATAAAGTATCCGACAAGTGCACCTACGGGGATAAGCAGCCAACTGAAGGAACTTGCACCGAGGTACGTGCCGAGAAGGTCACCAACAGGAGCAAAGCCTACGTTTACCCCGGTAAGGAATAAAATAAGGCCGATAAAGGTGTAAAAAAGGCCTACGGAAACGCGGAGGAGTTGTCTTTTTCTAAAAAGTCGGCAAACAATCTGGAATATAATAAAAACTGCCACGATGGGAAGAATGCTTGAACATACCTCATATGCATATTCGGGCAGATGAATAATAAACTCGCGGATTACATCTGAGGTGTGCGAAACCATAACCGATACAGATTCGCTAACGGCGACACCCGTGGGGTTATAGAACATACCCAAGAGAAGAACCATAAGAATAGGTCCTATACTGCATAGAGCTATAAAACCAAAACTGTCGTTGCCGCTTTCCTTATCACTTCGCACTGCACAAAGACCGACACCCATAGTCATAATGAAAGGAACGGTCATGGGGCCGGTTGTAACACCGCCGGAGTCGAAAGCAACGGGGATAAAACTTGCAGGCGCAAATTGAGCAACGGTAAAAACAATGATATAAAGTATGGTTAAAATAATCGGGAGACTGACCTTTAAATAAATTCGGAGAAACGCCAAAACCAGGAAAATGCCCACACCGATTGCTATTGTGTATATCAGAACATTATTTGGAATGGAGGGAACCTGGGTTGCGAGGACGATTAAATCCGGCTCAGCAATAGTAATGATAATGCCCATAACAAGACAAACCGCAACGATTATCCAAATTTTCTTTGTTTTAATTATGCGTGTGCCGATATTTCTGCCAAGTGGAGTCATCGCCATTTCTGCACCAAGTTGGAAAAAACCCATACCAACGATGAGCAAAAGGGCTCCAACGAGAAATAATACCAGAGTGCCGGTGGGAATATCCACAAAAATACTAAGTATGAGAACAATTATGGAAATTGGAAGAACACTGGAGACCGACTCGTTGAATTTCTCTTTGAGTTTACCAAACATTTTAGGACACAACCCCCTCTCGTTAAATATATATGCGTTACATCAACCTAATTATTTTAACGAAAAAAACAGGGTAAGTCAATGAAGCCCTTGACAAATTAACAAAAAGTTTATATAATACATATGTCGCAGATGTTTGCGGAAGATTTATCGACCGTAAGCGGAGAAACTCTGGAGAATCCCGATGAAGCGGGTGCCGAAGGTGCAAGGTGAGAAATCGCCGAATCTCTCAGGCAAAAGGACAGAGAAGTTTTATAATTCTGTTTTTTGTTTTTTAGAGACTCTCGTATATTCTGCGAGAGTCTTATTTTTTGCGGAGGTAAAAGTAATGGAAGCAAAAATTTTAGAAATTGTCGCAAAAATAAACTCCTATCTTGCGGATTATATCCTTATAATTCTGCTCATAGGCGTTGGCCTTTTCTTCACAGTAAAAACACGCTTCGTTCAGGTAAGATGCTTTGGTGAAGGCTTTAAAAAGGTTTTCGGCGGTATTTTCAGTAAAAAGGAAAAGAAGAGCGGAATTTCTTCTTTCCAGGCACTTGCAACCGCAATTGCCGCACAGGTCGGTACCGGTAATATCGTAGGTGCATCCGGTGCTATCCTTATCGGTGGCCCCGGTGCTATCTTCTGGATGTGGATCATTGCCTTTTTGGGTATGGCAACAATTTACGCCGAGGCAATCCTTGCTCAGGAAACAAGAGTAAAAGACGGTGATAACTACAGAGGCGGTCCGGTTTACTACATAAAACGTGCGTTCCCCAACGGATTTGGCAAGTTCCTTGCAGGTTTCTTTGCAATCGTTGCGGTACTTGCACTCGGCTTTATGGGTAGCATGGTACAGTCTAACTCAATTGCAGAATCATTAAACAACGCAATCGGTGTTGACGGTTGGATTATCGGTATTATTCTCGCCGCGGTTTCCGCGTTCATCTTCATCGGCGGCATCAAGAGAATAGCATCTGTTACCGAGAAATTGGTTCCCTTTATGGCGGTTTTATTCCTTGTTGGCGGCGTTGTTATTCTCTGTGCAAGAATTCAGTATATCCCCGCTACTATCGGTATGATATTTAAATATGCATTCAGCCCCAATGCACTCATCGGCGGTGGAATCGGTTATGCGTTAAAGACCGCAATTTCACAGGGTGCAAAACGTGGACTTTTCTCAAACGAAGCGGGCATGGGTTCAACACCTCACGCTCATGCGGTAGCAGAGGTTGAAAAACCTCACGATCAGGGCGTTGCCGCTATGATTGGTGTGTTTGTAGACACCTTCGTTGTTCTTACTATGACCGCTCTTGTTGTAATCTCCTGCTTATACGTGGGTGAAGGTGCACCTCTTGCGGGACTTACCGGTGACGCTTACGTTGCGGCAACTACAGGTGCCGGTGCAATTGTTAGTAAGACTACCGCTATGCAGAGTGCTTATTCTATGATAGTCGGTGGAAATATTGGTAATATTTTCGTTGCAATCTGTCTTTTCTTCTTTGCATTCTCCACAATCATCGGTTGGAACTACTTCGGTAAAGTCAATGCAGAGTACTTATGCGGCGGCAAAAAATGGGGTACCGTTTTATATGCGATTATCTCTATCGGATTTATCTTCATGGGTACACTTCTCTCAAACGATCTCGTTTGGGAACTTACCGATTTCTTTAACTACTTAATGGTAATCCCCAACGCGCTTGCACTTATAGCACTTTATAAAATAGTGGAAAAAGCCGCTAAGAAATAAATAAAAAAACAGAGGTCAAACGACCTCTGTTTTTTTATTTATATAGAAGAATAATCGCATAAAGTATAAACAAGAATGGGACGGTGTAACGGAATTTTGCTTTGGAAGTTTTATGATTGAAAAGCACCATTCCGATAAGCGCACCGAAAGAGCCGCCAAAAGTGGAAAGTATCAGGAGCGTTTTTTCTGATATTCGTCTTGCACCACTTTTGGAGAGAAGTTTATCTATTCCAAAGGCAAAAAAAGAGGTTACGTTCATAACGATAAGGAAAATGTATAAAGGCATCATAAAAGTATCCTTTCCGCGACACGGATTCCATCCACTGCCGCTGACATAATTCCGCCGGCATAGCCCGCACCCTCACCGCAAGGGTAGAGTCCGGGGATGGACAGACAGTTTTCATCTCTTACTATTCGCACGGGAGATGAACTTCTGGCCTCCACGCCGGTAAGCACCGCATCGTCATTTGCAAAACCGTGTATTTTACGGTCGAAGGTAAGAATTCCTTCGCGGAGGGATGCGGAAATTTCATTATTAAAAAGAGCGTTTAAGTCGCATGGGGTAACGCCGGGAGCATAAGACGGAGTTACCGTGTCGAATTGTACGGTGGGCACACCTTTTATGAAATCTCCCACTCTTTGTGCGGGTGCATGGTAATTTTCGCCGCCCATTTTAAAGGCGAGACGCTCCAATTTCTGTTGCAACTTTATGCCGGACAGAGGATGCTTGTCCTCAAAATCGTCTGGGGTTATGCCTACGAGAAGAGCACTGTTTGCATTTTTCTCATCTCTGGCAAAATTACTCATTCCGTTGGTACATACCATACCTTCTTCACTGGCGGCGGCAACAACAAGCCCGCCGGGGCACATACAAAAACTATATACTCCTCGTCCGTTTGTAAGATGCGTTGAGAGTTTGTAATCCGCAGCCGTGAGGGCGGGGTGATTTGCGAATTTTCCGTATTGTGCCGCATCTATAAGTGCCTGTGGATGCTCTATACGTACACCTACAGAAAATGCTTTGGGAGTCATATCTACTCCCGCGTCAAACAACATTTGGAAGGTGTCACGTGCACTGTGCCCGATGGCGAGAACAACCTGGTCACATTCAAAGTGTGTATCGTTTGCGTATACACCGCAAACTTTTCCGTTTTTTATGTCAAGATTTGTGACTTTGTGATTAAAAAGTACCCGTCCGCCAAGGCTTTCTATCTCCAAACGGATATTCTTTACAACCGTTCGCAGATAGTCCGTGCCGATGTGTGGCTTTGCAAGGTATAGGATTTCGGCAGGTGCTCCTGCTTTTACAAATTCGCGGAGAACTCTTTTCTGCCGCGGATCTTTTGTTCCGGTGTTTAACTTTCCGTCGGAAAAAGTACCTGCACCGCCTTCTCCAAACTGCACGTTTGAATTTGTGTCAAGAACTCCTCTTTTCCAGAAATTTTCAATTTTCTTATGACGGGTATCCACGTCGTCACCACGTTCAAGCACGATAGGACTCGCTCCCGCACGTGCGAGAGTGAGTGCCGCAAAAAGTCCTGCCGGTCCGCTGCCTATAACCACGGGTGGACGGGGGAAAGATTTTTTAATTATCTGCGGCTCTGCGTAAGGTGAAATTTTCTCGGCGTTTTTGGGCAGGGAGGTGTTTCGGGCAATGTCAACGTCAAATGAATATACAAAGTGGACGCGACTTTTGTCTCTTGCGTCGGTTGACTTGCGGGAAATTTCAAGAGATTTGATTTCACTTGCACTTATTTTCAGTCGCCGTGCCACCTCGTGGATGAAATCTTCATACACGGCATCAAGGGGCATCTTTATTTGATTTAGCCGAATCACATTCCTCACCTCACAATAAAAATATTATACCATAAAAATTTTTTCAAAAAAAGTGTTGACAAAAATTTTTATATATGATATGATACTATCAAAGTTAGGAATGATTATCACTTTTGAGGGCTAACATATGAAAAATAAAAGAAATTTCAGTCCTAAAAGACAGGCGATTTTAAACGCGCTGCTCTCAACTAAAGACCACCCTACGGTTGAATGGGTGTGTGAGCAGGTGAAGCGACAGTATCCGAATATAAGTCTTGCGACGGTTTATCGCAATATTGCCCAGCTTAAAGAGGACGGATATGCGATTACGGTAGGCACGGTTGACGGGTATGAACGTCTTGACGGGACAACAAATCCCCACCCGCATTTCATCTGTCGGAAATGCAATGCGGTGGTTGACGTTGAACTTGCGGCAGAAGAAGACATCATGTGTCAGGCGGTTAATAAGCAGTACGGCATTGCGGCTGAAAGATGTGACATCACATTCTGGGGCTATTGCCAAAACTGCCAAAAATAAAAAATTATTATTTGGAGGAAAATTATCATGAAAAAGTTTGTATGTACAGTTTGCGGTTATATCCACGAGGGCGAGAAGGCACCTGACGTTTGCCCGTTATGTAAGGCTCCGGCAAGTAAGTTTAATGAACTCACCGCAGGTGAGACCGTTTACGCAGATGAGCATCGCGTAGGTGTTGCACAGGGCGTTGATGAAGAGGTTATCGCAGGTCTCCGTATGAATTTCGAGGGTGAGTGCTGTGAGGTTGGTATGTACCTTGCAATGAGCCGCGTGGCAGACCGTGAAGGTTACCCTGAGGTTGCAGAGGCATTCAAGAGATACGCTTTCGAAGAAGCAGAGCATGCTGCAAAGTTTGCTGAACTTTTAGGCGAGGTTGTTACCGACAGCACCAAGAAGAATCTTGAACTCCGTGCAGCTGCAGAAAACGGTGCATGTGACGGTAAGATGCAACTTGCAAAGCGTGCAAAGGCACTCAATCTTGACGCTATCCACGATACCGTTCATGAAATGGCAAAGGACGAGGCTCGCCATGGTCGCGGCTTCGAGGGCCTTCTTGCTAGATACTTTGGTTAATAAAAAATCCCTGCCTATTCAGGCAGGGATTTTTTAATTCCGATCAGGAATTATGCTTATAATGAAAATGAACAGAAAGACGACCAAACC
>JAFYQP010000054.1 GCA_017559855.1 Clostridia bacterium | reverse complement strand
TCCCAACAGAACGGTTATAACAAAATAAAAAACAAGGTGTCGCTAAGCGACACCTTGTTTTTTATTTAATTTCAATTACCTTATAACCTGCATCTTCGATAAGTTTTTTAATATCACTATCTTTAATTTCTGCGGTTAAGGTGATTTTTGCATCGCCACGCACATGGCTTACGTCTGACGCACTCACCTGTGCAAGACCGTCTAAAAGTCCTTTTACACGTGCCTCACAATGCGGGCACATCATACCTTCAATTACAATTATTTTTTCCATAGTTTTCTTCTCCTTTTTTAACTTTATGAAATTCAGGCGAAGAGCATTTGTCACAACGCAAAAACTTGACAAACTCATAGCCGCCGCACCGAACATCGGATTTAGTTCCCAACCGAAAATCGGGATAAATACACCTGCTGCGAGTGGGATACCGATTGCGTTATAGAAAAATGCCCAGAATAAATTTTCCTTGATGTTTTTCAATGTGGCACGACTGAGTTTAATCGCCTTTACTGCATCTGTAAGACTATTTCCCATAAGGACAATATCTGATGACTCGCAGGCAATGTCGGTGCCGCTTCCAATCGCCATACCAACGAATGCCGCACTTAATGCAGGGGCATCATTTATTCCGTCACCTATCATGCACACCTTGCCCGAAAGGTTTCGTATCGCCTCGGCTTTGCCATTTGGAAGCACACCCGCAATAACACGGGAAATACCCACCTTATCTGCCACCGCTTTTGCGGTTTTTTCATTGTCACCCGTGAGCATAACCGTTTTAAGTCCAAGTTTTTCAAGGTCTTCTATTGCATCATCGCTATCATCTTTCAAAGCATCCGCTACGGTGATAGTACCGAGAAATTCCCCGTTACACTCAAAAAATAACGGAGTTTCACCGTTTTGGGCAAAACTGTCCGCATCGCTCTTTACGTTTTCGGGCAGAGTGCAAAACTCCTCTATATACTCACGATTTCCACCGTGAATTTTCTTTTCCCAAAGCCGCCCTTCAAGACCACGACCGGGGACAATATTAAAATCACGCACGTCAGTCGGTGTTGTACCTGTTTTTTCTCCATACGCCACAATAGCACGAGAGAGAGGATGTTCGCTTTTTATCTCAAGAGAATATGCCGCTTGTATAAGTTCATCTTTTACCGGGATTACACGACATACCTCAGGCAAACCTTTTGTAATAGTACCGGTTTTATCAAGGACAACGATATCACTTTTTCCCGTAATTTCAAGTGCGGTTGCCGTTTTAAATAAAATTCCGTTTTTGGCACCAACACCGCTTCCAACCATAATGGCAACGGGCGTTGCAAGGCCAAGAGCACATGGGCAACTGATAACAAGCACAGAAACACCACGACTTAAGGCATGTCCCATACTCTCACCCAGAACGAGCCACGTAACAAACGTAATCACCGCAATAAAAATTACAATCGGTACGAAAACGCCGGAAACTTTATCTGCCAATTTGGCAATAGGTGCCTTTGATGCGGATGCGTCACTTACCGTTTTGATTATTTGAGCAAGAGTTGTGTCCTCACCTACACGAGTTGCACGTGCGACAATGTACCCCGATTGGTTAAGCGTTGCAGAAAATATACTGTCGCCCACCGATTTATCGGCAGGAATACTCTCACCGGTAAGGGAAGATTCGTTTATAGCACCGCCGCCCTCGCATATTACACCGTCTACCGGAATACTATCTCCCGGTCGCACAACAAAAAGGTCGCCCACCTTCACACTTTCAATTGGCACAATGGTTTCTTCACCATTTTGAATGATGGATGCGGTCTTCGGGGCAAGTTTCATAAGGGATGCCAGGGCATCGCTCGTTTTGCCTTTGGCATAAGCCTCTAAAAGTTTTCCAACCGTTATAAGTGCCAAAATCATTGCAGCGGATTCAAAATAAAGATTGTGAAGCATTCCTTCCTCGTTTTGAATCATAATTGCCGTACTATAAGCAAAGGATGCAAATGAGCCTAATGCTACCAACGTGTCCATATTGGGGGACAATTTAATAACGCCTTTAAACCCGTTTGTGAAAAAGTTTCGATTGATTATCATAACCGCCCCTGCGAGGATAAATTGAATCATTGCAATTACAAAGGGGTGTGCGGTTAAATATGGAGGCAGAGGGAGTGCAAACATCGTATGCCCCATAGAGAAATACATTAAAACAACAAGAATACAAAGGGAGGTAATCAGTCGTGCCTTGATTTTTTCTTTTCCCGTTTCTATCTTTTTCTCGCCAAAAACTGCGGCATCATATCCTGCGGTGCGTACCGCCGCAATAATAACATCAGGAGTTACGTCTCCTTCCACTTGCATCGAGTTTGTAAGAAGATTTACCGCACAGGTATCTACTCCGTGAACGCTTCTTACCGCTTTTTCCACACGGGCACTACAAGCAGCACAACTCATACCGAATATGTCATATTTCTGCAAATCCTTCACCTCCTATGATTTTATTATATCTTTTTCTTTTAACTTATACAAGCATTTGACCGATGAAATTTGCGGTGCTATGCGGTAAATAAATTTTACAAATCAAAAAGCGACAAGGCAAAACGCCTTGTCGCTTTTTATTGTCTTTACGGGTTTTCAGAGTCCCAATCATATGAGGGGATATCGTCAATGCTAACATCACCCTTATCAATGAGTGAAGTTAAGATAATATCTTCGTTCTCTGTCGTGATAATTTCAAATTTTGGTGTGTTGTACATCGTAGCACCTCCTAGTACAATTTATTTTTATCATCCAAATTCAAGTTCGCCTTCAATTTCAATTGTATCTTTGTAATCCCAATCAATTGAGGTTAAGATAATATCCTCATTTGAGATTTCAACTACCTTGAAATTGGGTTTGTTGTAATACATTTATGCCCCTCCTCAACTTTAGTCTTGGTAAATCTTGGAAATCGTTACGGTTTTACCATAAATGTACTTTCCTTTTTTATCCTTTGCATAAGGTCTGTAGGTCAAGGCTTCGCCCTTCAGTTCCTCAGAAACCTCTATCGTATGAGCAAAGATTGCTATACATTCATCACCAAGTTTTGCAGGAGTTACGGTATCATTTGACGCTTTGATGTTCCTGAATACCGTCTTGGTGCTTAAGATACGCTTCTCACCGTTTATAATTACCTCAAAGCCTACCTCTTTGTAATTAAGGCTATTGATACCTGAGAATAAGTGCACCTTGTACTTGCCGTCATTGGTCTTTATGTTTCTCATAAATACGCCGATCTTGCCAAGTGCTGTGCTACCCTCTATCCATTTCGCATAAAGGGTTACGTCTCCGGACTTATCCCATACTCTTGCACCGCTACCGTCTGCGTTGTAGTACTTGGTTCCGGTACCGCCTTCTCCATCATAGTATCCGTCAAAGATATATCCTGCCTTTGTAGGCGGGGTGATGGTGGGAAGATCTGCTCCGTTTACTGCATCTACGTATCCACCTTCACTTAAGGTTACCTTAGATGCTAATGTTACTACCTCTACCTTTACGGTTACCTGTGCGTAGTTTACGCCGTCGCTTCCCTTAAAGATA
>JAFYQP010000053.1 GCA_017559855.1 Clostridia bacterium | reverse complement strand
TTTGGTAAGGAGAACTAAGCATGTTTCTAGCGACGGCGGCGGATATTAAAAAACTTGATAAGTTAGCATCGACGAAATACGGGATTCCGGAAAGTCAACTTATGGAAAATGCAGGGAAGAGTATCTTTAACTGCATCAAAGAAAATTTCTGTGAGACAAAATTTGCCGTGTTTTGCGGAAAAGGCAATAACGGCGGGGACGGTTTCGTTGTAGCACGGCTTTTAAAGGAAAGTGGTAGTGACGTAAAGGTATACCTTACCCACGAGGTAGCGGAACTTTCTCCCGTTGCAAAAATTGCCTTTGATAAATTGCAAAAAGAAATTGAAATTTTAAAAGTTACGGATGACGTTGATCAAGACGCCATTATTATTGACGCACTTTTGGGGATTTCCGTTTCCGGTGCACCGAGAGGAAATGCAAAGATTGCTATAGATAGAATAGAGTCGATGAACAACACGATTATTTCCGTTGACATTCCGAGCGGACTTTCCGCCGATACGGGTGAGGTTGCAGGGAGTGTTATAAAAGCCGACTATACCTATACGTTAGCACTTGATAAGGTCGGACTTAATACCGATTTAGGACGAAAATTTTGCGGTAAAAAAGAAATTCTTGATATAGGAATTCCGAATGCCGCACTTGAAGAACTGAGAGGCTTGAGATGATTTATACTGTTACATTTAACCCTGCCATTGATTACGTAATGCACACCGATGACGTAGTTTCGGGTATGACAAATCGCTCTTTATCGGAGGAAATATATTTCGGTGGAAAGGGAATAAACGTATCTCTTGTTTTAAATGAATTGGGGATAGAAACAAAGGCACTCGGCTTTATTGCGGGGTTTACAGGTCTTGCAATAGAAAACTATCTTAAGGAAAGTGGCATCTCTACAGATTTTATAAGGTTAAATAACGGATTTTCCCGCATCAACGTAAAACTGAAGGGTAGTGCAGAAACCGAGATAAACGGCAGAGGACCGATTGTTGACGCTGATAAGATTGACGAGTTTTTAATTAAAGTAAAAGACATAAATGACGGTGATACTTTGGTTCTTTCGGGAAGCATACCGGGTTCGATGCCGAGTGATATATACGAGAAGATTCTTGAAAGACTGTCAAATAAAAATATAAGAATTGTAGTTGATGCAACGGGTGATTTGCTCAAAAACACGCTGAAATACAAACCGTTTTTAATTAAACCAAATAGAGACGAACTAGCGGAGTTGTTCGGTAAAAACTTGGACACAAAAGAAGACGTTGTCGAATGTGCAATCAAACTGCAGACCATGGGTGCGGCAAACGTTCTCGTATCTATGGCGGGTGACGGTGCGATTTTAGTAGATGCAAAGGGTGAGGTTCACGCATGTCCTGCTAAATCCGGAAAGGTTATAAACTCCGTTGGTGCAGGGGATTCAATGGTTGCGGGATTTTTAGCTGGTGTTGACAGGGGCTATGAGTACGCATTGCAACTAGGTGTTGCATCGGGCGGAGCAACCGCATTTTCCAAAGGCCTTGCAACAAAAAATGAAATTGAAAAACTGATGAATGAATAAAAAAGCGGTGGATTTGATCCACCGCTTTTAATTTTTTAACACATCTTAAGGTCTAACTGTTTGCCGCCTAAAATATGGAAGTGCAGGTGATGTACGGTCTGACCTGCATATTCACCGCAGTTTGAAACAACACGGTAACCATTTTCTTCAAGTCCAAGTTCTTTTGCGACTTTTGACACGGCAGAAAGCACCTTTGAAACGATTTCGGCATTCTCCTCGTTCACAGCCGCCATAGAGGGGATGTGGGCCTTCGGGATAACGAGTACGTGAGTGGGTGCTTGAGGTGCAATATCGTGAAATGCAAGTACGAAATCATCCTCGTAAACCTTATTGGAGGGGATTTCACCTGCGATAATTTTACAGAAAAGACAATCCATTTTTATATCTACTCCTTACTTGGAATTTTCAGCAACATAACCTGCAACAAAGTTGAGTGCCTTATCAAGTTTGGAAACGTCACTGCCGCCTGCCATAGCACTGTCGGGCTTACCGCCGCCTTTACCGCCGCAGATGGTAGCAACCTCACGAACGAGGTTTCCTGCCTTAATTCCGGCGTTAACTGCCGTCTTGCCACAACTTGCAACGAAAACGATTTTGCCGTCGGAAACGCCTGCTAAAAGGGCGACGATGGAATCGTCCATGCCTCTTAACTGATCACCGATTGTGCGGAGAGAATCACCACTTGCTCCGTCCTTCTTAACGGTAATGACTTTCAGGCCGTTAATCTCTGTTGCTTCATTAACCATATTCTGTGCATCGAAAGATGCGAGTTTATCACGAAGGGTTGCAACCTCTGCCTTGAGAAGCTTTACTTCGTTTGCGGTTTGTGTAGCCTTTGCAACAATCTCGTGAGGTGCGGTCTTCATAATTTCGGAAACTTCAATGAGAGTAGCATTGGTAGATGCGATTTTATCAAGTACAGCCTTACCGCAAATTGCCTCAACACGGCGTACGCCCGCAGCAACAGAGGTTTCGGTTGTAATCTTGAAAAGACCTGCTTTTGCGGTGTTGTCCATGTGTGTACCGCCGCAAAGTTCGATGGAGTAGTCGCCCATCTTGACAACGCGAACTACGTCGCCGTACTTTTCGCCAAAGAGTGCCATTGCACCGAGTTTCTTAGCCTCGTCAATGGGCATCTCGCGGGTGTCAATTTCAAGACCTGCTAAAATCTGTGCATTAACCTCAGCCTCAACTGCAGCGATTTCATCCGCTGTGAGTGCGGAGAAATGGGTAAAGTCAAAGCGAACGGTGTCGGGGGTAACATAACTGCCCGCCTGCTCAACGTGAGCACCTAAATGGTTTCTGAGTGCTTTCTGGAGAAGGTGAGTAACAGAGTGTGCACGCATAATTGCCGCACGACGAGTTACATCGATTTCTGTTTCTACAGTTGAACCAAGCTCTAGGGTTCCAGACTCCATAACGCCGGTATGTAAGAACTTGCCGTCCTTGGTTTTCTGAACGTCAACTACATTGAAACGAGCGTCGCCTGAAACGAGATAACCGGTATCTGCACACTGTCCGCCACTTTCTGCATAGAAAGTAGTGCGGTCGAGCACAATGGTAGCCTCCACGTCTGCACCGAGTATATCAACGGTCTTGCCGTCAACTACAATGGCAAGAATCTTGCTGTTGGTCTTTTCTTCGGAATAACCTGTAAATTCGGTTTTTGCATCCTTGTCAATGCCGAGATCCAAACTCTCCCACGCAAAATCGCCCATTGCAGCACGTGCAGCACGTGCACGTTCACGCTGTTCGTTCATGAGTGAATCAAAACCTGCACGGTCAACTTTGAAACCTGCTTCTTCAATGATTTCAAGAGTTAAGTCAATGGGGAAGCCGAAAGTATCATATAACTTGAATGCATCCTCACCTGCAAGTTCATCCTTGCCGTCAGTTTTGAGTTTTGCAATCATATCGTTTAAGATGTTAAGACCGCCGTCAATGGTACGTTCAAAACTATCTTCTTCCATACGGACAACCTTTTTAATATAATCTGCCTTGGTCTTAAGTTCGGGATAAGCGTTGCCACTTTCGGAAATAACCGTATCGCAAACGTCGCAGAGGAAAGCACCGTTGATGCCGAGTAATCTGCCGTGACGTGCAGCACGGCGTAAAAGGCGGCGTAACACATATCCGCGACCTTCGTTTGAGGGCATAACACCGTCGCATACCATCATGGTGGTGGAACGAATATGGTCGGTAATAATGCGGAGGGATATGTCGGTTTTTTCATCGTCGCCGTAATTTACCTTTGCAATTCGAGCGATGTGCTTCATAATGTTCTGGATAGTATCAACCTCGAAAAGGGACTTAACACCCTGCATAATACAAGCAAGACGCTCAAGGCCCATGCCGGTATCAATATTTTTCTGCTTAAGGGGAGTGTAGTTGCCTTCGCCATCGTTGTGGAATTGGGTAAATACAAGGTTCCAGAACTCAACGTAACGGTCGCAATCGCAGCCGGGAGCACAATTGGGGTTGTCACAACCATGCTCTTCGCCGCGGTCAAAGTAAATTTCAGAACAGGGGCCGCAGGGACCTGCACCGATTTCCCAGAAGTTGTCAGCTTTGCCGAGACGAACCATACGGTCTTCCGGTACGCCGATCTCTTTTGTCCAGAGATCCCATGCCTCGTCATCCTCTAAATAAACGGAAACGAAAAGGCGGTTAACCGGAATCTCTAAAACTTTAGTGATAAATTCCCAAGCCCAGCCCATTGCTTCACGCTTGAAATAATCACCGAAAGAGAAGTTACCAAGCATTTCAAAGAAAGTACCGTGACGTGAGGTTTTACCTACGTTTTCAATATCCGGAGTGCGGATACACTTCTGGCAGGTGGTAACACGAGTGCGAGGAGGTGTGATTTCGCCTGCGAAGTACGGCTTCATGGGAGCCATACCGGAGTTAATGAGAAGCAGGGAGTTGTCGCCCTGGGGGAGAAGGGGGAAACTGGGGAGACGAAGATGTCCCTTGCTCTCAAAAAATGACAAGTATTTTTCTCTTAATTCGTTTAATCCTGTATATTGCATAATTACCTCCGTAAAGTAAAATATATACTAATAATATCCTATTTAATAAGTATATCACATACAAAAATGGTGTCAATAATATTATCATATATTTTTTGAAGAAAATTACTTGAATATTATGGGGAAATGCTATATAATTATTTTAATGTTTTACGAAACGGAGTGTTTTGTATGAGAAAAATTTGTCTCGCACTTGTCCTGGGAACTCTGTTGTCTTTGCTTCTGTGCGGATGTACAACCGATAACCCCAATCAGGACTATATCTTACTTAAAGACCTTAAAGGTGAAAAAGTGGGTGTAGTCGATGGAATTACAGAGGAAACTCTGGTAAAGGACAATATTCCCAATGCAAAACTTAAAAGTTTTGCAACCGTCGAAGAAGGCGTTCAGGCGCTTAGAGATAAAAAAATCAAGGCTCTTATTTTAAATCCTCGCAATGCGGAAAAATATCTTAAAGGCGATAGCGATTTTGTGGTTATGATGCAGAAACTTGCAGATAAGGAATACAAGGCTGCAACATACGTTCAGGATTATACTGAGAGCGATTCTTTCGTCCTTGAAATCGAGTCTACGCTGTCAAAACTTCGCCATACAGGAGAGTATGACAAAATCTACGGAAAGTATTTCGAGCAGAAAGCACCTGAGGTTTTGGATTTTGATTATAACGCAGGAACCGTGAAGGATCGCGTTTTGACCGTTGGTGTTGCGGAAGATAACGCACCGTTTTCTTATCTTGATAAGAACGGAAAGTACACCGGATTTGACGTTGAATTTGCAAATGAAGTTGCTAAAACTTGGGGTGCAAAACTTGAAATCAAGGCATATCCCAGAGGTAAACTTTTAAATGCAACCCGAAACGGTGAGGTGAAGATGATTCTCGGCCGACTCACCGCACTTGATGATAAGGATAAAAATGACTGGATGCTTTTCTCACAGAGTTATTACGACGCATCACAACTTGTTATCTTAAATGCCGAAGATGTGAATTCTCAAAAATAAAAAAACGGAGAGATTTTCTCTCCGTTTTTTGTATAAAAAGCAAACTCCTGTCTATAATAAAAATGCAAGTGAAACAAAGATAGGAGTTGAAATTCATGTTAGATAGAATTGCGTTGATTTTAGTTATTATCGGTGCACTTAATTGGGGAAGTATAGGCGTTTTTCAGTTTGACCTTGTTGCAAGTCTTTTTGGCGGAATGGGTGCACTGATAAGCCGTATTGTTTATACAGTCGTAGGTCTTGCCGGCCTTTGGTGTATAACACTTCTCTTCCGTGAGAGAGCCGTTGTGGAGCACTAAAACACTTGTGAAAATAAAAAACTGCTAAGACGGTGAGTCTTAGCAGTTTTTTTATTTGTTTAATTGACTACACGACGAGCACCAATGTAGTATTTTGCATAGTAACCTGAATTGATAGTGGTGTACTTAACGGTTTGGTTGCGATTGGGGGCGTGGATCATCTGACCGTTGCCTACATAAATACCAACGTGTGTAGCGACACCGCTTCCGTAACGGGAATCTCTGAAGAACACAAGGTCACCGGGGAGTAAGTTTTCTTTGGAAACCGAAACACCGAGACTTCTAAGCTGAGAAGAAGGACCACGTTCAATAGAGTAGCCGCATATTTTATAGACATACTGTGTGAGACCGGAACAATCAAAACTGTATGGACCATTGTAACCGGATCTGTAGGGTTTGCCAAGTTGTGCAACAGCGGCGTTTACAATTACTTGTCGCTTCTGAGCGAGGGAATCACGAACCTCACCGGAACGGGAAGTGGTTGCAGCACCGAAAACAAGATATCGTGTTGAGACGTATCCGGTTTTGCCGGAGTAAGTAACCTTGCACCAGGAATCACCACGTTCTGTAACGTTTACGGTTGCACCGCTGGGGATGGTGAGGATTACGCCGGAATTTGTGGACATCGCACTACGCATGCGAAGACCGCCGTTTGCAGATATTGTAGCATCAGCTGCAGATGCAAGAAATGCAAAAGATAAAACTAAAGTGAAAAGAATTGCCGCACGGGTTAAAACCTTGCGTATCATAGGGGAAAACCTCCAAAATCGTTGCAAAAACAGAAGGTTTATTTTGCACTGAGTGCACGTTCAAGCCAGACAGCACCGATATCGAAGGCATCATAAAGACCGTTAACCTCGGTCTTCTTGATTATGCGATCTTTGGTTCTTACCGTAAAGTCGGTTAACTGAAGTTGAACCGAAACACGGGTAGCCACCTCAAGGCCGTCTTTTTCTGTTTTTGTTTCATTAATCTGGAGCATAACGATATGCGAATCAGCCATGCTTCCGTAGTAGATGGTATTGTCCTTACGAGAAACAGGTCTTCCTTTGTAGGAAAGGAGTTCGTCTTTTTTCTTCTTTGCAGTTGCCATAATAAAACTCTCCTTTAAATAAGACTTGTTACAATTCGTAATACCAACGATACAAATTGTAACATATTGTAACTTTATTGTCAACCTAATTTAATAAAAAACTTTCTACAAAAAGACACAAATTGTGCGGTATCAGGTGATACCGCACAAGATATGGTTGTTTAGTCCTTGGAATCAGATGCGTCTCTAAGGTAATTTGAAACTAGGGCATTTAATAATTCGTCCCTGTCAATTCTGCGAATAAGTTTACGCGCATCCTTATGAGTTGTGATGTAGGTGGGGTCTTCGGAAAGAATGTAACCCACAATCTGATTGACGGGATTATAACCTTTTTCTTTAAGTGCTTTGTATACATCTATTAAGATGGATTTCATGTCTGATTCGGAGTCATCACCGATAACAAACTTTCTAGTCCATTTTGTTGGATCATACATAAAAACAAACCTCCTAACCTGAGTACATCTACATATATAATAGTACATTTTTTCGATTCTGTAAAGGGGTAAATTTAAAGTTTTACTTTTACCTTGATTTTAGAGTGAAAAACGGATATAATTTTGGGAGAGAGGAAGTGTGCTCTTATGTTTGCGAAAACGAAAAGAACGGTTGCGGCGGTTATCCCTGCGGCAGGCAGTGCAAGTCGTATGAAAGGTGCCGACAAACTGTTTCTGGAATTAAACGGAATACCAGTAATAATTCGTACGCTTAAGATATTTGAAGACCATCCCGAAATTGCCGAGATAGTTATCCCTACACGTGCAGATGCGGTGGAGCACCTGAAAGCACTTTGCAGCGAGTATGGCATAAGTAAGGCGACAAAGGTCATTTGCGGTGGTGCAACACGTGGGGAATCCGTGCTTTTGGGACTTCGTGCGGTTGATAAAAAGTGTAAATACGTAGCAATTCACGATGGTGCACGTCCGTTTGTTACCGAAAGCATTGTGTCTGATACAATAGCGGCGGCACGTAAATTCCATGCGGCAGCACCTATGGTACCGATAGTTGACACCATTAAGGAAAAAGACGGCTGCTTCACATCTAAAACGGTTGATCGAGATAGCGTTTGTGCTATACAAACTCCGCAGATTTTTGATCGCGAATTGATTTTGGGTGCACTTCATAATGCGGTTGAGAAAAATATACCGATTACCGATGATTGCTCTGCAGTCGAGATTATCGGCGGACGCATAGCACTTACTCAAGGCGATGTTTTTAACAGAAAAATAACAACTCCCGAGGACCTTGTGTTCGCACGGGCAATACTTGAAAGTAAAGGTGAAAAGTGATGCGAATAGGACATGGATACGACGTGCATAAATTGGTGGAAAATCGAGACTTGATACTTGGCGGCGTCACCATACCGTACGAGAAAGGCCTTTTGGGACACAGTGACGCAGACGTCCTACTGCACGCAATCTCAGATGCACTTTTGGGTGCTGCGGCAATGGGCGACATCGGCCGCCATTTCCCTGATACCGATGAAAGTTTCAAAGGTGCTGATAGTTTGGTTTTGCTCTCTAAAGTGTGTGAAATCATTGGAAAAGAGGGTTATAAAGTTGGAAATGTTGATGCAACCATAATTGCACAACGTCCTAAACTTGCACCGTACATTGATGAAATGCGTGGAAACATCGCGAAAGCACTTTGCGTTGACGTGAGTTGTGTAAGTGTCAAGGCAACCACGGAAGAAAAACTTGGTTTTACAGGAGAAGGACTTGGTATTTCTGCACATGCGGTATGCATAATAGAATAGTTGACGAGTGCCGTTTGGCACTCGTTTTTCTTTGTGAGCATAGAATGCTTATGAAGGAGATGAGAATAAGTGAACGGTTGCTTGATTATATTACGCTCGGTGACTTATGCACAAAGAGCGAAGCGAGTGCTTGAAAGAAACGGAATCAGTGCTTACGTGATAAAGCCGGAAGCTCACCTAGTAGGTAACGGTTGTGGTTTTGCTGTGAAGGTGTCAGACGTGTATCTGGCCGAATCCCTTGATATATTGAGTGGTGAAAATTTTGGAATTATGAAGGTCTATGTGCCCTCGGAAAACGGTTATCGGGAGTTGAGAGTGTGACTTATTTAGATAATGCCGCAACAACTCTTATAAAGCCTCAAAGTGTAACCGATGCAGTGACTGAGGCCATTAAAACTGCAGCAAATGCGGGGCGTGGAGGACACGGTGCGTCAATGCGAGCGGCGGATATTCTTTTTGAATGTCGCGAGACGGCGGCGGATTTTTTCGGTGCAAAAAGTGCTGAGAATATTATATTCACGCTTAACGCCACTCACGCACTGAATATAGCAATTCACGGAATTATGGGTAAGGGCGGCCATGCAGTAATTTCAGGATATGAGCATAATTCGGTTGTTCGTCCTTTGGCGTTTTTGGGCGATAAAGGAGTGTCTTTTTCTGTCGCCCGTGCACCGCTTTTTGAACCTGAACTTATGGTGGAAGCAATTAATCGTGAAATAAAGAAAAATACAAAGGCGGTAATTGTAACGCACGTGTCAAATGTGTTCGGGTATATTCTCCCGATTAAGGAAATTAATGCTCTTTGTGCGAGTAAGGGAATCCCACTTGTTATAGATGCCGCACAATCCGCAGGATGCATCCCTGTAAAGTTAAACGACTTGACAGCGGTAAGGTTTGTTTGTATGCCGGGACACAAAGGTTTATACGGGCCACAAGGAACGGGAATTCTCGTATGCCGAGATGGAAGAGAGATATCTCCGCTCATGCAAGGAGGCACGGGAAGTCAGTCACACGAGGCGTTTCAGCCTGATTTTCTTCCTGATCGACATGAAACGGGGACGCAAAATGCTCACGGAATTGCAGGTCTTAATGCGGGCATTAAATTCGTCTGTAAAGTGAGTGAACTTTACAGACATGAGCGAGAGTTGCTTGATTACTGTACGGAAGAAATTGGGAAAATCAGCGGCGCAACTTTGTATTATGACCACAAAAAACAGTGCCAGAGTGGGGTGTTGTCCTTCAATTTGGCACGGGTGAATGCAGATGAGGTTTCTTACCAATTATCGCTTTGTGATATAGCGGTCAGATCGGGGTTCCATTGTGCACCACTTGCTCACGAAACGGCAGGGGATCGGATGGGTACGGTACGTGTGAGTTTCTCCGTTTTTAACGATTTTAGTGACGTTGAAACATTGGTTTCCGCACTCAAAAAAATAAATGTGTGAATTCTTTGTAAATAATAAAAAAACTCTTCCATTACGGGAGAAAGTATGTTAAAATATATGTAGAATATTTTGCTTACGAAAGTAAAGGTTGATAAATGATGAATGTATTGGATTCTATTTTAAATTTTATATCCATGTTCACCCTGCGTGACGCCATTGATATTGCCATAATTGCATTTCTTATCTACAAACTTATCAAGTTGATAAGAGGTTCAAGTGCGGGTAGGGTAGTTAAGGGTATTATTCTTCTTATCCTTGCCATGCAGGTTGCACAACTTTTCGGACTTAAGGTTGTTAACTATATTCTTGCAAACACTATGCAGGTCGGACTTATTGCACTTGTTGTTGTTTTTCAACCGGAACTTCGAAAAGCACTTGAACGAATGGGAAGAAGTGCTTTTCCGCAACTTATCGGTCGTGCAAATGTTGACGATATGGACAGAATCATTCACGAAACGGTTGAAGCGGCATCTGCAATGTCATGGGCAAGGGACGGTGCACTTATTGTTTTTGAGCGTGAGATTAAATTAAACGATTTCACACGAACAGGTACCGCCATTGAAGCAAAGGTGTCTGCAGAACTTATCAAGAACATTTTTTACCCCAAGGCTCCGCTACACGACGGTGCGGTTATTATTCGTGACGGACAGATTTCTGCCGCAGGTTGTATGCTTCCGCTTACTGCAAATAACAATTTGAGTAAAGAACTCGGTATGCGTCACCGTGCCGGTATCGGCGTCAGCGAAAACACTGATGCTGTAGTTGTTATAGTTTCCGAAGAAAGCGGCTCGATTTCCGTTGCTATTGACGGCATGATAAAACGTCATCTGTCACCGGAAACTTTGGAGAAACTTTTAAGAAACGAACTTGTGCACGATGTTGAAGAAGAGAAGAAAACCGGATTATTTGGATTTTTAAGGGTGAAGAAATAGTGAAAAAGTGGTTAGAAAAATATAATATTCTTACCAAAGCACTTGCCGTTTTGATTGCGGTGGTGCTTTGGATTTATGTTGTCTCCGTGGTTGACCCTATGGGCGAAATTACGGTAAGTGACGTGACACCGACCTATACGGGTAGTGAAGAACTTTTAAATACCGCAAATCTAATTGTCGGCAATAAGGCGGAAAACTTGGTGGATTTACGCCTTGCAGGTACACGACAGGCACTTTCGGCAATTGACGAAACCAACATTAAAGTTGAGGTTGACATTTCCAAAACACGTGAAGCGGGAGTTTATGAACTTGCGTATAAGGTAATTCTCCCTTCAAATGACGTTTCGGTAATAAGCAGAAATCCCGACAGATTAAGTGTTAAAATCGATAAAATCGTTACCGCAACCGTGCCGATTAAAGTTGTTCTTGAGGGTAGCGTTGCAGAGGGTTATATAGCAGGTGAGGCATCTACCGTACCGGGAGCACTTTCTGTAATGGGCCTTGCCGAGGATGTAAGTCGTATATCCTATGCACAGGTAATTATCGGGAAAAAGGACCTTAACACATCAATTCACGATTTTATGGAATACACTTTCTTCGATGCGGAGAATAAAGCACTTGACCTTAAATCCGTACAGACTGAGAATTCTACGGTAGAGGTTTCGTTCCCTGTGCTTAAAACAAAAAAAGTTCCGCTCACCGTTGAACTTGTAGAGGGTGGCGGTGCAAAGGAAAAGAACGTAAGTTATGAAATCACCCCTGCGGATATCACGATTGCAGGTGACGAGAAGACAATTGACGCACTTAATGAAGTTAACGTCGGTGCGGTCTACCTTTCAAAATATTCAAATGATGCAAAAATTCCCTTTAAACTCACCATGCCGGAAGGCGTTGAGAATATGAGCGGTGAGACAAATGCCGAGGTTTCCGTTAAATTCAATGGTCTGGCAATGAAGAACGTAGAAACAAGTGCAATTGAAATTACCAACCCGCCTAAGGGATACGAATACGACATCCTTACAAACAGTTTGACGGTTCTTGTTCGCGGTGACGTGAGAAGCATAACCAACGTTCTGCCTCAAAACGTTCGTGTAGTCATTGACCTGTCAGGCAGCACCGTCCTTAGTGCGGGACAACACACGCTTACGGGACAAGCAGTAGTTGACGGCGTTGAAAATGCAGGTGCGGTAGGTGAGTACAGAGTCCTCGTCCGCGTCTCCAAATAGCGAGGTAGACAATGCGACAAACCGGTAAAATCATTGCAATCCTGCAAAACGGCAAGGCACAGGTGTCCATAAAACGAGCATCTGCTTGTGGCCACGATTGTACATCATGCGGTGCGTGTGGTGCTCAGGCAAAACCTATTGTCACGGAAGTTGTGAATAACGTAGGTGCCAAGGTTGGTGACTCGGTGGAAATTGAGAGTAAGACATCCAGAATATTAGGTCTTGCTTGTGTTGTTTATATGATTCCGCTCGTCCTGTTTTTTGCTTTCTATTTTTTGGCGAATGAAATTTTCAAAACAGAAGGTGCCTCGATTGTATGTGCACTGTTCGGACTTGTTTGCGGTGTTTTGATTGCAATTCCCGTAAATCGCCGTGAAGAGAAAAACGGAACGACAAGTACCATAGTTCGGGTGATAGACTGATGTACGGATATGTAGTGCCGTTAAAGGCGGAACTTAAAGTTCGTGAATATGAACATTACAAGGCGGCATATTGCGGACTGTGTCACACATTGGGACGCAAGTACGGAGTTGTTGCCAGATTTCTTGTTAATTATGATTTCACACTACTGTCCATCGTTCTCGATGGAATGAGTGGTGAGCCTTGCAAATATGAAAAGAAACGTTGTATTGCGAGTCCTCATAAGAGAAAGTGCATCTGTTCAAAAAGTCGTTCTCAGGAGTTTACCGCGGCGGCAACGGTCATCCTTGCGTATTGGAAAATAAAGGACAATATCGAGGATAACTCATTTTTTAAAGGACTGCCTTATCGCTTTCTAAAATTATTGAATACCCGTGCTTATAAAAAAGCAAAAGGGGATTTAGAGTGGTTTGACAAAGCGGTGAACGAGTCTATATCAAAACTCCACGCAATTGAAGAAAAGCGGAAGCAGGGTATCGACGCTGCTGCAGATACATTTGCAGAACTTATGGCGTCAATATCGGGATACTTTGAAGATGACGTGAAGAGAAGAATATCCCGTGAAGTTTTCTATCACGTTGGGCGTGTTATCTATATTTTGGACGCATTTTATGACGTCGAGGAAGATGAAAAAAACCAAAACTATAATCCGATAGTTCTGACAGGTCTTTCCGATGAGGAGATTACAACCACGATTAATTGCAGTCTCAACGCCGCAATTAACGCGTGGTCACTAATTGATGAAAATCCACTTACCGATCTTGTCTTAAACGTGCTTACGCTTGGCATCCCATCGGTGGTTAAAGAAAAGGAGAAAAAGAATGAACGATCCGTATAGCGTGCTTGGTGTTTCGCAAAGTGCAAGTGATGATGAAATAAAGTCGGCATACCGTGCTCTTGCAAAGAAATACCATCCGGACAATTACGTGAATAACCCTCTTGCGGACTTAGCACAAGAGAAGATGAAAGAAATTAACGAGGCGTACGATACCATTACCAAGATGCGTGCGGGAGGCGGTGCAAATTCCGGCGGATATTACAACACCTCCCACAACTCATCAAACCCCACCTATCAACAGATAAGAAATGCAATTGCAGGTAATAATCTGGCACTTGCAGAGCAACTTTTGCGTCAGTGTCCAAATCACGATGCAGAGTGGAATTTCCTTATGGGAAGTCTGTTCGTGCGTAGAGGATGGTTCAACGAGGCAATGAAGTATATGTCCACCGCTTGTAGTATGGATCCTGCCAATGCAGAGTATCGTTCTGCTTACCAGCAACTGATGCAGATGGGGCAGAATCCGTATCAGCGTCAACCGGCAGGTATGTCACCTTGTGATTGTTGTACTATGCTTATGTGTGCAGATTGTCTGTGTGACTGTATATGAGTAATACCAAAAAACTTGCAGTATGCTCCATTCTTTTAGCGGGAGTTGTTTTAACGCTCTATCTTGCATCGGCTTTTCCCGTTATGTCGCTTACCCTTGCCGCAATAGCGAGTATAATTACCTACGTGTCTCTTGTTGAGTGTGGCGTTGTTTATTCGGCTATTCTTTTTGTGGCGGCTGGTGCGATGGGATTTCTTGTAATACCGGACAAGTCCTGCGTTATTATGTATACGTTTTTGTTCGGTGCATATCCGTTTATAAAACACTTCTCCGAGAAAGTAAAATATAAAGTGATTTCTTGGTCGGTTAAAATATTGTGTGTAAATGCGTTGCTTTTCTTTTTGTATTTTGCATTTCGTACGGTTTTACTCGGATTTGTTCCGGGAGATTTCATACTGATTTTTGCATACCTTATTTTTAACTTTGTTTTCATAGTATTTGACATTTGTATAACACGGCTTACTGCTTTTTATGTGTGGCGTATTCATCGCCATATCGTTTGACAAAAAATGCTTGCAAGCCTATAATTATAATAATAAAACAGTTTGGGAGTGACCTCATGATTAAGAGTATGACCGGCTACGGTCGAGGACAAAATATCGGTGCAAAACGAGACGTTACGGTGGAAATTAAATCGGTAAATCACCGTTATTTTGATTGCTCAATTCGCACACCACGCGGCTGTACTTTCCTTGAAGAGCCGATAAAAGCATATACGCAGAAATTTATCGGTCGTGGTAAAGTAGACGTTTTCGTATCTATCGACACGTCTAAGAGTACCGATGTAAGTGTGGCACTTTGTGAGCCTATGGTTGAGACATATATTGAAATCGCGAAGAAACTTGAAAGTGATTTTGGTGTTCAGAACGACCTTACGGCAACTCGTCTTATGCGTATGTCGGACGTGCTTACCGTGACCAAGGAAGAAACCGACGAAGAGGAACTTAAAGCAGAGGTTTTATCAGCCCTTGCAACCGCGGTTGAGGCACATAATGCTATGGCGGTAATTGAGGGTGAAAAACTCGTTGCAGATATTCTCCTTCGCCTTGACAATATTGAGGAAATTGTCGGTAAGATAGAGGAGCGTAGTCCTCTTTGCGTTGTGGAATACCGTGAGAAGTTGGAAGCACGTATGCGTGAGGTTTTGGAAAATGTGAATATTGAACCGCAGAGAATACTTACCGAGGCGGCAATCTTTGCCGATAAAATTGCGGTCACCGAGGAAACTGTACGTTTAAGAAGCCACATTGCACAGACTCGTGATATGTTGGCATCAGGTGGTGCAATCGGCAGAAAACTTGACTTCCTCATTCAGGAATTTAATCGTGAGGCAAACACTACCGGCTCTAAAGCAAATGACGTCACGATGGCACAGTATGTTGTGGATCTTAAGGCGGAGATTGAGAAAATCCGTGAGCAGATCCAGAACATCGAATAGAGGTGCAAGGTATGAAACTTATTAACATCGGTTTCGGCAACGTGGTGTCAGCAGAACGTGTTATCGCCATTGTAAGTCCGGAATCCGCACCTATTAAGCGTATCGTGCAGGAAGCGAGGGACCGTGGAATGTTGATTGACGCAACCTACGGACGTCGTACCCGTGCGGTAATTATTATGGACAGTGACCACGTGGTACTGTCGGCAATACTGCCTGAAACGGTGGCTCACCGTTTAGATATTAAGGAAGATGAATTAGAAGCAAATTACGAAAATAATTAAGAGAGGTATGAAATTATGATTTATCCCGCAATGAACGTATTAATGGAAAAGGTAAGCAGCCGTTATATGCTTGTAAACGTTGCTGCAAAACGTGCACGTCAGATTGCTGACGAGGCAGAACAAGAGGGTAAACCCCTTACTGAAAAACCCGTAAGAACCGCTGTTAATGAACTTGCATCCGGCAAACTCATTATTAGAGAAAACGACTAAAAATTAAGCGGAGTGCGTCCACTCCGCTTTTTAATCTATAAAGGGAGGTGGCGGAAATGTATAATATAGCACGAGTTGCGGTAAGTAAAGCGATTTTCGCCATCGATAAGCCTTATGATTACCGCATCCCGGAAATCCTTTCAGATAAGATTCAAGTGGGTAAAAGGGTAATGGTACCATTTGGCAGAGGCAACAAACGATGTGAGGCAATGGTTCTTTCCCTTGCAGTAGATGAGGGTAAAAAGCAACTTAAAGAAGCGCTTGAGGTTTTAGATGACGAGCCTGTACTTAATGAAGATGATCTCAAACTCAGCCTTTGGGTGCGTGAGCGATGCTTCTGTGCACTTTATGATGTTTTCCGTGCACAACTTCCTACCGCATTGTGGTATAAGTTTACTCAGGTGTTCCACTTAAAAGATGGTGTAACCCATGACGATATTGTAGCTGCACTTTCAAAGTCCGACAGAGCGGAGGAAGTGGCAGGAGTATTTATCCATGCAAAAGACGGCGTAAAGAATGACTATCCGGAGGAGATGGAAATTCTCCTGAAATCAGGTCTTGTGTATACGACGGACGTGGCATCCCGTAAGGTTGGAGACAAAACTGCAAAAAACGTAAAACTTGCCGTGGATGAAGATGCTCTTGACGATTACCTATCAGGTCTCGGACGTCGTGCACCAATGCAGAAGGCAATACTTGAACTTCTGAGAAATATCGGCGGTGCAGCAATGCAGGAGTTATGTTATTTTACAGGTGCAACATCTGCAACGATTAACACTCTGGCATCCCGTGGCATTGTAGAACTCTCCGAGGTTGAGGTCTATCGCAGACCAAAACTAAACGACAGAAAACCCCGTGAAGATATTAAATTAAATGCCGAACAAGCAGCTGCTTATACCGAACTCTCCCTAAAACTCGACACTCAAAAACCATCCTGCTCACTTCTTTACGGAGTTACCGGAAGTGGCAAAACTTTGGTTTACATAAAACTTATTGAGAAGGCAATCGAGATGGGAAAAGGTGCGATAATGCTTGTTCCAGAGATTGCCCTTACACCGCAGATGGTGGAACGGTTCTATTCTTATTTTGGCGATAAAATAGCCATTCTTCACAGTGCACTTTCAATAGGCGAAAGATTTGACGAATGGAAGAGGATAAAAAAAGGAGAGGTTTCCGTTGTTGTCGGTACTCGCTCCGCGGTGTTTGCACCTATTCCGAACTTAGGGCTTATCATTATGGATGAAGAGCAGGAGCATACGTATAAATCGGGCAATACGCCGAGGTATCACGCACGAGATATTGCAAAATTCAGATGCGTGTCAAATGGTGCAATGCTTCTTTTAGGTTCGGCTACTCCATCAATTGAAAGTATGTATGCCGCAAAAAGCGGAAAATACTGCCTTTACACCTTGTCTCACCGATTCAATGAACAGAAATTACCCCGTGTAATTATCTCTGATATGAGGCAGGAGATACGAGGAGGAAACGGTGGCACACTCGGCAAGACGCTAATTTATGAACTTGAAGAAAACATTAAAAACGGGGAACAGAGCATACTGTTTTTAAACAGACGTGGTCAGGCAAGATATGCAATATGCGGAGACTGCGGATATTCACCCGAATGTCCGAATTGCAGCGTTACCCTCACGTATCATTCTGCAAATAAACGTTTTATGTGTCATCACTGTGCATATTCAATTCCGGCAAATGACGTTTGCCCTAACTGTGGCAGTAAAATGCAGTTTCACGGTGCGGGAACACAGCGACTTGAGGATGAACTTAAAATGTTGTTTCCCGGTGTTGAAGTGCTTCGTATGGATTACGACACAACCCGTGCACTTTCATCGCACGAGCAGATTTTAAATAAATTCGAGCGAGAGCGAGTACCCATACTTATCGGTACACAAATGATAACAAAGGGACTTGATTTTGAAAACGTCACCCTTGTAGGCGTGTTAAGTGCGGATCAGGCACTTAATATAGACGATTTCAGAGCACAGGAAAATACCTTTTCGCTCATAACTCAGGTTGTAGGACGTGCAGGCAGGGGGGCAAAGGGCGGCCGTGCGGTTATCCAGACGGTATCGCCGAAAAACGCAATTTTACATCACGCGGCAAAGCAGGACTATGACGCATTTTATAATACCGAAATAAATCTTCGAAAGATGCGGTCATTCCCGCCGTTTTGCGATATAATAACCTTGGTTGTATCCGGCGTTAACGAGTCTGACGTGTTCTACGGAAGTGCAGGTGTGGCAGATAAATTAAATCGTGCACTCAGTGGTGAGTACAACGATTTAAATGCAAAAATTTACGGGCCGACTCCCGCATCACTTTTAAAGGTTAGCGGAAAGTACAGATATAAAATTTCCGTCTGTTGTGAAAATACGAAAAGATTCCGTGAACTTATTTCACGTGTCCTTTGTGATTTCAGGAGCAGTAGCAGAAACAGACGACTTACAATAATAGCAGATGTAAATTCGATTGAATTTTAGGAGAGTGAAAAAATGGCTATAAGAAACATCGTTAAAAGAGGTGACGACACCCTTAAGAAAGTGTGCCGTCCCGTTGAAAAATTTGATGCAAAACTTCACACTTTACTTGACGATATGCTTGATACCGTTGTAGCGGCAGACGGTGCAGGTCTTGCCGCACCGCAGGTTGGCATTTTGCGTCGAGTAGTCCTTGTTATAAATGGTGATGACGGTTTTCTTGAACTTATAAATCCCGAAATAATTGAAACAGACGGCGAGCAAATAGAGGCGGAAGGTTGCCTTAGCGTACCGGGAATTTACGGTACGGTAAGCCGTCCTGCATATGTAAAGGTTCGTGCTCAGGACAGATTTGGCGAGTTTTTTGAAGTTGAAGGAGAAGAACTTGCCGCTCGTGCATTCTGCCATGAGATTGACCATTTAAACGGAACACTCTTTACCGATAAGGTTATTGAATATTTAGAGGAGGATAGGTAAGCCAATGAAGGTTTTATTTATGGGAACTCCGGATTTTGCCGTGCCGTCGCTTGAGGCACTTATTCGTGCAGGACACGACGTTTGTGCAGTGTTTTCACAACCTGACCGTCCATCGGGCAGAGGAATGAAACTCTTGCCACCTGCGGTTAAAGTTGCGGCAATGGAGCATAATATTCCTGTCTATCAACCTACCAAACTTAAAAATGATGCCCTTCTTCCGCTTCTTGATGAATATAAACCCGATGTAATTGCGGTTGTTGCTTACGGAAGAATCCTTCCCAAGTATATCTTGGATTATCCGAAATACGGATGTATCAACGTTCACGGCTCACTTTTACCCAAGTATCGCGGTGCAGCACCTATCCAATGGGCGGTACTCAATGGCGATGAAAAAAGCGGCGTTTGCACAATGTATATGGATGAAGGCCTTGATACGGGTGATATTATTGAGCGTGTTGAGACTCCTATCGGCGAAGATGAGACCGCTGAAAGTCTTTTTGACCGCCTTTCAATAATCGGTGCGGAAACGCTTGTTTCAACTTTAAAACTTCTTGAAGAAGGTACGGCAATTCGAACAAAACAAGATGAAATGGACGCGACCTATGCTCGGATGCTTACCCGTGAAGACGGAAAGATTGATTGGACAAAGAGCAGCAGGGAAGTTTGCAATATAATCCGAGGCTCATATTCTTGGCCTATTGCTTATACGGTTTTAAATGATGTAAAAATTAAAATTTACCATGCACAAAAGGGAAATAAAACAAAAGAGTGTGCAGGTAAAGTTGTATCAATTGATGCAAGAGGTATGGAGGTTTCTTGCGGTAATGGTGAAACGATTCTTGTAACCGAACTGCAGTTCCCGAATTCAAAGCGAATGGCACCGGATGATTACTTTAGAGGACACGAAAGTATTTTAGGCGAAATTTTATTATAGGAGTGAAATGTATGTACTATTACGGCATAGATTGGACATATATAGTTTTTGTTGTACCGGCAATAATTTTTACGTTCATTGCACAGTTTTGGGTTAAAAGTGCATATTCCAAAATGTCAAGGACATTCAGTACACACGGTTATACCGGTGCACAGGTTGCCAAGGCAATTTTAGACAGTGCGGGGGTGTACGGCGTTTCAATTGTACCAATCGGCGGTGAAATGACAGATAACTTTAATCCGAGTACAAACACCGTTTCCCTATCAAGTGGCGTTTATGACTCCACTTCCATTGCGGCTGCAGGTATTGCGGCACACGAATGCGGCCATGCAATTCAGTATGCAAAGGGATATGGCCCCATTAAGTTAAGAAATTCGATTATCCCGCTTTGCAATATCGGCTCAACCCTTTCAATGCCGCTTTTCATCATCGGCTTAATCTTTAACTTTGAAGCACTTTTGTATGCTGGTATTGCTCTTTTTGCACTTGCGGTGCTTTTTCAACTTATTACACTTCCGGTTGAGTTCAATGCATCACGCCGTGCAATGGCAGCGCTCAGAGATCGAGGACTTTTAACAAGCGACGAATTACCCAAGGCAAGACGTGTGCTTACTGCAGCGGCAATGACTTATGTTGCGGCGCTTTCTGTGTCACTTATGCAACTTCTGCGACTCATCGTACTTGCAAACCGCCGCAGGGATTAAACTATGGCGAAGACAGCGAGAGATATTGCCCTGTCAGCACTTATGGCATTTCGCAAGGGTGGTGCTTGGGCAGACGGTTACTTAAAAGACGCACTTAAAGAAGCAGAGTTATCAAAACGAGACGCATCCCTTGCATCGCAAATAACATACGGTGTTTTGCAGAATTTATCACTTCTTGATTTTTATATTGGCAAATTTTCAAGTATTAAAATGAATAAAATATCTCCACGCATCATTGACGTTTTGCGTGTGGGCATATACCAACTGATTTTTCTTGACCGAATTCCAACCCATGCTATCGTGAACGAGGCGGTAAAGGCGGCACGACGTGACAATCCCCGTGCGGCAGGGTTTGTAAATGCGGTTTTGAGAAAAATATCTGGTGAAAAGGAAAATTTACCTGAGCCTGTGGATATGGCTACAAAGTACAGTCATCCCGTATGGCTTGTTGACAGGTTGAAATCAGTTTATAGTGATGAGACCGAGGATATTTTAAAAGAAAACAATAAAATCCCGCCTATATGTGCACGAGTGAACACATTAGTCACAAATACAGTGTCTCTTATAGAAGAACTTATTAAAGAGGGTGTCAATGCTGAAAAACACCCGTGGCTTGAGGATTGTGTGACTTTGTCGGAGACCGGCGACATATCGGCGACAAACGCATTTAAAGAGGGCAAATTCCATATCTGCGATCCTGCAAGTCAGATGTGTGCGAGAGCACTTGGCGTTGTGCCGGAAAACCGTGTTTTAGATACTTGTGCAGCCCCCGGCGGTAAAAGTTTTACCATAGCACAGTATCTGGGTGGTAAAGGTGAACTTGTCTCCTGCGACATACATAAGCATAAAATTAAACTTCTCGATAGTGGTGCTAAACGCTTACATATTAAAAACGTAAGTGCAACACTTTCTGACGGCAGAAATTTTAGAGAAGAGTGGGAAAATTCTTTTGATGCGGTGCTTTGCGACGTTCCCTGTTCGGGTATCGGCGTTATAAGAAAAAAGCCTGAAATCCGTTTCAAAAAAGAAGAGGAAATAGCGAGACTTCCCGAAATTCAACTTGAAATATTAAAAAACGCATCACGGTATGTAAAACCGGGCGGATGCCTTGTGTACTCCACCTGCACGATATTGCCGGAGGAAAACGGAGACGTTGTTAATGCGTTTTTAATTGAAAACGATGAATTTTCCCGTGAAGAGATGACGCTTTCTTGTCCTAATGGCACGAACAAAGGGGAAATAACTCTTCTGCCTCATAAAAATGAGTGCGACGGATTCTTTATTTGTAAACTTAGGAGAGCAAAATGATTGATATCAAATCGATGAATGAGGCGGAAATTGCATCATTAATGGCAGAAATCGGTGAGCCGAAATTCCGTGCAGGTCAGATTTTTAAATGGCTGTCGGATGGTGCAAGAAGTTTTGACGATATGACGAATTTATCTAAGTCATTGCGTGAAAAACTGAGTACAATGTGCGAGTTGAGAAACGCCGAGATGATAAGAAAACAAGCCTCGAAAGTTGACGGTACAATTAAATATCTATGGCGATTTCCTGACGGAAACTGTGTAGAATCGGTGTTTATGGAATACAAACACGGCAATACTATTTGCATTTCCACCCAGGCAGGATGCCGTATGGGCTGTAAGTTTTGTGCATCAACCCTTGCAGGGCTTAAGCGTAACCTTACTCCGGGTGAGATGCTCGATCAAGTAATCGCGGCACAAAGGGACACGGGAAAGCGTGTGTCAAACATTGTGCTTATGGGCACAGGTGAGCCGCTTGACAATTATGACAATGTAATCACGTTTTTAAAACTCGCGGGAGACGACAAGGGACTTAATATAGGTATGCGTCATATATCATTGTCAACCTGCGGTATTTGTGATAAAATAAAGATGTTAGCGGAAGAGAATATGCAAATTACGCTTTCCATATCTCTTCACGCGCCGGATAATGAGACAAGGTCGAAAATAATGCCTATAAACAACCGCTTTCCGGTTGAGGAACTTATAAAAACCTGCAAGTATTATTTTTCAAAGACGTCACGGCGAATTTCTTTTGAATATACAATGATTGACGGAGTAAGTGATACCGAAGAGTGTGCACGGAAGCTTGCCACTCTTTTAAAGGGCTTTCCGTGTCACGTCAATCTCATCCCACTCAATCCGGTAAGCGAGCGGGATTTGAAAACAAGCAGTAAAAAGGCAATCGAACGATTTGTTGAAATATTGAGTAAAAGCGGACTTACCGTTACCGTAAGACGTAGTTTAGGTAGTGATATTGATGCTGCGTGCGGACAACTACGCCGTAAAGTGGAAAACGGTGATAAGTAGTAAAAAATCAAAACTACATAAATATCTAAGGCTTTTTCATCGGAAGAGGTGGTTTAAGTGAAAGCATGGGGAATAACCCACGTGGGTCGTGTTCGAGATAACAACGAGGACTCATACAAAATTGAATTTTCAAATGATAAAAAGACACTCCTTGCCGTAGTTTGTGACGGTATGGGCGGTGCCCGTGCAGGACAAACGGCAAGTAGTATGGCGTGTGAAATTTTTGCCGAAACCGTTATGTCCAGACCGAGTGAGCACACGGGTAAAAAACTTGAAGGGCTTTTAAAAGAGGCGGTTTCACTTGCTAACAGTGAAATTTTTGAAAAATCCTGCTCTGACGAAAGTTATGCGGGTATGGGTACAACCATGGTTGCCGCAATGTGCAAAAATGGAAAGACTATGCTTCTGAACGTTGGCGATTCAAGAGCGTATTTTATCGACGCCGAGGGTATTTCACGCATAACCCGTGACCATTCACTTGTTGAGGATATGGTGCAGAGGGGAACAATTACCGAACTTGAGGCACAAACACATCCCAACAAGAACGTAATAACCCGTGCTGTTGGTACTGAGCGTGATATTTGTGCCGATATTTACACAAAAGAACTTAAAAATGGTGAGTACATCTTGCTTTGCAGTGATGGACTCAGTAATCTGCTAAATGAGCAGGAGATGCTCTATGAAGTACTGTACGGTGAACCTGAAGGTGCTTGTGAGCGTCTTTGTGAAATTGCAAATTCTCGCGGCGGTTTTGATAATATAACCGTTGTTTTGATTACTAAATAGGTGGTGACAGGAAATGGATAAATACATCGGTAAAATTTTAGATAACAGATATGAGATCCTTCAGGTCATTGGAACAGGCGGTATGGCTATAGTCTATAAGGCATTGTGTCACAGACTCAACCGTCTTGTTGCCGTTAAGATTTTAAAGGACGAGTATTTAAAAGATGATGAGTTTAGAAAGCGTTTCCACGCCGAAGGTCAGGCGGTTGCTATGCTTTCTCATCCCAATATAGTTGGTGTCTATGACGTTTCCCGTTCGCAGAACACCGAGTATATCGTTATGGAATTAATTGATGGTATTACTTTAAAACAGTATATGGCGCGTAAGGGTGCTATGTCATGGAAAGAGGCACAACATTTCGTTTGCCAGACGTTAAAAGCACTTGACCACGCCCATGAAAGAGGAATTATCCACCGTGATATCAAGCCCCATAATATTATGGTACTTCGTGATGGTACTATTAAAGTTGCTGATTTCGGCATTGCACGTATCGCGGCAGAGCAGGGCGGTTCACTTACCAATGAAGCGTTGGGTTCGGTACATTATATTGCACCCGAACAGGCTCGTGGTCACAAGTTGGATGCCCGTGCAGACATTTATTCTACCGGCGTTATGCTTTATGAAATGCTTACGGGACAACTTCCTTATGACGGGGACAATCCGGTATCCGTTGCGGTTAAGCATATCAGTGCGAGGGCAACCATGCCTAGAGAAATAAATCCGGATATCCCTGAAACCGTTGAAAAGATAACCATGAAGGCAATGTGTCAGGATATTGACAAACGTTATCATACAGCGGCAGAAATGCTTAAAGATATTGAGGAATTCCGCAAAGATCCCACTATTGTTATTGATTTTGTACCTTTAACTCCCGAAGAAATCGAGGAAGAGTACAACGCAAACAATAACTCCGAAAAAGCCAAGAGAATTCTTGACGAGGATTGGGATGAAGAACCCGAATCTTTCTGGCAGAAACACGGCTCGAAGGTGGTAATCGGAGCGGCAGTACTTTTATTCCTCCTTGGTTTATACACCTTATTAACCGCAATATTCGGCGGCGGAAACGGCGACGTCGCAGTTCCGAAACTTGTGGGACTTGATATTGAAGAGGTTCTTCAAGATGAGCAGTATAATATGTTCACCATCAAAGAGGTTGAGCGTAAATTCTCCGACGAATATGACGAAGGCGAGATTATAAGTCAGTCACCTGAAGATGGCAAAACCGTGAGAGAGGGTAGTGAAATTACCGTCGTCGTAAGTAGCGGTGCCAAGGAAGTTGAAATTCCGGACGTCCATAATATGTCGGAAAAACAGGCAAAGATTGAACTTGAAACCCGCCATAATCTCAAGGTCGAAATTAAGTACGAAAAGTCTGATGAAGTTTTAAAGGATTATGTCATCCGCACAGAGCCTGAGGTTGGCGAAAAGATTTCCGAAGGCGACACGGTCACCGTTTACGTAAGTGAAAGCGTTGAGGAAGAAAAAATCAAAATGCCTGAAATCACAGGTCTTAGTGAAGCAAATGCCAAGAAAGCAATCGAGGAAGCAGGTCTTACCGTAGGTAAGGTTAGCGAAAAGGAAAGCACAAAGAAAAAAGGCATCGTTATCGAGCAGAGTATTGACGTTGACACCGAGGTTGAAAAAGGTGCAACCGTTGATATTGTGGTAAGTGCCGGTAAAACTGAAAAAGAACCTGAAAAAGAGACGGAGAAGAAACCGGTAAAGGAACCTGAAAAGCAGCCGGAGAAGGAACCTGAAAAGGAACCTGAAAAACAACCGGAGAAGGAACCTGAGAAGGAGCCTGAAAAGGAACCTGAAAAGCAGCCGGAAAAACCGGTTGACAACACAAAGAGCAAAACAATTTCCGTAAAACTTCCCACAAGTCCGGAAACACTCACCGTTGTTGTTAAGGTGAATGGCAGTGAGGTCTACCGTGCAACACATAAGGCAAGTGAAGGCAGTGCAAACATAACCGTTAAAGGTAGCGGCACTATGCCTATTGAGATCTATATTGACGGCAAGTTGCATATGCAAAGCAATATTACTTTCTAGAGCCAATGATGAAAAAAGGAAGAATTGTAAAGGGTATCGGCGGATTCTATTACGTTGACACCGAGGACGGTGTAATTGAATGTCGTGCCAGAGGAAAATTCAGAAAACTTGGTATAAAGCCTATGGTAGGCGATATAGCCGAACTTACATTACAAGATGAAAAACACGGATATTTGCAGGAAATTCTTCCTCGGAAGAATTTCCTTATCCGTCCGCCAATTTCAAATTTAGATGCGATTGTTATTGTAGCATCTGCGGCACCGCCGGTGACGGATTTATTCCTTATTGACCGCGTTTCCGCTATTGCTACTCTTATGGGCATAGAGGTAATTGTCGCTATCAATAAAACCGATGAAGATGCAGGTGATGAACTGTTCCGCATCTATTCAAAAGTCGGATTCCCCACGGTCCGTGTAAGCGGAAAAACAGGTGAGGGAATGGATGAATTGATGCAGAATTTAAATGGCAAATTATCTGCATTTACGGGCAATTCCGGCGTGGGAAAGTCTACAATGCTAAATCGAATTTGTCCGGAAATTTCACTTGAAACAGGCGAAATCAACGATAAAATCGGCAGAGGCCGTCATACAACACGCCACGTTGAAATTTTCAAAATTGCGGAGGGTACATTCATTGCAGACACCCCCGGCTTTTCGTCCTTTGATACGGAACGAATGGAACTTTGTAACAAAGAGGATTTAGAAAAAGCATTTCCCGAATTTGCGGAATATATTGATGAGTGTCAGTTTGTAGGATGTGCTCATCTTGGTGACCGTGGATGTGCGGTGTGTGAGGCGCTGGAATGTGGTAAGATTGAAAAAACACGCCATGAGAGTTATGAGAAACTTTATGAGAGTATGCGTGAGATAAAACCATGGGAGAAAAGATAGTATGAAAACCTGCGTAATAATAGGTGCGGCACCTTGCGAAAATCTTGATTTCATTGACAAAGAAATATTGAATAACGCCTTTGTTATTGCGGCAGACGGCGGTTATACGACCGCATGTAATGCAGGTGTCAAAGTCAATGCGTTTATTGGCGATCTGGATTCAAATATGGTCGCACCAAATTGCGATGACTTAACGATTTTACCCTGTGTGAAAGATTGTACTGACGTGCATACGGCGATACTCCGTGCAATTTCTGACGGATATAAGAAAATAATTTTAGTCGGTTGCACAAACGGCAGGGCAGACCACTATTTTGCAAATGTTGCGTTGCTTGAACTGATTGCAAAAAACGGTGCGGAAGGCGTAATTGTTGACGGCGGAAACGAAATAAGATTTATTTCCGAGGGTATGTACAGAGTACCACGGAGTAAGCGATATTTTTCCATTCTTCCAATCGATGAAGAAATCACGGGTGTAACTTTAATTGGTTTTAAATACCTTCTGGATAAAGCAACCCTCCACCGTGACTATCCGTCAGGTGTGAGCAATGAGTGGGTGCGTGATATTGCAACTGTAGTAATTGAGAGTGGCAGAGCACTTATGATATTTAGTGAGGATAATCAATTATGAATAAGAAAAAAGGCTTTTTAGGAATGGCACTTGCATTTATTCTAAACAACTTACTTTCGGTTGTCGTGTGCCTTCTTATAATGACGTTGTTCAGTTTTGTGCTTGATACAAAGTTTGGCTGGATTATGCACGTTGTTATGCTTGTGGCATTCTTATTCTTTGTGTATCATCAGGCGTGGCAATACGGCGATCGTGATCTTAATAACAATTTTGGAAATCGTAATTTAACTGCACTTTTAGGTGGCTTAATTGCGGCAATTCCAACGCTTCTACTTGCAATTTTTGCATTATTAATTGAGGTTGGTGCTTATGTGCCAAATTTTACGATTTGGGGACAGGCAACGATTACTGCCGTTTACCGTTTTTGGAATATGCCATTTATAATTATGTTTGATTTATTTAAAGCAGTTCCCGTTTTATATTTCCTGCCTTGTATTGTTATGCCGTGTCTTACTACGGTGGGCTATCTTTTCGGCTATAAGAATATAAAAATAAGCGATTATATTTATTACGCACGGGAGGAAAACGAATAAGATATAACATCACTCTCATAGATTTTTCTGTGGGGGTGTTGCCATTTTGAATAAGAAAATTTTTGTGTTCTTCATTATTCTTATCTCTTTGTTTTTGATGTGTATGTCACCTGAAAGCAGGTCTGTGTTTACGTTTTGGGATGTTACGCCAACAGTTGTAATAGATCCTGGGCACGGCGGATTTGACGGTGGTGCGGTGGGAATAAGCGGAGTTATGGAAAAGGATTTAAATCTTGAAATATCCGAAAAACTTTGTGATATGCTGACGTTCCTCGGTGCGAATACGCATATGACACGAAGTGATGATAATTCCGTACATAAAGAAGGCAATACAATTCGAGAGAAAAAAGTATCGGATATAAAAAACAGGGTGGATAGCATAAACAAAATTCACGACGCTTTTTTGATAAGCGTACATCTAAACCATTTTAGTATGGAAAAGTATTCGGGTGCCCAGGTTTTTTACGGCAAAAATGAGGCTAGTAAGCCACTTGCCGTATCCGTTCAGGACACTCTCAAATATGGTGTGGACAATGAAAATAAAAGAACTCCGCAAAAGGCAGGTAACGTTTATTTGCTAAACAACGTAAATTGCCCCGCAATTTTGGTGGAGTGCGGATTTCTGTCAAATAAAAAAGAAGAAACACTTTTAAAAGACGAAGATTATCAAAGAAAACTAGCCGTCTCGATTGCAGTTGGCTTTGCAAATAGTTATAAGGATGTGTTGATGAATGAAAACTAAAACCGTTTTTGTGTGCAGTGAATGTGGCTTTGAGTCGCCCAAATGGTACGGCAGATGCACAAGTTGCGGTGCGTGGAATACTATGGTGGAGCAGGTAGCACAAAGCAGTAAAAATGCTCCGGCTGTAACAATTGGTCGCGGCAAACGTGGTGAGGTAGTACCGCTTAATCAAATCACAACACAGGATGAGTTGCGTTTTGATACAGGTATGTGTGAACTTGACCGTGTGCTGGGCGGTGGTGCGGTAAAGGGATCACTTGTGCTTATCGGTGGTGAGCCGGGTATCGGCAAATCAACCATACTTCTCCAAATTTGTAACCATCTGTGCAATTCACTAAAGGTTCTTTATATTTCAGGTGAAGAATCAAAACGGCAGTTAAAACTCAGGGCAGAGCGATTGGGTGTTGACAACGACAATCTTTTGATATATTCGGAAACCGATATTGAAGACATAATCGAAACCGCAAAAAGTATACGCCCTGACGTGGTGATTGTTGACTCCATACAAACGGTGTACCGCTCTGACGTGTCGTCTGCACCGGGTAGCGTTGCTCAGGTCAGAGAATGTACAATGGCTCTTATGGGCCTTGCCAAAGGCGAGGAGATAACCATGTTTGTTGTGGGACACGTGAATAAAGAGGGAGCAATTGCAGGACCTAAAGTTCTTGAACATATGGTAGACTGTGTAATGTACTTTGAAGGGGATAGAAGCCTTTCTTATCGCATACTTCGTGCGGCAAAGAACCGTTATGGCTCAACAAATGAGATTGGCGTTTTTGAAATGGTAGATAAAGGTCTCCGTGAGGTCGGAAATCCGTCTGCCGCACTTTTAGACGGTCGTCCCATAAATGTTCCCGGCACTTGTGTTGCGTGCGTAATGGAAGGCTCACGCCCGATTTTATCTGAAATTCAGGCACTTGTAACAACAAGCGGATTCGGACAGGCAAGACGAATGAGTGCAGGTATTGATTATAACAGAGCAATGCTTTTACTTGCCGTGCTTGAAAAACGTGCAGGTTTTAAAATGTCAAATTGCGATGTATATATAAACGTTATCGGTGGCTTAAGATTGGATGAGCCTGCGGCAGATCTTGCAACCGTACTTGCACTTGCATCAAGTGCGAAAGACAGTCCCATAAGCGATAAGGTTGCGGCATTTGGCGAAGTTGGTCTTACGGGTGAAATTCGTGCGGTGTCAAGTGCACAACAGAGAGTGAACGAAATTGCACGACTTGGTTTTGAAGTGTGCGTTATCCCGTCACAAAATGCACGTGATATAAAAGCACCTGACGGACTTAAACTTTTACCTGCAAAAAATATCCGCGAAGCGATTGCGGCACTTGTATAATTTTTTATGGAACCTTTTTTGCAAAACCCCGTCTAAAGAAATAAAAAGGAGATTTTCTTATGAAAAAATTATTGTTGTTATTACTCGCACTTTCCCTTATGGCAACTATGCTTGCAGGTTGCGGTGAGGAGGTTGTACCTGAGGTTGATGGTGAAGAACAACAACCGGTTGTAGATACGGATGTGCCTGAAGATGTACCTGAAGAGATTCCCGACAGTACACCGACAGTAAATCCGGAAGAAAACAAACCTGTAACTAGTCCGGAGACAAAACCCGTAAAACCGGAGACCACAAAACCGGCAAAGCCTTCAACAACTCCTGAAAAGCCGGCAGATAAGCCTGCAGGAAGCAATACACCGGAACAAAAGCCTGAGGACAAGCCGACTGTTAAGGAATATTCAATTAAAGAAGTACACACAATTATTAAAAATACCTACGGCGATGACTATCGTCCTAACGTTGAGATTCCTAAGGAATCGCTTAAGGATCTTTTTGGCATCAATTTGGACGACGTTGAGGAGTATATCGCAGAGCAACCAATGATTAGTGCAAATATCGACACCTTTATTGCAATTAAGGCTAAAAGCGGCAAGGGTGCGGCGGTTGCAGGTACACTTAATTCGTATAAAGATAGCCTGCTTAACGGTGCAATGATGTATCCATCCAATATGCCCAAGGCACAAGCGGCAAAGGTTATTTCTCACGGCGATTATGTTTTCCTTGTAATGCTTGGTGCAGCAGGTGATATGGAGGCGGATGAAGCGACTCAACTTAACTTTGCCAAGGCACAGGTTGAGAAAGGAACTAACGCAATCAATAATTACTTTACCAAATAAATCGGAGAAACATTATGGTTTTTAGCAGCATAAGTTTTCTGTTTTACTTTTTACCTTGCGTCATACTTTTATATTTTATATCACCCCGTCGTTTAAGAAATGCGATTCTTGCTGTATCAAGTCTTATTTTCTACGCTTGGGGTGAGCCGAGATATATTCTTATTATGCTTTTCTCAACGGTAGTGGACTATACTTGCGGTAAACTTATTGCACGAGAACAGAGTAAGGGTAAAAGCGGAAAGGTCTTTCTCATTGCGTCTATAGTAATTAATCTTAGCGTTTTGGGATTTTTTAAATATTATAATTTCCTTGCCGGAAATATAATGGCTCTTTTCGGTATGTCCAATGTAGGACTTCTTGATATAACACTTCCTATCGGTATATCATTCTATACCTTCCAGACAATGTCGTATACGATAGATGTGTACCGAAAAAACGTGGGTGCACAGAAGAGTATCATAAACTTTGCAACTTTTGTAACTTTGTTCCCGCAACTTATTGCAGGTCCCATAGTTAAATATACGGATATAGCCGAGGAACTTGACAATGAAAACCGTGGCAGTGCGGATATGTTCTCGGAGGGTGTTGCACGTTTTATTGCAGGTCTGGGCAAGAAAGTCTTACTTGCAAATAACATAGGTATCCTGTGGGACACCGTGCAATCAACGCCTATAGCAGAAATGAGCGTTCTTTACGCATGGCTTGGCATAATTGCTTTTGCGTTCCAGATCTATTTTGATTTTTCGGGTTATTCCGATATGGCAATAGGTCTTGGCAAAATGTTCGGCCTTACTTTCCCTGAAAACTTTAATTATCCTTATATTTCGCAAAGTATTACCGAATTTTGGCGTCGTTGGCATATGACACTTGGCAGTTGGTTTAGAGAATATGTATACATTCCTCTTGGCGGCAATCGAGTTAACGTCCCGAAGCATATAAGAAATATCCTTGTGGTATGGCTGCTTACTGGCATATGGCACGGTGCTAATTGGAACTTCCTTTTGTGGGGTGTGTATTACGGAGTAATCCTGCTGATAGAAAAACTATTTCTTCAAAACATACTTAGAAAATTACCTCGTGTATTCCGCCACGTATATTCAATACTATTTATCCTTTTAGGTTGGGTACTGTTTGCGTTTGAAGATATGACAACAGGTGTTGCATACCTTAAAATTATGTTCGGAAATGCGTCGTTTGTGAATCAAAAGGCAATATTCGATTTTCTGTCATACCTGCCAATGCTAATAATTCTGGGTGTTCTTTCAACTCCGATTAAAGATAAAATTATGAAAATCGGATTCTTTAAAAAGATTGCACCTGTAGTTGTGCCCGTAATGGCGATAGCGGTGCTTCTCTTGTCGGTTGCCTACCTTGTGGAATCGGGGTATAATCCGTTCCTGTATTTCCGTTTTTAAGGAGGTGGGCATATGAAAAATTCAAATCGAATTATTGCAGGAATATTTATAATTTTTTTGTTCTTGTCTCTTGTTGTAAATATTGTTTTGCCTGATAATTTATATTCGGAAAGTGAAAAACGAGAACTTGATCAAATGCCCGATTTTACTTTGGATACAGTGATTTCAGGCGATTTTACAAGTAAGTTTGACAAATATGCAAGTGACCAGTTCTTTGGCAGGGATACGTGGGTTTTTGCAAAGGGATTGTCCCAGTATCTCATCGGTCAGAAGAAATTAAACGGTGTGTATATTACCGAGGACAGGTATATCCGTGAACTTGTCGTAAATAAAGAACGGCTTGAAAATAACCTTGATGCAATTTTAAAATTAGCAGAAAAAAGCGGGAAACCCGTAACACTCCTCGTTGTGCCCGAAGCATCTACAATATATGAAGATAACCTGCCTCTAGGTGAGACGAGTAAGGAAAATCATGTAATTGACAGAGTGTATGAAAAATTGGGCGGCAAAATAAACATTGTTTATCCTAAAGATATACTGCAGGAGAACAAGGATGAGTATATTTACTTTAATGGCGACCACCATTGGACGATGAAAGGTGCATACTACGCATACAGTCAAATGATGGGAACGGATAAAGCCTATAATTTTATAACCGTTGCCGGTGATTTTAAGGGGACAATGGTTACAAAAGCAGGTGTTAAACTTCCGTGGATACCTCTTGACAAAATTGAGGTTCCTGAAGAAATAACGAATGATTATTTTGCAATATCAGTTAACCGTGACGGCAGTGATGCAGACGGTGAGATGTTCTATCCTGAATTTTTAGGCGAGTTTGATAAATACAGATATTTTCAGGGTGGAGATCAACCTCTTATGGCAATAGGATCGGTAGGTAAGGGGGCGAGTTTTGTTTTAAAAGATTCCTTTGCAAACGTAATGTTGCCGTATCTTGCACTTGATAACGAGGTGACCTATGTTGCCGATACGCGATATAATAGGCAAAGCCCGTCTGAATACGCAAAGACAATGAATGTGGATGAGATAATACTTATTTATTCACCGGATAGTCTTTGTAATGAATTTAGCCTTGTTAATTTAGGAAATTAAATAAAAAAACACCGTGCAAAATCTGCACGGTGTTTTTATTGTTTAGTTTAATCTTACTTGTGGTCAACAGAGTACATGTGCTTGATGAGCTCAAGAACCTTGTTGGAGTAACCGATTTCGTTGTCGTACCAAGAAACAACCTTAACGAAAGTATCGGTAAGAGCAATACCTGCACCCTTATCGAAGATAGAAGTACGGGTGTCGCCGAGGAAGTCAGAAGAAACAACAGCCTCTTCGGTGTAACCGAGGATACCCTTGAGTTCGCCATCAGCAGCAGCCTTCATAGCAGCACAAATCTCTTCGTACTTAGCGGGCTTTGCGAGGTTAACGGTAAGGTCAACAACGGAAACGTCAAGAGTCGGAACACGCATGGACATACCGGTAAGCTTGCCGTTAAGGGACGGGATAACCTTACCTACTGCCTTTGCAGCACCGGTGGAAGAGGGGATGATGTTACCGCTAGCAGCACGGCCACCTCTCCAGTCCTTGAGGGACGGACCGTCAACGGTCTTCTGGGTAGCAGTTGCAGAGTGAACGGTGGTCATAAGACCATCGGTAATACCCCAATTGTCATGAAGAACCTTAGCGATAGGTGCAAGACAGTTGGTGGTACAGGAAGCGTTGGAAACGAAGTTCATATCAGAGGTGTAAGTGTTGTGGTTAACACCCATAACGAACATGGGGGTGTCGTCCTTGGAAGGAGCAGACATAACAACCTTCTTAGCACCAGCCTTTAAGTGACCTTCAGCCTTGTCCTTGCTGAGGAAGAGACCGGTGGACTCTACAACGTACTCAGCACCGAGCTTAGCCCAGGGAAGGTTTGCAGGATCACGCTCAGCAGAGATCGGAATCTCCTTGCCGTTAACGATGATTGCGTTTTCGGTAGACTCAACAGTGCCCTCGAAGTGACCATGCATTGTGTCGTACTTAAGCATGTATGCTAAGTAGTCTGCGGGGCATAAGTCATTGATGCCTACGATCTCGATTTCAGGATGGTTGATGCTTGCGCGAAAAACCATACGGCCGATACGGCCAAAACCATTGATACCAACTTTGATACTCATTTTTGTTTTCCTCCTAATTTTTGTATAACTTTGCAGTCTGCAATTAGTATATACTAAAACTTGCCATCTTACAAGTACTTTTTTGCAAAAAAATTCCTGTACTTTCCATATACATTATTGTGCGTTTTACCAAATTGATGTATAATATTAACAAGCAAGGAGGGAGAATTACAATGTCAAGAGATATAAAGAGGCATCTGGCACAACTTTACGGTGGTTCAGAAGGCCCGTTTTTCATGGTACATAACGACAATATTATTTATATGAACGAAAGTGCGGCGACTTTGTTTGATGATAACCCGTTTGCCGTATTGGATTTTGAAAATGTCAAAGCAATTAAGGAGTGTTCGGATCATCATTCATTTAGTCAGGTTATATATGGTGATAATTACGATGGAAAAGTTCTGATAGTAGACGGGTGTATTTGCGTGTTGTTGCATAAGGAAAATGAAGTTGATAAATTCAAAAACGAGGTTGATTTTAAGGCAAAGAGTATATACGCAATTGCCGTGTATCAAAAGCAGATATTTGACGATACGTATATGATTTTAAGCGGAAGCGATAACGGAAAGCCGTTTGAAACCGCATATAGACGGCTTATCAAAACAAACACAACTATTGCGGAACTTACACGTTATATTCGTGGTAAGAGTGATAAGGTTATTTGTTGCAATGTTTCGGGTTTGATTGTAAATGCAGTAAGAAATGCCGCAAATCTTCTGCCAACTCTTAAAATTAAATGCGATGAAGAGATTCCCGGCGATATAGCATATTGCGATCCCGGTGCAACTGAAAACGCAATTTACAGTGTCATTTCCGCATTTATGTTCACACGGAGGGACGGGGAAGTTTCCGTAAAATTAAATCGCAGCAACAATATGGTTCTTATTGAGTGTGAATGTGAAGGTTTACATTGGCAGGAAGAGCAGATTGATTATGTGTACAAAAGAAGGGCAGACTCCCTTGTAAGCGATGTGCACGTGTTCGGTTACGATATGCTTCGTTGTGTAAATCTTATCGAATGTCAGAATGGTGAGGTTTTGGTAAAAAGCGATAAAAGTTCAACCACGGTAATACTTGTGTTGCCCGATAAGAAGACACAAAGCCAAGATTTGCTTATGCAGAGTGCACAGGATAAGTATTTAACTGAAAACGAAGCGAGTGTAGCATTAAGTGATGTACTATAAAAAATAGGTGGTCGTTATGACCACCTATTTTACGTTAAAGAATTGATTTGCATTTTCAAAAGTGATTTTCGCAACATCCTCAACGGGAATATTTCGGATTTCAGCAATTTTCTCCGCGACAAGAGGGACAAAACCGGGGAAGTTTCGTTTTCCTCGATTGGGTACCGGAGCAAGATAGGGACAGTCGGTTTCAATGAACATTCGCTCAATTGGAATGTGGGAAACAACCTCAGGTCCTGCCTTTGCATTTTTGAAGGTAAGGGATCCGGTAAAGGATAGGTAAAAACCGAGTGATATAAGGATTTTTGCATATTCAAGACTGCCTGAGTAGCAATGATAAACGACCTTTAAATCAGTGAAATCACGAAGAATATTAAGACAGTCCTCATGTGCGTCACGGTCATGAATTATAACCGGAAGGTTTAATTCACGAGCAAGATGTAACTGCTCTGTGAAAATCTTTTTCTGTACGTCTCGCGGTGAAAAATCGTAGTAATAATCAAGGCCGATTTCACCAATTGCCTTTATTTTATCGTGTTTTGACATTTTGCGTAGTGTGTCAAGATAATCGTCGGGGACTTCCTCTGCGTTGTGGGGATGTACGCCCACCGCACCGTATATAAAATCGTAATTATCGCAAAGTGCGATGGTCTTTTCTGCGGTTTCAAGATCGCAGGAGACGTTCATAATGCGTGTGACGTTGAAATCACGGAGTGAAGATATAACCGAGTCACGGTCATCATCGAATTTATCATCGTCTAAATGGGTATGTGTATCAAAAAACATAGTGTATTCACCTCGCTTTGTAAGTATAACATAATAATACAAAAATGTACACCCCGATTTAAACCATAAGTATTGACTTTTAGAGCAAAATACTATAAAATTCTACTATATATATTTATGTATTATGGCATCCTTGTGCCTGTGCGGTGCAAGGGAGTTTTTTGTGCGTAAAACTTTAATTTAAAGGTAGGTTAAACTATGGAAAAAATCACAGCACCAAGAGGTACGAAAGACGTTCTTCCTGAAGAGTCGTACCGTTGGCATTATTTGGAGGCAAAACTTCGTGATGTTGCCCGTCGTTCGGGATTTACGGAGATTCGTTTTCCTACGTTCGAGGACATCAACCTTTTCTGCCGAGGAGTGGGTGATACTACCGACGTTGTGCAGAAGGAAATGTACGATTTCATCGATAAAGGCGGCCGTCATATTGCACTACGCCCTGAGGGTACCGCATCGGTTGTACGCTCTGTTGTTGAAAACGGACTTTATGCAAAAGGCCTTCCCATAAAGGTTTATTATATTGCACCAAACTTCCGCTATGAAAAACCTCAGGCGGGAAGACTCCGCGAGCATCATCAGTTTGGCATCGAATGTTTTGGCAGTTATGACGCGGGCTCTGATGCAGAGGTTATCGGAGTTGCGGACCGTATGCTCCGTGAACTTGGTATCCGTGACGTATCTCTTCACATTAACTCATGCGGATGTCCCAATTGCCGCCCTGATTATCATGCAGCCCTTAAGGCTTATTTTAAAGCACGTGAGGATGACCTTTGTCCTACTTGTAAGGAAAGACTTGAGCGTAACCCTATGCGTATTCTCGATTGTAAGAGTCCTATTTGCAAAGAGATTGCAGAGGGTGCACCTATGATTTCCGATTATTGGTGTGATGACTGTGTTGCACACTATGAAAAGTTAAAGGCACACCTTGATAATTGCGGTATCAAATATGTTGAAGATCCGAGAATTGTAAGAGGTCTTGACTATTATACAAATACCGTTTTTGAATTCATTGTAGACTGCATCGGTGCACAATCAACGATTTGCGGCGGTGGAAGATATAACGGTCTTGTTGAGACATTAGGCGGACCCGCTACCGCAGGTCTCGGTTTTGGCTCAGGTCTTGAGCGTCTGCTTCTTACTATGGAAGCACAGGGTATTGAGATACCCAACCCCGATGTGCCTGATATTTTTGTTGCAACAATGGGTGAGGCGGCGGAAATGTTTGCCGCACGTCTTGTAAGCGAACTTCGTGATGAAGGATACGCCGCAGAGCGTGACACACTTTCAAGATCCCTTAAAGCACAGATGAAATATGCGGACAAAATCGGAGCACGTGCAAGTATTGTAATCGGTGACGACGAACTTGCGAATAAAAAGGTAACCGTTAAGAATATGAAAACGGGCGATAGAGAAGAAGCAGAACTTTCCGTTGTGGGAGTTGCTACCGCCCTTGCAAATATGGAGGAATAGATTATGGAAAACATTAAGGGTATGAAAAGAACTCGCTACTGTGGTGAGTTTCGCCCGGAGCATATAGGCGAGAATGCTACTGTGTTCGGTTGGGTTCAGCGTATGAGAAACCTCGGCGGTCTCATATTCGTTGACCTTCGTGACCGTAGCGGTGTTGTGCAGTGCACATTTGACGAGGCAATCAATAAGGAACTTTTCGACAAGGCATTTACCGTAAGAAGTGAGTTCGTTCTTGCTATCTCAGGTACGGTAAGAAGCCGTGGCGAGGGTGCAATCAATGATAAACTCCCCACCGGCGGTGTTGAGATCCTTGCAGATGAAATCCGAATTCTTTCAAAGGCTAATACAACCCCCTTTGAAATTGTTGAGGATAGCGACGTAAACGACGTACTTCGTCTTAAATATCGTTATCTTGACCTTCGTCGTCCGGATATGCAGAGAACAATCGCTCTCCGCCACAGAATAGCAAAGATTGCACGTGACTATTATGATGAAAACGGTTTCTACGAAATCGAAACACCGATTCTTACAAAGTCGACTCCTGAGGGTGCACGTGACTATCTCGTTCCTTCCCGTGTTCATCCCGGTAAGTTCTATGCACTTCCGCAGTCACCGCAGCAGTATAAGCAGCTTTTAATGCTTGCAGGTTTTGACAGATACATTCAGATCACCCGTTGCTTCCGTGATGAAGATCTTCGTGCTGACCGTCAGCCTGAGTTTACACAGATCGACCTTGAAATGTCTTTCGTAGACGTTGACGATGTAATCGCAGTTAACGAAGGTTTTATAGCAAGACTCTTTAGGGACATTCATGGAATTGAACTTGAGAGACCGTTTATGCGTATGCCTTATGCTGAGGCAATGGATCGTTTCGGCTCGGACAAGCCTGATTTACGTTTTGGCTACGAACTTAAAAACATTTCTGATATTGTTGCAAATACAGAGTTCAAGGTATTCTCCGGTGCAATCGAGGCGGGCGGTAGCGTTCGTCTTATCAACGTAAACGGCGGCGGTGCAACCTTCAAACGTAAAGAAATAGATGCACTTGGTGAATTTGTAAAGACCTATCGTGCAAAAGGTCTTGCATGGATGAAGTTTACCGATGGTGAAATGACATCTTCCTTTGCTAAATTCTTATCCGATGCTGAAATTGCAGCTATTAAGGATCGTGCACAAGCAGGGGATAACGACCTTATTCTTGTTGTTGCCGATGCAAAGGATGACGTTGTGTTTGCATCTCTCGGTGCACTCCGTTGCGAATGTGCAAAGAGAATGAACGTAATTGATAAAAACGATTATAAGATTCTTTGGGTTACCGATTTCCCGTTGTTCGAGTATGACGAAGAGGAAGAGCGTTATGTTGCAAAACACCATCCCTTCACATCCCCGCGTGACGAGGATATCGACCTTCTTGATACACATCCCGAAAAGGTATGTGCAAAGGCATACGATATCGTAATCAACGGTTCTGAAGCGGGCGGCGGCTCCATCCGCATCCACGATAGTGCACTTCAGGCAAAAATGTTTAAGGCTCTCGGCTTTACCGAAGAAAAGGCAAACGAGCAGTTTGGTCACCTCATAGAGGCATTTTCATACGGTGCACCTCCTCACGGTGGTCTTGCATTTGGATTAGACCGCCTTGTAATGCTTATTTCCGGACGTGAATCCATTCGTGACGTAATTGCATTCCCCAAGGTGCAGAACGCGTCCGAACTTATGATGGCATCTCCTGACGTTGTTGACGAAAAGCAACTCAAGGAACTTCATATTGCATTGGATTTACCGGAAAAAGAATAAAATTTACAGAATCGTAACAACTGTTTTGTTTATTTCTGTTACAATTGCAGAGGTATCTGCAAGGAGGTAGAAAAGTATGATAGAGGTAAAAAATCTCACAAAAAAATACGGCTCAAATCTTGCCGTTGACAATATCTCATTTCATATTAAAAAAGGCGAAATTGTGGGCTTTTTAGGCCCTAACGGTGCAGGTAAGAGTACCACTATGAATATGATAACCGGCTATCTTTCCGCTACGGGCGGCAATGCGACAATCGCGGGCTATGATGTGCTTGACGAAGCACTTGAAGCGCGCCGTCATGTAGGCTATCTGCCGGAGCAACCGCCACTTTATATGGATATGACGGTAAATGAGTATTTAAGTTTCGTATTTGACTTGAAGAAAGTTCGCCATAAAACAAAAAAAGACCATCTTGCCGAAGTATGCAAGTTGGTTGATATTGAGCATGTGCGTCATCGCATTATTGGCAACCTTTCAAAGGGTTACAAGCAGCGTGTAGGTATAGCACAGGCACTTATCGGTGATCCGGACGTTCTTATTCTCGACGAGCCAACCGTTGGTCTCGATCCGAATCAGATCGTTGAAATTCGTGATATGATAAAGGGCCTTGGCCGTGAGAGAACAATTATCCTTTCCACACATATCTTGCCTGAGGTTAGTGCAGTTTGTGAGCGAGTACTTGTTATCAATAAGGGTGTTATTGTTGCTGACGGATCTGCAGATCAGTTAACCGCAGGTGTAAGTAACGACATCCGCTACATTGCACGTATTGAAGGAAAAACCGACGAGGTTCTCGGAATACTTAGTGGCATTGAGGGCGTAATTGAGGCGAAACTTCAAAAGCAAGTTGGTGCTGTCGGCGGCGACTTTGCAATTACGTTGGAATCTGAGGATGTAAGAAAGAAGATATTCTTTGCGATGGCAGACCGTGAAATTCCGATTTTGAGTATGCAGGCAGATACGGTAACTCTTGAAGATGTATTTGCAACGCTTACTGCAAATGATTCTACAAAACTTATTTTCGATCAGGAAGAGGAGGGGAATGAATAATGTTGGCAATTTTCAAGCGTGAGATGCGGGCATATTTCACCGATCCCCTCGGATACGTTTTTCTTGCAGTATTTCTTTTCGTCTGCAACTTAAACTTTTATCTTTCAAATCTCACAAATTTCCAAAGTGATTTTTCACCAATTTTCCTTAATATGATTTTGTTCCTCACACTTCTCATTCCGCTTATGACAATGCGTTTGTGGAGTGATGAGAAAAAACAGAAAACCGACCAACTTTTGCTTACCGCACCGGTGTCTACAACAAGTGTTGTTCTGGGTAAATTCTCGGCGGCAATGGCACTTTTCCTCATCGGCCTTGCCTTCACCGTTGTATATCCTATATTGGTAAATGCAAAAGGTGTGCTTGATGTTGGCAAAACCGTGGGCAACTACGTGGGCATCATCCTTGTTGCAGCAGCGTATATTTCAATCAGTCTTTTTGTGTCATCACTAACAAAGAGCCAGATTGTAAGTGCTATCTGCTCAATACTTGCTCTTGCTCTTTTTGTGGGAATGGACCTTTTGGTTAACTTCTCCACATCACCGATTCTCAATACAATATTCGTATTCTTATCCCTTGTAACAAGATATCGTAATATATTTATCGGTGTCCTTCCGCTTTCCGATATTTTCTACTTTATCAGCGTTACGGGAATTTTCCTTTTCCTTACCTCAAGGGTAATAGAGAAACAACGTTGGAGTTAGGAGGGTGATATAAATGAAAATTAACAAGAGAAAACTTCAATATGCATCACTCTCAAGTGTGTTTATCATTTTATTTATCGTTGCCGTGCTTATTTTCAATATGCTGGTAGGCTTTCTGACAAACAGATTTTCACTTTCTATTGACCTTACGGAGAACAGTGATTACTCGATTTCCGACGCAACAAAAGAGGCACTTGCAGAACTCGATAAGAACATAACTGTATACGTTATGGAACGTGAAATTTTCTTTGAAAATACCGATGCCGCATCACTGACCGACAGTCTTGCGGACAAGCGTGTGAACGCTATCGACCAAATTGAAGAGATGATCAAGCGTTACGTTACCGCATCCGGTGGAAAAATCAAGTACGAGTTTGTTGATAAGAACCAGAATCCGAAATTCTACGACCGTTTCCCAAATGCGAAGGCGACAAACGACAGAGCGGATGCACTTCTTATTATAAGCCGTGACGATATTGACCGTTATGCAACAATCGCCGCAAATGAAATCATCGCACAGACTAAAAATGGTACCGTGTATTACAGTACCGAGGCGGAACTTACAGGTGCGGTTCTTTATGCGGCATCTGAGCAGGTGTCAAAAGTTGCAACCATCACGGGACATAATGAACTTGAGGTATCGCTTTTTAATGCGGTTGCAGATGATAACTACTTTGAACGTATTGATGTAAACCTCCGTACCGAGGATATTCCCGCAGACGTTAACAACGTTGTCATTTCCGCACCGGCACTTGACTTTACCGCTGACGAGATTGCAAAAATCGACAGATATTTAACCATTCCCGGAAATAATATCTACGTTTTCTGGAATCCCAACCTTGGAACAAATCTTCCGGTTTTAGAACGCTTCCTGGCAGATTGGGGTATGCAGATAAGAACCTCAATCGTTCTTGATCAACAGAAAAAATTCGGCGATGCAATTATGTGTATGGTTCATTCGAATACCGCAACGGCGGCTGTTGAGTTAAATGACGAAACATTCTATACTTGTGCATCTCATCCGATAGACATTATTTATGAGCAAAGCGGAAACAAACGCGTTCTCCCTCTTGCATCTACGTTATCATCTTCTTATGAGCGTATGAACGCACCGGGCATGAGCACAACTGCCGAGCGTCAGGCTGATGAGAAGAAAGGACCATTTGTTATTGCGGCAGTTGGTGAACGTGCGGCATACAGTAATGATGGCGATGTGAATGAAAATAGAGTATTCCTTTTCAGCAGCCACTATATGGCGATTGACAGAATTATGGATTTCCCTGTAGCACTTAACCAATCTTTCTTTAGAGCAATGGTGCGTTATGCAAACAAGAACACAAGCACCTTAAAGGTTGCTCCCAAGATGGTTGCGGAATACGACCTTAATATTTATGAGTCGCAGGCAAATGTGTTTGGTATTATTCTTGTAGTAATCGTACCTATTGCAATTCTTGCTGCAGGTATTTTCATCTTTATCAAACGCAGACACAAGTAATAGGAGAGAGATAGTATGGACGAGAAAAATATAGTAGAAAATACCCCGGTAGATGGGGAAAACACCCCAAAGGTGAAAAAATCTGCTGCTAAAAAGTGGAAACCGGTTATTATTACGGCAATTATCTGTGTAATAGCCGCAGTTGCAACACTTGGTGCGGTTTTACTCATTCCCCAACAGGAGAATGTTGTTGATTTTGCTCCGGCAGATGAACATGAGGACATTATCATTTCAAACAAAAGTGCAAAAATGGTTGAATCCATTGAGGTAAGTCCGTCCGACGGCAAGGACTTTGAAATCATCTATACAACAGATATGGAAGGTAACCAAGTAGGTGTTGTAAAAGGTGCAGGTGACGAATTCAGATACAACAATAGCGATTTATACACTATTGCGGGCTATGTAAGTTATATCCTTGCTGTTGAAGAAATTAAAGATCCGCAGGGACGTGATGATGAATTCGGCTTTGATAAACCGAGACAGAAAATCAAAGTTAATTTCAAAGGAAACCAGAAGTTGGAACTTATCCTTGGCGGCGATGCACCCAGCGGTGACGGAATTTATTTAAAACGTGCCGACACCGGACGTGTGTATCTTATTGGCGGAAGTACGGCAGAGATGCTTATGATGTCACTTGTTGATTATCGAGATATCTCGCTTTACGACGCATATTCCACCATATATGAAATTAATGAAATTTCCGTAAAACGCCCCAACGATGATAAAGTAACCATTCGTCGCAAAGAGGGTGTTAAGACAAATGCTGACGGAACGCCGCAAGACGAAAATGCACCGCGTTTTGAATTGGTGTCTCCCGATAAGTCCGATGCAGACAATTCCATTGTTGAGGATAAGGTTCTCACACCGTTTATCGGAATCACCGTGTACGATTTGATTGAGGATCATCCTAAGGATTTAAGTAAGTATGGACTTGACGATCCTACCGTTATTGAGGTTAAGGATAAATACAAGAACACCCATGTAATTAAAGTTGGCGATGTTGGTGATAAAGGTGGCCACTACGTTATGTGTGATGACGTGCCGAGTGTACTTGTGACCGAGATGCCTATTAGTTTCGTTGATATCAAGCATACAGAGTTTATGATGAAACTTATTTGGAGTCATGATTTTGTTAACGTAAAGCAGATTCAGTACACTTTACCTAATGGTTCAAATCATACCTTCGTTGTATCCGGTGGTACAAATATGACGGTTGATGGAACAAGTGTTTCTCAGGATAACGCAATCAATCTCTTTATGCACACCATCCAATTTGAAATTCAGGATAGTGTTAAAGGTGCAAGTTATGGTGCAGCAACGCATAAGATTGTTGTAACCAAAACAGACGACTCCACACAGACACTTGAGTTCGCACCTATTAACGAACGTCACTATGCTGCAATCATTAACGGTCAACCTGCAAAATACTATGTAAATGTAAGTCAGATAACCGAACTTGAAGATGCATTTGCAATTCTCGCAACCGGCGGAAATATCCCGTCAATATTCTAATTAAGAAAAACGCCATGTGCCAAAAGGCACGTGGCGTTTTAGTTTAAATAAAAAATCCCTGCCACAAAAGCGGCAGGGATTTAATGTTTGTTTAGAAGAACTTCTTGATACCATCGGTAGCACGGTTTTCGTCCGCACTGATGGTGATTGTGAAGTTGATGTTATTAGCAGCGGAGAAGCCCTCAAGCCATGCGAGGAAATTCTCGGTCTCTTCGATAGAGTCATTTTTAGCAACCTTGAAAAGGCTATCGATAAAGATGTGAGTAATATCGAAGTTGCCGGAGTATAAACCGCAGATGAAAGCCTTCAAACGCTCATAACTTGTAATCGGATAACCGGAAATGTCAACAAGGCGAACCTTATGGCTTATATCGTAGGTGAGCTTAGTGCCACGCTCGATACATACAGCACAGTTTGTTTCAACATCAGCCGCAGTATTAGCAAGCTCGATTATCTGTTTTGTTTTTCCATGACCTTGCAGTCCCATGATGATTTTTATCATGACAAAAACCTCCTTAATGTAAGTGGCAAACAAGTTGCCCTTTTCTTAATTTTAGTATAACACAACCTGCATAAAAATTCAATTAAAATTTTTGAAAATTTATATATTTTTTCTACAGACGTGCTAAAAGGGTTTCACGCAGTTCGGAATAGCCCGGTTTATCAAGAAGTGCGAACATATTTTTCTTATACGCTTCAACGCCCGGCTGGTCAAACGGATTAACGCCGAGAACGTAACCGGAAAGGCCACAGGCAAACTCAAAGAACACAACGAGGGCACCGAATGTATAATCACTTACGTCGGGAAGAGCGATCTCAATGTTGGGAACGCCACCGTCAACGTGTGCTAAAACGGTACCACGGATTGCCTGTTCGTTAACGAAACGAAGGTCACGGCCTGCAAGGAAATTAAGACCATCTAAGTTGTCTTCGGTTTCGCCGATGGGGCAGAGACGCTCGGACTTTGCAATGGTAACCATTGTCTCAAAGAGTGTGCGTTCACCCTCCTGAATATACTGGCCCATAGAGTGGAGATCGGCGGAGAATTCAACAGAAGCGGGGAAGATACCCTTACCGTCTTTGCCTTCGCTTTCACCGTATAACTGCTTCCACCATTCGGACATAAAGCGGAAACGGGGCTCGAAGCAGGCAAGGACCTCGATGTTCTTACCGTTTGAATAGAGAACGTTACGAGCAGCGGCATACTGCCAAGCGGGGTTGTCAAAAGACTTTGTATCAAGCATTGCCTTCATCTCAGCCTCGGCACCTGCCATAATCTGATCAATATCGGCACCGCAAACAGCGATGGGAAGAAGACCAACCGGCGTAAGTACGGAGTAACGTCCGCCAACATCATCGGGAATAACAAAGGTCTCATAACCCTCTGCGTCGGATAAAGTCTTAAGAGCACCGCGTGCTTTGTCGGTAGTTGCGAAAATGCGTTCTTTTGCACCAACCTTGCCGTATTTCTTTTCGATTAAATCCTTGAAAATACGGAAAGCAATTGCAGGCTCGGTTGTGGTTCCGGACTTTGAAATAACATTGATGGAGAAATCACGGTCACCGATAAGTTCAACAATCTCTGTAAGATAATCGGGACTGATGTTATTTCCTACAAAGTAGATATCCGGAGTATCTTTTTTCTTCATATTGTAGTAGGGGCTTTTTAAAAATTCAATTGCAGCACGAGCACCGAGATATGAACCGCCGATACCGATAACTACAAGAACATCGGAATTTGCCTTGATCTTTTCGGCAGCAGCCTTAACACGGGCAAACTCTTCTCGGTCATAATCCATAGGGAGAGTAACCCAACCGGTGAAGTCATTGCCAAGACCGGTCTTGTTTATGAGCATATCATGGGCATCACTTAATTTACCTGCAAACGAGGTAATATCGCCAACGTTTTCCATGTTTTTTGTGTTTACACGAATTTGCATTTAAATCTTTCCTTTCATTATAATATTCTATTTTATACCATTTAATTTAAAATTACAATAGTTTTATCGCATAAAAGCGATTGATATAAGTTGCCAGAAAATATTACTGTAGGTTTTTCTCTCCACTTCACTGTTTGCAATGATTGGAATTTCTGATATAAGAGCGTCGCCACAGTAAATTTTCATGCTACCTAGTTTTTGACCTGCTTTGACGGGAGCGGTAACGTTTTCGCAAATTTCCGTCTCGGTTTTAACTTTTGACAAATCACTTTTGTTTATAAGAACTTTTCCGCTATCGGAAAGAACACCTTCAACTTGTGGAGTTGCACCTAAAACTACGGGGATTTTTACACTTTGAAAGTCTTTTTTCGCATCAAACAGACCGTAGTTTGCAAAACCGTAATCAAGAAGGGTAGAGGCAGAGGAAAAACGCTCTGCGGTAGTGGGTGCAGACATAATTGCGGCAACAAGTTCCATTCCGTTTCGCTCCGCTGAGGCAGAAACACAGTATTTTGCGTTTCCGGTTGATCCGGTTTTAAGACCGGTTATACCATTGTAGGTTTTAATCAATTTATTTGTGTTTGAAAGTTGAAATTCGCCATTTCTTATGCTATCCATCCATGTTGTGGTGTATTTCTTTATAAAATCGTGCTTTAAAAGTTCGCAGGACATAATTGCGATATCGTGTGCGGAGGTTAGATGCCCGTCAGCATCAAGGCCCGTGCAGTTTGCAAAGTGCGTGTCATTCATTCCAAGTTCTTTCGCACGCTTATTCATAAGTTCTACAAAACCGTCTTCACTACCTGCAATATGCTCTGCAAGTGCAACGGCAGAATCGTTACCTGATGAAATAACCGTCGCCTTTAACATATCTTCAAGCGGCATTTTCTCTCCTTCTTCAAGGAAAACCTGAGAGCCGCCCATACTTGCGGCGTGTGCACTTGTTGTCACTGTGTCGGTGAGCGATATTCTCCCTTCGTCAAGTGCCTCGCAAACGAGTAAGAGTGTCATAACCTTGGTAACACTTGCAGGGGGAAGTTTTGCGTGTGATTCTTTTTCGTACAGAATTTTGCCGGTGTCTTTTTCCATAAGTACACCCGCTTCTGCAGGGATATCAACGGCAAAGGCGTGTGTTGCAAAAAGCGATATGATAAGTGCAAAAGTTATGATTTTTTTCATTGGAAATACCTCCTGAATAAGGGTTTACTTGGTAAAAAAACATCGGATTTTTACCATAGGTTAACGCTAAATGCAATATATGAAAGATATGTGGCAATTATGCCCTTTGTTACCGCAAGTTACATGGCACAAAATGTTGAAAAAACCGTCACAAAATGTTAGAATACCACCGTCAAGTCGTTTAATTAGTTTGCGATTTGATAAGAGTTGTATGTACATAATGTGCCGGCTTTGTATGTGCAACCATATGTTGAAAGGAGATATGATTATGAAAATGAAAAAAGCAGCGGCAGTATGCCTTAGCCTTGTCGCCATAGTTTCACTTACAGGAAAAAGTCAGGCGGCAAGTTTTGTAAAAGTTGACGGTTGCAAATGGTTGTGCAATATAATATGCACACAGAAACCGCAAATACCGCAGATACCGCAATTTCCGCAAAAACCTGACAGTTCGGAAAAACCGGATGCTCCTGAGGTTGAAAAACCCTCTGAAAATATCGGAAGTGAATATGAACTGCAGGTGCTTGAACTTGTAAATGCAGAACGTGCAAAGCACGGGCTTAAACCGCTTTCTTGGGATAATGCTCTGGCAAACGTTGCAAGAGCACACTCGCAGGATATGGCAAACAGAGGATTTTTCTCACACAACAACCCCGATGGTAAGACACCTTTTAATAGAATTCAAGCTGCAGGTATAAGTTATCGCAGTGCAGGTGAGAATATAGCGGCAGGGCAGAAGACTCCGCAGGAAGTAGTCAATGCGTGGATGAATTCCGAGGGGCATCGTGCCAATATTTTAAACAACAATTACACCAAACTCGGAGTCGGATATGTATCGTCAAGTAGCGGATATAAAACTTATTGGACACAAAATTTCATAGGGTAGACTCAGGGTTAACAAAAAACCGCAGAAAAAATGAAAATTCTGCGGTTTTTTTGTGTTTAAATGTTTGCATTTGGTGAATTAAAGTGTTATACTAATATTTATAATAATGTAAAAGGGGGTAGTATGCTATGAGAGACAATTCATGGGCGGAGAAATTTTACGCCGGTGATAATTATAGCGTATACAATAACCTCGGTTCACATTTTGAGGACGGCGGCGTACGATTCACCCTTTGGGCACCAAATGCCAAGTGGGTATCGGTTGTCGGCGATTTTAATGAATGGAATCAAAGTGCAAACTCAATGTCACGAAACGACGTTGGAATTTGGGAAACATTCATTCCCAATCTCCGTGTCTACGATGCCTATAAATATGCCATCTGCGGCGAGGACGGTGAGGTTCATCTGAAAGCCGATCCGTATGCATATCATTGTGAGACTCGTCCGGGTACTGCGTCAAAACTCTACGACATAAACGGGTATGAGTGGGGCGACGGCAATTGGATAAAATATAAAAAGAAACATATGCCTTATAACCGCCCGATGAATATTTACGAGGTGCAGCTTGCATCATGGCGTCTGCACGAGGACGGCAATCCTTACACCTATCGGGAACTTGCACACGAACTTGTAGAGTATGTAAAAGAAATGGGATACACCCATATCGAACTTCTGCCAATAACGGAATTTCCGTATGACGGTTCGTGGGGCTATCAGGTTAGCGGTTACTTTGCGCCAACCTCCCGTTTCGGTACACCACATGATCTTATGTATTTTGTGGATATGTGCCATCAGAACGGAATCGGCGTTATAGTCGACTGGGTACCGGCTCACTTCCCGAAGGATGAGCATGGTCTATACCGTTTTGACGGAAGTTGGCTTTATGAATACACAGATCCTCTAAAGCGTGAACATAAAGGCTGGGGCACACATGTTTTCGATTACGGACGGCATGAGATAAGGTCATTTCTTATTTCAAGCGCTACGTTCTGGATAGATAAGTATCACTTTGACGGTATTCGTGTCGATGCGGTTGCAAGTATGTTGTATCTCGACTACGACCGTGACGAGTGGAGACCTAATTGCTACGGTGGGCACGAAAATTTGGAGGCGATCTCGTTCCTTCGCGAACTCAATAGTGCGGTGCTTTCCAAATTCCCGGAAACACTGATGATCGCGGAAGAATCAACCGCATGGCCGATGGTTACAAAACCCCCGTATGACGGCGGTCTTGGTTTTAACTTTAAATGGAATATGGGTTGGATGAACGATACGCTTTCCTATTTTTCCACCGATCCGTATTTCAGAAGCGGATGTCACAATAAATTAACCTTCTCTTTAACATACGCTTTTTCCGAGAACTTTGTCCTACCGTTCTCCCATGACGAGGTGGTACACGGCAAGTGTTCACTTATTGAAAAGCAACCCGGCGAATATCTGCAAAAATTTGCGGGACTTCGTGCTATGATTGGTTATATGATGATGCATCCCGGCAAGAAACTGAATTTTATGGGTAGTGAATTTGGTCAGTTTATCGAATGGGATTATAAAAAGCAACTTGATTGGTTCCTTTTGGAGTATGATATGCATAAAAAGCACCATACCTTCATAAAAGAACTCAATGGATTTTATTTGAGCAATTCACAACTCTGGCAGATTGAGGACAGTTGGGACGGTTTCAGATGGCTCTTGCCTGACGAGAATGACAGAAACATATTGGCCTTTGTTAGAAGAAACAAAAAAGGCGAGACACTCGTTGTTATATGCAACTTCTCGCCCGTCAAATGGGAGGCGGCAACAATTCCCGTTTTAAGTTCCGGTAATTATGTTCCGGTGTTCACCACCGAGGAGGAGCGATTTGGCGGTGCAGGTCATAACTTGCAAGTCGTTTCAAGTTCCAAGATGCAATACGGTGAGTACTCACACGGAATAGTTACAGATATATTACCTATGAGCGTGACAGTATATAAACGTGAACGTAAAAAATCAGCAAAGGAGAGATAATAGTATGACTACAAAGAAAGAATGTATCGCAATGCTGCTTGCAGGCGGACAGGGAAGCCGTCTTGGTGTACTTACCAAGAACGTTGCAAAGCCTGCTGTTCCTTTTGGCGGCAAATATCGCATTATCGATTTCCCGCTGTCTAACTGTGTAAACTCCGGTATCGACACCGTTGGCGTACTTACACAGTACCAACCTCTTGAACTGAATACCTACATCGGTAACGGCCAACCCTGGGACCTTGACCGTACCCGTGGCGGTGTAGCAATTCTACCGCCGTATATGACAAGTACCAGAGGTGATTGGTACAAGGGTACTGCAAATGCGGTTTGCCAGAACATTAACTTCGTTGATACCTATGATCCGGATTATGTTCTTGTGTTGTCCGGTGACCATATCTACAAAATGAATTATGACTGGATGCTCAAAGAACATAAGGAGAAAGGTGCGGACTGTACAATTGCGGTAATTGACGTTCCTCTTGAGGAAGCATCACGTTTCGGTATTATGAATACCCACGATGATAACCGTATTTATGAGTTTGAGGAAAAGCCCAAGAACCCCAAGAGCACAAAAGCATCCATGGGTGTTTATATCTTCAATTGGCAGGTTCTTCGCCGTTATCTTATCGAGGACGAGCGTGACGAGAACAGTAAGAACGACTTTGGCCACGATATTATTCCGAAAATGCTTGCAGATAATCTTAATATGTTCGCTTATGAATATAAAGGTTATTGGAAGGACGTAGGTACCATAGACAGTCTTTGGGAGGCTAATATGGACATTCTCCGCAAGGGAAGCGGTCTCATCCTCCACGATGAATATTGGCGTATTTACGCACGAAATCCCGCTCTTCCGCCGCAATATGTTGCAAAGGGTGCGAAAGTTTGCCACTCACTTGTTGCAGAAGGTTGTAACATAGAGGGCGAGGTTGTTAACTCAATCATCTTCTACGGTGTAACGATTGAGAAAGGTGCGGTTGTTCGTGATTCAATCATTATGCCGGGCAGTATTATAAAAGCGGGCGCAACCATTGATTGCTCCATCTTGGCAGAGCATGTTATCGTAAACGAGGGTGCGGTTGTCGGCGAGGCAATTTCACCTGATAAAAAGATAGCCGTTTTAGGCAGCGGTGTGGTAATCGCACCTAACGGAAAAATTCCCGCAGGCGAAATGCTTGCGGCAGATGAATAAGGGGGTGTCGTCGTTATGATGAAGGAAACTTTAGGTATCATCTTGGTTCAGGAACGCTTTAATGCAATGCGTGAACTCACAATGCACAGAACAATCGCTTCCGTTCCCTTCGGCGGTCGTTACCGCCTTATCGACTTTACCTTATCAAGCCTTGTAAATTCCGGTGTACGTGAGGTTGGTATTTCCACAAGAAGTAATTTCTACTCTCTTATGGACCATATCGGATCCGGTAAAATTTGGGACTTAAACCGTAAAAAAGGCGGTCTCACCGTTTTCCCGCAGTCCGGCTCAATCACCGGCTCCCTTGCAGGTGCAAGTAAGGTCGAAACACTCTACAGTATGCTTGACTACATCAAACGCAGCCGTGCAAAATACGTTTTGGTGTGTGATTCAAATATTGTGGGAAATATTGATTACAATAAACTTTTAGAATACCATATAGAAAAACACGCATATCTTACCGTCGCTTATCAAAAAGACGTGTTTGATCCGTCACGTTTCCACGGCAATGCATTCCTTGAAACCGATGAAAACGGACGTGTAATCGACGTTACCATCGATCAGGGTATACAGTTACACAGTAAGATGGCGCTTGGTATTTATATTATCGAGCGTGAACTTCTTGAATTTCTTATCAGTCAGTGTATGGCACACAACAAACTTGATTTTGAGCGTAATATCCTTCAGGAAATGGCGGACGACCTTGATATTTACGGTTGGTGCTGTGACGAATATGTGGAGAAGGTAGACTCTATCGAAACCTTCCACAATGCGAATATGGCACTTCTTGATCCGGATATCAGAAACGACCTCTTCATGGGTGACAAGATTTACACCAAAGTTCGTGACGAAATGCCGACACAACACGGTGAGAATGCTATTGTTGAGAATTCAATGATTGCAGATGGTTGTATCATTGAAGGTACGGTTGAAAATTCTATCATCTTCCGCTCTGTTAAGGTTGGAAAGGGTGCAGTAATCCGCAATTCTATTATTATGCAGTCATCTGAAATAGGTGAGGATGCAATTGTTGAAAACTGTATCACAGATAAAAATGTTGTTATCTCCAACGGTATGAAGATCGTTGGTGCACCAAATTATCCCCTTGTTATTGCAAAGGGAAGTAAAATTTAAGTAAGGAGAGAGTAATATGAAGATATTATTTGCAGCATCTGAAGCAGTTCCTTATGTGAAATCCGGCGGTTTAGGCGACGTTATCGGTTCACTTCCGCCGTCACTTGCAAGCGAGGATTGTGAGGTTTCTTGCGTCCTCCCGTTATACGACGCGGTACCGCAGGAAGTCCGTGAACGCTTGACCTTTATTACAAGCGTGTATGTACCGGTTGCTTGGCGTAGTCAGTACTGCGGAATTTTCAAACTTGAGGAAAACGGCGTTACCTGGTACTTTATCGACAACGAGTACTATTTCAGACGCGGAACGCTGTACGGTGCATATGATGACGGTGAGAGATTCTCATTCTTCTCCCGTGCAGTGCTTACACTCATCGGCACACTTGGCGAAAAGCCCGACGTAATCCATTGCCACGACTGGCAGACCGCACTTGTACCGGTATATCTGCGTACCGTATACGCAAATGATCCCGCATATGCAGGAATCAAGACCGTATTCACCATCCACAACATCGAGTATCAGGGAAGATTCGGCCGTGATATTATGGAAAACGTTCTCGGCTTACCCTTTGAATTATTTGATAACGGCGTAATGCGTCAGGATGGCGACGTTAACCTTTTAAAGAGTGCAATCATCTTTGCAGATAAGGTAACAACCGTAAGTCCTACCTATGCAGAGGAGATTAAAACCGCAGCATACGGACACGGTTTGGAGTCCGTTTTAAACCGCGAGGCATATAAAGTTTCCGGTATCATAAACGGTATTGATATGAGTGTTTCACCTAAGAACGATACCCGTATCTTTAAAAACTATACCGACCGTAGTTTGAAGAACAAAAAGGCAAACAAGGATGCAGTCCGTGAATTTGTTAATCTTCCCGTTCGTGACGATGTTCCGCTTATCGCAATGGTCACACGCCTTGTAAAACATAAAGGTATGGATCTTGTGTGTGAAGTGCTTGACCGCCTCCTCGATATGGACGTTCAGGTTGTTGTGCTTGGTAGCGGTGATTGGCAGTATGAGCAGTTCTTAAGTGATAAGGCATGGCAGTATCCCACAAAACTTGCTGTTAACATCGGCTTTAATGCTGATCTTGCACAGAAGTTCTACGCTGCTGCAGACATTTTCCTTATGCCGTCACAGAGTGAGCCTTGCGGCCTTGCACAAATGATTGCAATGCACTACGGCACAATTCCGGTAGTGCGTGAAACCGGTGGTCTCCGTGATACTGTAATTCCGTATAACAAGTATACAAATGAAGGACTTGGCTTCTCCTTCTCTCAGTACGATTCAAATGATATGTTCAACATTCTGTGTGATGCGATTTCCCTTTGGAACGACGACCGCACTTCATGGGAGAAAATGATGCGTCGTGGTATGAAGTATGACTTCTCATGGACCCGCTCTGCAGAGAAATACACCGAGTTATACCGTGAACTCTTATAAGAGTTTTTCATCGTGAAAGGGGATATATATGACACAAAAGGAAATAAAGAGCGCCCTCGAGGGCAAGTTACGCCGTCACTTTGGACGTGACCCCGAGGACGCTACAATCGAACAGGTTTATATGACCTGTGCATTCTTAGTGCGTGACATGTTAATGGAAAAGTGGGTAAAGACCGCAGAGGCGGTGGATAAGACCGCACCGAAGCAGATTTACTACCTTTCTATGGAGTTTTTAGTTGGTAGAAGTTTAAAGAGCAACCTCTTCAACTTAGGTCTTCTTGACACATTCAAAAAATGTGTTAAGAGTCAATTTAAGGTTGACCTTGACGAGGTTCTTGATATTGAGCGTGATGCAGGTCTCGGTAACGGCGGTCTCGGCCGTCTCGCTGCGTGTTATCAGGACGCACTTGCTACCGGCGGATATCCCGCATGGGGCTTTTCCATTCTTTATGAATACGGTATTTTTAAACAGCGTATCGTTGAAGGCGAACAGGTAGAACTTCCGGACGTATGGCTTAACACCGGCGGTGCATGGCTTATACCGAATCTTGATGAAACACGTGAAGTTCGCTTTGGTGGCTGGATTGAAGAGCGTTGGGAAAATGACCGCATGACGTTCCATCATCATGACTATGACGCAGTTCTTGCAGTACCGCACGATATGTTCGTTTCCGGTTATAAGAGCAAAACCGTGTCTCCGCTCAGATTATGGCGTGCAAAGAGTAAAGAGACAATTGACATGCATCTTTTCGCAAAGGGCCAGTATGTCCGTGCAACCGAGCAGGAGGCTATGGCGGCTGCAATTTCAAAGGTTCTTTATCCTGAGGATGCTCATCCGGAAGGTAAGTCTCTCCGCTTAAAGCAGCAGTATTTCTTCACCTCCGCAACCATTCAGTTTATCGTTGCAGAGCATAAAAAACGTCATGGTACGGTTCATAACCTTGCAGACCACGTTGTTATTCACATTAACGATACACATCCCACGGTTGCAATTCCCGAACTTATGCGTATTCTTATGGATGAGGAAGGTCTCGGTTGGGATGAGGCTTGGAGCATTGTTACAAGATCAATTGCCTATACAAACCATACGGTTATGGCGGAGGCACTTGAGCGTTGGACTGTTCCGCTCTTTAGTTCACTTCTTCCCAGACTTTGGCAGATTGTTCAGGAAATTGACCGTCGTTTTGTATGCGAACTCAGAGAGAAGATCCCGTACGATGATGCACGTATTAAACGTATGTCCATCATCTGCGATAATGAGGTTCGTATGGCAAACCTTTGTGTTGCGTCAACATTCTCCACAAACGGCGTTTCTGCACTTCATAGTGAGATATTAAAGGACGATGTTTTCAACGAGTTCTACACACTTTATCCGGAAAAGTTTACAAACGTAACAAACGGTATTGCTATCCGCCGTTGGAGTGCACAGTCTAACCCTGAGTTATATAACCTCATTCTCGAACTTATTGGCGGCGACTATTTGAAGAACCCCAACGAACTTGAGCAACTTATGAAATTCAAGGACGATAAAGAGGTTGCAAAGAGACTTGAGCAGATTAAAAAGAATAATAAGGAACGTTTTATTAAGCGTTACGACATCCGTAATATTGAAGGAGCAATCTTCGACGTACAGGCAAAACGTTTGCACGAGTATAAGCGTCAGCTCTTAAACATTCTTAAGATTCTGCGTGATTATCACAGAATCATTGACAATCCCAACGGCAAATGGCAGCCGAAGATTTACTTCTTTGCCGCAAAGGCAGCACCGGGCTACGTTATGGCTAAGCGTATTATCAAACTTATCCATTCCGTACGCAGTGAAATCGAGGCACATCCCGTTGCATCAAAGTTCCTTCAGGTTGTATTCCTTGAGGATTACAGCGTAACACTTGCTGAGAGTTTAATCCCCGCAGCAGAAGTATCTGAGCAGATTTCAATCGCAGGTAAGGAAGCGTCCGGTACCGGTAATATGAAGTTTATGTTAAACGGTGCTCTCACTTTAGGTACTCTTGATGGTGCTAACGTTGAGATTTGCGAGTCTGTCGGCCGTGAAAATATCTATATCTTCGGCATGACAAGTGACGAGGTTGAGCAGAGAAGAAACAACTATGCACCTCATAGTTTCTATGAGCACAATCCGGAACTCCGCAGAATTCTCGACCATATCCGTAACGGTATCGGTGCAGGTATTCACAGAGACGCATATCCGAATGTTGTAAATAGTCTTGTTATGCAGGATACCTACATGTTACTTGCCGACTTTGAGGATTATTGCCGTGTTGCAGATACCCTTAGTGCTGACTATGCAGACCAACTCACTTGGAACAGCAAGTCACTTGTAAATATTGCAAAAGCAGGTCGTTTTGCCGCAGACCGCAGTATTTATGAGTACGCAACCAATATCTGGGGTATTAAACCGTTAGAATTATGATAAAATTTAATCCGCTTGGTACGGCGGAGCAAGGTGAGTGCGTGTGCTTTAGGGCACACGCACTTCGGTGCTTACATCCGTGCCTTTATTTGAATATTTACTCAGACGACGGAAGTTTTAACATAACCGAGAAAATGGAATGGGTAGACCTGACGGATGACGGTGAGGATGTGTATGAATTCCACCTGGATACGTCGGATATGCGAGGTTTGTATTGGTATACGGCAGGGGATGGAGTGCACCAACTTTCGGTGTATGATAAGAACGTGACGCCTCCCGATTGGTATGGCAAAGGCGTTACCTACCATGTTTTTGTTGACCGATTTAATCGTGGCAGCGACAAAGCACTGGATACCGATCCGGATTTTTATGTGCATCATAATACCGAGGATATACCAAACTTCCGCCCGGATGAAATCAATGGCGACATTTTCGGTGGCGATTTGGAAGGTATTCGTCAGAAACTACCGTATTTTAAATCATTGGGTGTTAAAACCTTGTACTTAAGTCCTATTTTCGAGGCGTGGTCAAACCACAAGTACAATACTGCGGATTTCACCAAAATCGACTCCCATTTCGGCGATGATGATGACCTGAAAAAACTGTGCAGCAGTGCAAAACGTTTTGGCATCCGTGTAATTTTAGACGGTGTGTTCAATCACGTCGGCTCCGACAGTATATACTTTAATCGCGAAGGCAGATACGATACCGTCGGTGCATATCAGTCATGGGACTCACCCTATAGAAATTGGTTTAATTTTTATAACGATACCTACGAGTCATGGTGGGGTATTTTAACCCTGCCACAGGTAAAAGAAAACGAGGAAAGTTACAAGGCACACATCGCGGATATTGCAAGACATTGGATGGATTGTGGCATTTCCGGTTGGCGTCTTGATGTAGCCGATGAACTTCCCGATGAGTTTATCGCTCATCTTTACGACGTGGTAAAGAGTAAAAAGAAAGATGCCCTCATAATAGGTGAGGTATGGGAAGATGCCTCTAATAAGGTTGCGTATTCGGTTCGCCGCAAGTATTTCACCGAGCGTGAACTTGACGGTGTAATGAACTACCCCATTAAAGAGGCGATAATAGGTTTCGTTAGCGGCTGGATGAGTGCGGAAGATTCAGCAAACATAATGCGTACCATCGCACTTCATTATCCGAAAAAAGTCTTAAATTGTCTTATGAACCATATCGGAACACACGATACAGTCCGTGCTCTTACCGCACTTGCACGTCCCGATGTGGGAGGAATGTCAAGAGAAGATCAGGCATATTTCCGCCTTAGTGATGAAGAAATCAAGATAGGTAAGGCACGTCTTAAACGTGCTGCAACCTTGCAATATTCCTATCCCGGCTCACCTACGATATACTACGGTGATGAGGTTGGAATGCAGGGCGGTGCAGATCCCTTTAACCGAGGATATTATCCCTGGGGCAGAGAAGATAATGACCTTTGCGAGTTCTATCGGAAACTTGGTACTCTTAAAAATAAGTCCAAAGCACTCCAAGAGGGTGAGTTTGAGGTAAGTGTCCAGAATGGTGCCCTTATTACCCAGCGAGCATCTAAGAGACAAAGGGTTATTTTCTGTGTCGCAAATGGTGAGCGGAAACTGTATTTAAAAACAAATACAGACCTGTATGATGCACTTGGCGGCAGAAGATACCGAACTCATTTCGGATATACGATTGTAACATCCCGGAGGACGGATACCTGATTTTAACAAATGACAAGAAACTTATATGCAAATAAAAATCACACCCGAAGAAAATTAAAATTCGGGTGGATTTTTTTGCAAAAAAGTGTTGACAAATTTTGAAAATCGGTTATACTATAATAGTTGTCACAAAAGTATAGCCGGATTGTGTAAGGGTAGCACAGCAGACTCTGACTCTGTTTGTCTGGGTTCGAATCCTAGTCCGGCTGCCAAAAAACAGACATCGTTTTACGGTGTCTGTTTTTTTATTTATTTATAGTTTTTGCGGTTATTTGATTGACAGATATTTGATATGGTAGTAGTGTTATAATTGGTATTATATGGGCGGTGGAGCAACGGAAAACTGGGGTAGCGACGGCGGATATTTAGACTAAAAAAGAAAAGCGAGGAGAATTAACTCTCCTCGCTTTTTCTTATGCAAAATATTCTGTTACAAAATCAACGTCTTGGACTTTGAAGGTCTTTCCGTTTAGGTATGCAAGACATCCGGCATCTGTTTTGAAATCAAAGGTAAGTTTATAGGAATAGAGTGCCTGTATTTGCCTTTTGTATTTTTTATTTAAAGCATAGTCGCCGTATTTTCCGTCGCCGAGCAGGGGATGTCCTGCATCTGCCATCTGTGCTCTTATTTGGTGGGTACGGCCGGTAATTAGTTCACATTCCACAAGGGAAAGATCCCCTCTGACCTTTAACGTTTTATAAATGAGAGCGGCACTTTTGGCACCGGGTGTTCTGGTTTTTTTCACATAAACTTGGTTTTTCTTTGCATCTTTCCATAAAAAGCCCTCAAGTTTTCCGCTTTTGGGATTGAGAGTACCTGAAACAATGCAAAGATAGCATTTTTTCATTTCCCTGAGTTTAATCTTCTCATTCATTACACGTAGTGCGGGTGCATTTTTTGCGGCGATTACAATGCCTCCCGTGTTTCGGTCAATACGGTTGCAAAGTGCGGGTGCAAAGGAGTTTTCATCATCAGGGTTCCATTCATTCTTCTGATACAAATACGCCTGAATGTGGTCGATTAAGGTGTCGCGAGACTTATCTTCATCCTCGTGCACGGAAATGCCCGGCCGCTTATCTAAAAGCAGTATGTTTTCGTCCTCGTAGACTATATTTAACTGCGGTTTTAGGTTTAGGTACTTTTTGTCGGCGGGAATTTCCTCGAAGAACTCGTCGTTTACGTACATTTCCACTAAATCTCCGATATTTAAGCGTAAATCACGCTCTGCACGTTTTTTGTTAACCTTGATGCGTTTTAAACGAATATACTTTTGCATAAGATTACTCGGCAGGCGAGGGCACACTTTTAATATGAACTTGTCAAGTCGCTGATCGGCATCATTTTTACCTATAATGAAATCTTTCATAAAATACTCCGAAAATCAAAAAATATTTGTTAAAATTATAATAGCATATTTTCAAAGAAATTCAAAGAAAAATCTTGACAAATGAGTAAAATAACAGTATAATACCAGTTGTACCATTATGCGAGGTGTGTTATGAAAATTGATTTAAGGCCCATAAAACATGAAATTGGTGCACATATTCCTTTTTCGTTTAACATCTCTATAGTTGATCGTGAGCCCACGGTTCCAAGTGATGTTAAGGTTACCGGAGATATTAAAAATCGTGCGGGATACCTTATACTCAATATGACGATGGAGGCAGAGATTGTAACGGTTTGTGACCGTTGTCTTGATTCCATTGCTCGTATGCACACGGTAGAGTTTGAAGCGGTTCTTGCCGACAGTATTGAAGGCGAGGAGGATGACGGAATCATCGTCTGTGAGAATGACGAGTTTGTTCCTGATGAACTTGCGGCATCGACGTTCATCCTTGAAATGCCGACGAAGAACTTGTGTAGGGAAGATTGTAAAGGCTTATGTCCTAAATGCGGTACAAACTTAAACGAGTCAGATTGCAGTTGCACTAAGAAAGAAATTGACCCACGACTTTCCAAGTTGCTTGAACTGCTTGACGAATAAAAATTACGTAACAAAACCCTAAGGAGGTGTCCACTCATGGCAGTACCAAAGAGAAAACATTCCAAATCCAGACGCGACATGAATCGTAATGCACACTGGAAGTTGTCCTTACCGGGAATTTCTGCGTGTCCGAAGTGCGGTGCGATGAGATTATCCCACAGAGCTTGTAAGGCTTGCGGATTCTACAACGATCGCCAGGTTGTTGAGGCAAAGTAAGTGTGACACACGCCTTGTGCGTATTTGGTTTATGGTATAAAAAGGGTAGAGGTGGATGATATTTTGTCCCCCTCTATTTTTTCTGTAAGGAGGTGAATGAGATGGGTGCAAAAATTATTAGCGTAGATTGTGGGAGTCCTGCAGATCGTGCGAAAATAAATGCAGGTGAGATACTGCTCTCCATTGACGGACACACAATCCGTGACGTGCTCGACTATAAATTCTACTCCTATGAGCAAGAGATAACTCTGACACTTGATACACGCTGTGTAACGATAAAAAAAGGTGAAGGAGAAGATTTGGGTCTTAATTTTGAAACCTATCTTATGGACAAGCAGAAAAGATGTGCAAACAAGTGCATTTTCTGCTTTATCGACCAACTTCCGCCAAATATGCGTGAGACTCTTTATTTTAAAGATGACGACGCTCGTATGTCATTTTTGATGGGAAATTATATTTCACTTACCAATTTAAGCGAGGACGATATTGAACGTTTGATCACAATGCGTCTGTCGCCTATAAATATTTCCGTACAGGCAACCGATCCCGATGTACGCCGCCTTATGCTCGGCAATCCAAGAGCAGGTGAGTGTATGAACATAATGCGTCGCTTTGCTGAGGCGAAACTTACGCTTAATTGCCAACTTGTTATTTGCCCCGGAGTAAATGACGGTGCAATTTTGCAAAAATCATTGGATGAACTTATTGCCCTTGCCCCTTCAGTAAACAGTATTTCCGTTGTGCCGGTCGGCATCACTAAGTACCGTGAAGGGCTTTATCCGTTAACACCTGTTGATAAAGTAAAAGCCGCTGAAATTCTTGATATGGTGAACGCGGTAGGTGATAAATGTGTCGAGAAATACGGCACGCGCATCGTGTACTGCGGAGACGAACTCTACATTAAAGCAGAACGTAAAATACCCGACTCTGAATTTTATGAAGAGTTTCCCCAACTTGAAAACGGCGTTGGTATGATGGCACTGCTTGAAGATGAATGGAGTGCTGCACTCAGATTGATGGATGAGTGCGAGATTTCCGATTTTACGATTGCAACCGGAACGTCTGCCGCTCCGTTTATGTCAAAACTCATTGACGAACTGAGCAAAAAGTGTGATAATAGATTTAGATATAAAGTGATAGCGGTTGAAAACAAATTCTTTGGTGATACTGTTAACGTGGCGGGCCTTGTAACAGGCGGGGATTTAATATCCGCCCTTGATGGCAATGTTGTTGGCGAAAGGGTTTTTATTCCCGATGTTATGCTTCGCCATAAAACCAATGTTTTTTTAGATGATGTAACTATAGATGATGTGGAAAAGTCTCTTGGTGTCAAGGTTATTCCCACGCCGAGTGACGGTTTTGAACTTCTCGATTTAATTATCGGGGAGTAGTTTTGAAAAGGAGGTGCTGTCCAATGGCAAAACCAATGGTGGCTATCGTTGGTCGTCCCAATGTGGGTAAGTCAATGATGTTTAATAAATTAGTGGGTAAACGTATGTCAATTGTAGAGGATACCCCCGGTGTTACCCGTGACCGTTTGTATTCGGAATGCGATTGGAACGGCAGAGATTTTGTTCTTGTTGATACAGGCGGTATCGAGCCGCATTCAGATAATCAAATTTTAAAATTTATGCGTGAGCAGGCACTTATCGCTATTGAAAATGCAGATGTTATCGTCTTGATGACCGATCTTAAAACCGGTATGACGGCAGCGGATAAAGATGTTGCAAATATGCTTCTGCGTTCTAAAAAACCGGTAATCCTTGCGGTTAATAAAGCGGATAAAATCGGTGATCCGCCTGCAGAACTTTACGAGTTCTATAATTTAGGCTTGGGTGATCCTATTCCGGTTTCTGCACTCCACGGCCACGGTACGGGCGATCTTTTGGATGCTTGTGTTGAATATTTCCCGCCGAAGGACGAGGATGAAGACGAGGAAGACGATATTATAAACATTGCGGTTATCGGCAAACCAAATGCGGGAAAATCATCCCTCACCAACCAGATTTTAGGTGAAGAGCGAGTTATCGTAAGTGACGTTCCCGGCACGACAAGGGATGCGGTAGACTCATATTTTGAAAATGAGCACGGCAGATATACGATAATTGATACCGCAGGTATAAGACGCAAATCCCGTGTAACCGATGAAATTGAAAAATTCTCCGTGCTCCGCTCAACACTTGCGGTTGACCGTGCAGACGTTTGCCTTATTATGATTGATGCAACAGAGGGTGTAACCGAACAGGACACCAAAATTGCAGGTATCGCTCATGAAGCGGGCAAGGCATCAATTATTGTGGTAAATAAATGGGATATTGTGGAAAAAGACGATAAGACTATGCAGAAGATGACAGAGGATATAAGACGTGAACTTGCGTTTATGCCTTATGCTCCTATTCTGTTCATTTCAGCAAAAACAGGACAGAGAGTCCATAAACTTTACGAAATGGTAAATCACGTGTACGAAATGAGTTGTATGCGTGTTACAACCGGTATGCTAAACAACGTTCTTGCGGATGCTACTGCACGCGTGCAACCGCCTACCGATAGGGGTAAACGCCTTAAGGTTTACTACATAACTCAGACCGGTGTTAAGCCACCGAACTTTGTTATGTTCTGTAACGATGCGGAACTTTTCCATTTCTCATATCAGCGTTACCTTGAAAATCGTATCCGTGAGACCTTCGGTTTAGAGGGAACACCGGTGCGTATTGTTATCCGTCAGAAAGGGGATAAGTAATTATGTCATTGACGCTTAAATATGTTATAGTAATTGTTATTTCCTATCTTTTAGGAAGCGTCAATTCGTCCATTATTGTATCCAAACTCTTTATGGGCAAGGATATTCGTGAGTTTGGAAGCGGAAACGCAGGTAGTACAAACTCTTACCGTATGATGGGCGGCAAGAAAACCCTTCTCGTTATGGCGGGTGATCTTTTAAAAGGTATAATTGCCGTGCTTATAGCAGGATTTATGTTTGGCGAAATGGGAAATTTCGGTGGTATGGGCAAAATGATTGCCGCCACGTTTGCCATTGTAGGTCACATATTTCCGATTTTCTTCGGCTTTAAAGGCGGAAAAGGAATCCTGACCGCAGCGGCAGTTTTCGGCGTGTTCGATATTCGAATTCTTGCCATAATTTTAGGAACGTTTATTATTGTAGTTCTTATTTGTAAATTCGTATCCCTTGCATCGGTTTGTGCGGCGGCAATGCTTCCTGTTGCATTTCTTATTTGCGGATATGACTTTAAGTTTTTTGCAATCGCATTTGTAACTGCGGCACTTGTAATTTTTATGCATCGCTCAAATATCGGACGCCTTATAAAAGGTACTGAAAGTAAATTTTCATTTAAGAGAAAGGGTGACAAGTGATGAAAATAATGGTTCTCGGCAGTGGCGGCTGGGGTAGTGCACTTGCCATTATGTTAGCTGAAAACGGCAATGACGTCACGTTGTGGTCATTTCTCAATGAAGAGTACAAAACCCTTGAGCGTGACAGGGAAAACAAGCAATTCTTACCCGGTGTTAAATTTCCGGAAAATTTATCACTAACAGATGATATGAATTTAGCGCGTGATGCCGAACTTATTGTTATGGCAACACCGTCCTTTGCGGTTTCCAAAACGGCTGAGAATTTAGCGAAAATCATCACTCCCGGTACAATCGTGGTAAATGTATCCAAGGGTATAGATAGAGATAGCGGCAAACGCCTTAGTGAGGTAATTGAAGAAAAACTCGGAGACAATGCTGAAGTTGTAATTCTTTCCGGCCCATCGCACGCAGAAGAGGTCGGCAGACGAATCCCTACAACGGTTGTTGTAGCAAGTAAAGAAAAAGAAATTGCAGAAACCGTGCAGAACGTGTTTATGAACGACCGTTTCCGTGTATATATAACCCCCGATATGGTTGGCGTTGAACTTGGTGCTGCTCTTAAAAATGTAATTGCACTTTGTGCGGGTATTTGTGACGGTATGGGACTTGGCGACAATACCAAAGCGGCACTTATGACACGCGGCCTTACAGAAATGGCACGACTTGGTGTTGCGTTAGGCGGTGCAAGTGAAACCTTTGCAGGCCTTGCAGGTGTTGGTGACCTTATAGTTACTTGTACGTCAATGCACTCAAGAAATCGCCGTGCAGGTATCCTTATCGGTCAGGGCGTATCTCCTGAGGAGGCGGTAAAGCAAATCGGTGCCGTTGTAGAGGGTTACTACGCAACTCAAACAGGTATGGCACTTGCTGAAAAAACGGGTATTGAGATGCCCATAACTCAGGCGGCATACGATGTTTTATATAACGGCAAGTCTCCTAAGGAAATGATGCATTCCCTTATGAGCCGAGGAAAAAAGAGTGAGACCGAAGAGGTTTGGATGAAACATATCAAATGGTAAGAGGTGGCATATGCCACCTCTTTTTTTCATATATTGTTTACGGGTGATGGCATATATGAAAAAAGAAAAACGCAAATCAAAGATTTTTGCAATTAAACTAACACTTGCGGCACTTATTGTGATAACTGCATTCTTGCTTAAAACTTTTTCGCCAGATATGGGTTTGCAGATCGGAGAATTGGTAAATGGCGATTTAAATTACAAGGAAGCGGTAAGTGCGGTAGGGAAAATGTTTGACGATGAAGAAATTGTAGAAGTATTCGAAGAAAAAGAGAGTACGGAAGAGGTTAAAACAGAAATTGAAATTGATGAGAGTGCCATTGAAGCACTCTCTTTTCAAATGAGCGATGAGGAACTGCACGACGATACAAAAGCAGAAACCTTTCGTATTCCTCCGCCATCATATTGCAGTTATAACAAGGTGGAAATAACCTTTCCGTACGTCAAACCCCTAAGCGGAAAAGTTACCTCCAAATATGGCTATCGAGACCACCCGATAATTGAAGATGCAAGTTTTCATACCGGAATTGATATAGCGGCAAAAAGTGGAACCGCAGTGTGTTGCTTTGCCGATGGCAGAGTGCTTGAGGCTAAATATAATGATACATATGGCAACTATGTCTTAGTGGAGCATACGGGCGGCATACGTTCGTTTTATGGCCACAATTCCAAACTTACAGTAAAAAGCGGTGTGAAAGTTAAAAAAGGTCAAAAAATAGCAGAGGTGGGCACTACGGGAATGTCAACCGGACCACATCTGCATTTTGAAGTGCGAAATGGCAAGAAACGCTTAAATCCCGCACATTATATAAAATTATGAGGATAGGTAAGTTCTTTGTCGGCTTTGATTTCATTCTACTCATTGCCGTATTCTATGTAATAGATAGCGACGGACTGTTTTTTCTGGCACTTATTGCGGCAACCGTCCATGAACTTGGTCATATAGTCGCAATCAAACTGTGTAAAGGGAAGATAGACAACATATATTTAGGATCATTCGGGGCAAGAATTCAGATGAAATTGTATCCGATACTAAGTTATAAGAGGGAAATAATAATCGCCCTTGCAGGGCCTCTTGCAGGGGCGATTTTCGGGCTTTTATCAAGTTTCATGGGAAACTACACTATTGCAGGATTTAGTATGATTTTAACCCTGTTTAATTTGATTCCGGCACTACCGTTGGATGGCGGCTCTGTAATTAAATATCTGTCGCTTTTGTTTCTGGATGAGTTATGGCAACAGAGAATAAGCAGGGCGTTAAATGCGATGTCAGCACTCGGTATCGTTGCCTTGGGTGTTTTTGTTACCGTGAATTACAGTATGTCACCGAGTCTATTGATATTTTGCACCTTTACATCAACAAATTTTTTAAAAGAGTTTTTTGAGTAAAGCGGTGCACCCTTCAAAAATGTCATTGTAGGTTTCGTCGAAATTTCCCGTGTACCAAGGGTCTGCTATATCACGAGGACGCTCTGTTATATCAAGTAAACGCATAATCTTGTGTTCAGGATCACTTCCAACTATGCGGAGCATATTGCGGATATTGTACTGATCCATTGCCAGGAGGAGGTCGTATTCATCATAATCCGCTTTTGTCATCTGTACCGCATATTTACCTTTTGTAGAAATGCCGAGAGGGGAAAGTTTTGCTACAGTCCCGTGATGTACGGGATTTCCCAACTCTTCACGACTTGTTGCCGCAGAAGCAATATGTACCTTGTCGGAAAGACCGGCTTTTTTAACCATATCACGGAACACAAACTCCGCCATAGGGCTTCTGCAAATATTGCCGTGACATACGAAAAGAATCTTTTTCATAAATTACTCCTTATAAAAAAGAGCCGAGTAGCACTCGGCTCTTTTTGTGTTTATGGTTTAGTACATGCCCATTCCTGCATCCATACCTGCGGGTGCAGCAGCGGGAGCCGGCTCTTTCTTATCTGCAACAAGTGTCTCGGTAGTGAGAACCATAGATGCGATAGAAGCAGCATTTTCAAGTGCGGAACGAGTAACCTTTGCGGGGTCAACGATACCAATCTTGATCATATCTGCGTACTTGTCGTTGAGAGCGTCATAACCGTAACCGGTGCGACGGCTGTTTTTAATCTTATCAAGAACAACAGCACCGTCAATACCTGCGTTTTTAGCGATCTGACGAATCGGCTCTTCAAGTGCCTTTGCAATGATGCGAACGCCGGTCTTAGCATCGCCGTCAAACTTGGGAAGAATCTTCTCAACAGCGGAGATACAGTTAACAAAGATAGTTCCGCCGCCGGCAACAATACCTTCCTCAACTGCTGCACGGGTAGCGTTGAGTGCGTCCTCAATGCGGAGTTTCTGTTCCTTCATCTCAACTTCGGTAGCAGCACCAACCTTGATAACGGCAACACCGCCTGCAAGTTTAGCAAGACGCTCCTGGAGTTTTTCACGATCAAAGTCACTTGTGGTAACTTCAATCTGACCACGAATCTGGTTTGCACGGCCCTTGATTTCTGCTTCGTCACCTGCACCGTCAACGATGATGGTGTTTTCTTTGGAAATCTTAACCTGACGTGCACGACCGAGGTGAGTCATGTTTGCGTCCTTGAGTTCCATACCGAGTTCTTCAGAGATAACTGTACCGCCGGTAAGAATAGCGATGTCTTTAAGCATCTCTTTACGACGGTCGCCGAAACCGGGAGCCTTAACACCAACAACGGTGAAAGTACCACGGAGACGATTGACAAGAAGAGTAGCGAGTGCTTCGCCTTCGATATCTTCAGCGATGATAACAAGTTTCTTATTAGTCTGAACAATCTGCTCTAAAACGGGGAGAATTTCCTGAGTATTGGAAATCTTCTTCTCGGTGATTAAAATATAAGCATCATCAATGATTGCTTCCATCTTATCGGTGTCGGTGCACATATAAGGGGAGATGTAGCCACGGTCAAACTGCATACCGTCTACAACCTCGCAGTAAGTCTCTGCGGTCTTGGACTCCTCAACGGTGATTACGCCGTCGGAAGAAACCTTCTCCATTGCATCAGCAATGAGTTCGCCAACCTTCTCATTAGCAGAGGAAACGGAAGCAACACGCTTGATATCCTCATAGCCGTTGATCTTCTGTGAAGCAGCCTTTACTGCGGTGATAGCAGCCTCGATAGCAGCGGTGATACCACGCTTCATAATCATCGGGTTTGCACCTGCAGCAACGTTCTTCATGCCCTCGCGAACCATAGCCTGAGCGAGAACGGTTGCGGTAGTTGTACCGTCACCGGCAACGTCATTTGTCTTGATAGCAACTTCTTTTACAAGTTGTGCACCCATATTTTCAAAGGGGCAGTCAAGTTCAATTTCCTTTGCGATGGTAACACCGTCGTTTGTGATAAGCGGAGCACCAAACTTTTTGTCTAATACAACGTTACGACCTTTCGGGCCGAGAGTGATTTTAACAGAATCAGCAAGGGTATTGATACCACGCTCAAGAGCACGGCGTGCTTCCTCGCCAAAAAGAATTTCTTTTGCCATTGGAAAATACCTCCTATAAATTACTCAACGATTGCTAAAATATCGTTCTGACGAACAATGATGTAATCCTCACCATCAATCTTAACCTCGGTGCCGGAGTACTTGCTCATAATAACGTTGTCGCCGCACTTAACGTGCATAACGATTTCCTTACCGTCAACGTTTCCGCCGGGACCAACTGCGATAACCTCAGCAACCTGGGGTTTCTCTTTTGCAGCACCTGTTAAAATAATACCGCTCTTAGTTGTCTCTTCAGCTTCAACCATTTTGAGAACAACGCGGTCTGCAAGTGGTTTAAGTGTCATAATTATATCCTCCTTAAAATTATAATGTACTTTTATAATTAGCACTCACAAGTCGAGAGTGCTAAACACTCCTAATATAATAAGACAATAAGCAAATATTGTCAAGGGCAGAATTGCCAAAAGTTTTGACGATTAACCCGCTAATAATACATATAATATTCACACTTTATCATACCGTTATATAATTTACGGCGTTTTGTGGGATTTCTGCCGTAAAGACGCGGTAATTCCTGATGCGATGAAATGATATAGGTGGGGAAGTTGGGATTTCTTCGCATTACCTGACCTAGAGTGCGGTAAAGTGCCTCTGCTTTTTGAACGTCGAGGAGTCTCTCGCCGTAGGGCGGGTTGGTAATAACAATGCCGGACTCGCTTTCAGGTTGCCATTTGAGAACGTCGCAATTTTTGAATCTTACGTATTCCGCAACGCCGGCTTTTGCCGCATTGCCCATAGCGATTTTAAGTGCATTTTCATCTATGTCCGAACCGATAAGGCGGAAATCACGTTTGAAAATTTTGTTCTTCGCCTCGGAACGGAGACTTGCCCACATATTGCTATCGGAACTTTCCCAGGACTCGGCGGCAAAACGGCGGTATAAACCGGGTGCTCTGTTCTGTGCAATCATAGCCGCTTCAATAAGAATTGTGCCGGAGCCGCAGAAAGGATCGTAAACAACTTCACGACCACGGTAACGGGCAATATCAACCATACCTGCAGCAAGGGTTTCTCTTAAAGGTGCATCGTTTGCACGTGCACGATAACCACGCTTGTGAAGTCCCGGTCCTGAGGTATCTAAATATATGCTTGCAACATCGTTTAAAATACCGAATTGTATCTGATATTTTGCACCTGTTTCTGCAAACCATGAAAGATGATAGGCGTCTTTTAATCGTTCTACAACCGCTTTTTTTACAATGCTTTGACAATCGGGAACCGAATGAAGTTGTGAATGAAGAGCATAGCCCTTAACGGGGAACGCACCTTCTTTGGGAATAAAGTTTTCCCAACGGATCGCTTTTACGTTGTCGAAAAGTTCGGAAAAACTCTTGCAGGGGAATTCGGCAAGACGGATAAGGATGCGTTCACCGGAGCGAATCCAAAGATTCGCCTTTGCCATATCTTCAAAGTCACCGGTAAAGAGAACTCTTCCGTTTTCTACTTTGATATTAGCCAAATTCAGGCGTTTACATTCATTGCCAACAATGCCCTCAAGACCGAAAAGGCAGGGAATTGCAAAGGTAAGATTTTTCATTTAATTTCTCCTCTGTTAAATGGTGCTGTCCGTAAATGAACAGCACCATCATTAAATTATGCGGCAGGATCTTCGCTTGAATCGGATTCATCGTCAACCGTGCTTTCATCCTCAACTTGATCTTCGGTTGTCGTGTCATCCGTTGTTTCTGCATCGTCTTCATCCGTCGGCTCATCATCACTCGGTTGAGTTATGGGGGCGGATGAGTGAGCGGAGCAGGTTTCGTTTATCGTTGTCTTAGGTGATGCAAAATAGAACTCGCCACTCTTGGGGGCTTCGGTGTGTATCGCATACTGCTCATCACCAACCACAATACCCGATAAAGGGAAAGAGCGGGAGAGGTTTAAAAGACCAAAGGTTTTTATGTTACCCGCAGGGCAGAATTCGGTGGGTTTCTGCATCGTTGCACTATCGAGATCAACGCCGGTATGCACCGTGCAACGTTTGGTAGGAACATCGTCTTTGTGGAAAAATCCTGCAATTACCTGTGTTCCGCGAATATCGCTTCTGCAGTATTCATTGGGTAAAAGACCACTGCATGAGCAGACGTTTACATACTTGAAATCATCGCCGTAATCGAAATTCTTGTTGGGAAGGTCCTTGTGTATCGCATTCATTACCTTTTTCCAGGTAGTTAGTGCGGGGGACAGACCTTTTGCAATGGTTTTCGGTTGGTCATACCCATACCATACGGCGGCACTGTAATAAGGAGTGTATCCTACGTACCAACGGTCCTTATCGTCGTCGGTAGTACCGGTTTTGCCTGCGGCGGGCATGTTGTTGTTAAGTTTTGCAAGGTTACCGGTACCGCCCGGACCCATAACTTTGGATAACATATAGTTCATATATGATGCGGTTTTGGAACTCATTGCGTCAACAACGTGGGGCTTTTTCTGTAAAATAACGTTGCCCTGATTGTCAAGGACCTTGGTATATGTGTGAGGTTCAATGTAAGTGCCTTGATTTACAAAAGATGAATAAGCGGCAGCCATCTCCATTGTGGAGACACCTGTTGTAAGACCGCCAAGTGCAAGTGGTGCCAAGTTCTTGTCGGACTTCTTATTGAGTTTAGAGAAACCTAAGTTGGTTGTCATAAAGTTAAAGGATCTCTCAGGAGTGAGTTCATTTAACGTTTTAACGGAAATGGTGTTAATTGATTCCATAAGAGCTTTGGTTATTGTCATACGGCCCTGATAACGTTGCGTCTCATTTTTGGGATATGCTTTTCCGTTTAATACAGTGAAAGGAGAGTCATCCATAGCGGTCTGCGGATTAATGAGACCGTATTCAACGGCGGGTGCGTATACTGCAATCGGCTTAATAGAACTTCCCGGTTGACGGAAAGTTTGTGTTGCACGGTTCCAACCGCGATTCTGGGTTTTTCTTCCACGGCCGCCGACAATGCCTCGAACTTCACCGGTGTAAGGATCCATAACAACCATTGCACATTCCGGTTTTCCTTTGCCGCTTGCGGTGGGATAGTTGTCATCATTTTCGAAAACATCTTCCATTGCGGACTGAACCTTCGGGTCGATGGTAGCATAGATCTTAAGACCACCGGAGAAAATCATTCGTTCTGCAACCTGATAGGAGAGACCTTGCTCCTCCATGAGGTCATCAATAACGTCTTCAATTACCTGATCTACAAAATAGGATTGAATATTACTGTCAATTCGTTCCTCTTTGCTCTTTTTCTTGAAAACGAGTTCCTGAGCGATAGCCTCATCGTATTCCTCTTGGGTAATGGAACCGATTTCAAGCATTTTGGCAAGAGTATTTCTCTGACGCTTTAAGTTGTTGTCGGGGTTTATGAACGGATCGTAATATGTCGGTAGGTTTGTAATGCCAACAAGGGACGCACATTCGGCAAGAGTAAGTTCCGAAACGTCCTTGTCAAAATACACCTCAGCGGCGGTGGACACGCCATAACAACCCTGGCTTAAATAAATCGTGTTTAAATACAGTTCAATAATTGTATCTTTTGAGTAGTGTCGCTCGATATAAAGAGCACGCATAATTTCCTGTAATTTACGGCGTACGGTGTCCCGCTTGTCACCGGTAAGGTTTTTGATAAGCTGCTGAGTGATTGTTGAACCACCGAAGTCACTACGCATATTAAGGAAAAGGTTGGCGGCAGCACCGAAAGTTCTGTACCAGTCAACGCCGTTATGTGACTCGAAACGCTCATCCTCGATAGCAATAGCGGCATATTTAAGGTGCTTTGGCATATTTTCCAGATCAACCCAGGATCGGTTCTGGGTAGCGTATAGGTCTTCGTACTCGTGCTCAACACCGGAATCATCCACGTAGCACACGGTAGAGGTATAGTTTAAATTCATGGTCTCGACGCCGATGTCTACGGTGGAATCAAGAGTTAGTAGATAGACACCGAAGGCGACTAAACAAATGGCAAAGGTGCAGAGAACGATCAAGCCGATTGTTTTTAATATGAACTTAAACAATGTATTCTTTTTTTTCTTTTTAGATGTCCTTTTTTTCAAGAAACAACACCTCCAAGAAGGGTATATAATCATACACCATAATTATAACACACTTTTTTCCAATTTGCACCAAAAAAATTAAAAAAGTATAAAATAAAGGTAAAAGGGTAAAATTTCATATAAGTACAAGTGAAAGGATGAATTTAGTGAGGGGAAAAGTTGCTTTTTCAAAGAGAAATATGACGATAGTGATTTGCCTTTTCTTTATTATGACCGCATTTATAGCAAATGGTATTCTGCATTTACAAAAAACAAGTGAAGTGAACAAGAATATTACCGTGCCTGAACAAGTAACAGATACAAAGTATTTCCTGAAATTATATGATGGAAAAATAGCAGTTTTTCGTGATGGAAGTAATATGCCTGTGCAAATAACCGACATATCGGAACATTCCCTTTGTAATTTCGATCATGAGCAACTGACACTTGGTGTTACGGTAATAGGGGATATTGAACTCGCAATGCGTCTTGAAGATTACGGAAGTTAGAAAAACGGCGAAACTATGTTTCGCCGTTTTTCTATTTACTTAAAAAGTCAATTGCATCTTCAATTGCGGTTTTTGCATCTCCCAACGGATCATTTGCAAAACGGTGGTCAAAACTTTTTGCAAACTTAGAAACGTTTGAAGAAAGTTTTTCTAAAAGTGCTGCGGTTTTTTCCGTGTGATCCTTATAGAAATCTGCAAAGAATTTTTTAGGAAGTTCTTTTTTGGCAAATGAGAGAAGTCCTGCGAGGTGATGTGGGCAGAAATATTCCTGCTCACGGGTGAGGTCCTTGAATTCGGGATCAACCAACCAAAGATGAATTACGTTTGAATAATACTTTGAAAGTCTGTCTTTAAGTTGTCTGCACACATAGCAGTCATCAACTGCAGTGCTTATTTTGTCCGCAAGTGCGGGAAACTCCTTCTTGCCGATCTTCTGTTGGGTAAGGGCTGACAGAAGTTCCTTCGTGTGACTTTCGAGAACAAGTGCCAATGGCAGTTTTTTCTGCATGGAAAGCATATCACGGAAATGCTTTTTGCAGAAGCCGTAGCGGTTTGTCTCAATACGCACGTCAGGCTCCATCATAGCCGCACCCATTACGTATTCAAGAGATGCAATCTCAAGGTCATCCTCAAGTTTGCATAAGGGACAACCGCATTTGACCTCATATGCTTCATGTATGGGAATTGTATAAATTGTTTCCATTAACTTGCACCTCATAACAAAAAAGTGTATTATAATTTTATCAAGAAATTTGAGATAATGCAAGGAGTATACCGATGAAAATTATTAAAAAAGAGGGACTTGTTGAAATCCATAACTGCGATGACTTTACACCCTCACTTGTCTTTGATTGCGGACAATGCTTCAGATGGGACAATGAAGGCGTGGGTATTGCGGGTGGTAAAATTGCAAGGGTAGTGCGTGAGGACAACATTACAAAAATATATTGCAACCCCGATGATTTTGACACTTTCTGGTCAGACTACTTTGATCTTTCGTTAAATTATGATGAAGTGATAAATTCATTTAACAATTCAAATCAAATGCAAGAGGCGATAAATTTCGGCAGAGGTATCCGCATATTAAAGCAAGAACCGTGGGAGGCACTTGTATCTTTCATAATTTCACAGTGCAATAATATTCCCAGAATTCGAGGAATTATCGAGAGAATGTGTGCTCTTTTCGGCAATGAGGTTACGTTTGGGGATATAAAACGCAATTCCTTCCCCGATGCAGAAAGAATTGCAAGTCTTACACTCGAAGATTTAGAACCACTTCGTTCGGGCTATCGTGCAAAGTACATTTTAGATGCTGCCCGTCGTATAGCAAACGGAGAGGTTGATCTTTATGAGATTGCAAAACTTCCTACCAGAGACGCACGAGAAAAACTTCTCGAATTTGAAGGTGTTGGTAATAAGGTTGCAGATTGCACTTTGCTTTTCGGCATGGGAAAACTTGATGCTTATCCCGTGGATGTATGGATGAAGCGGGCACAGAAAGATTTTTTTGAGGATACGACACCGGATTTCGGTCGGTATGCAGGTGTAGCGCAACAATATATTTTCCATTACATACGAAATAGGGGCTAATCCTAAAATAATAAGACAGGCAGAAAAACAAATCCTTTAGCGTAGATTAGAGTTAAAGGAGATGGTTTTTTGCCTGTTATTTCATCTTTATTGGCACTTGCGGCAAATAGTTTTTGCTTTGCACTTTTTGTTTCAAACGGTTCTTTTCCGAAAGCACTTAGTGCAAGTGAGGAGCAGAAATATCTTGAACTTATGGCACAGGGTGATATGGATGCACGGAATAAACTCATTGAACACAACCTGCGTCTTGTTGCCCACGTTATTAAAAAGTACTATACTGCGGTTGATCAGGAGGATTTGATTTCAATCGGAACAATCGGACTTATAAAGGGCGTGAGCACGTTTAAACCTACAAAGGGAACACGTCTTGCAACTTATGCTGCACGTTGCATTGAAAATGAAATCCTTATGCATTTCAGGGCGAGAAAAAAGCAGGCAAACGAGGTATCTTTGTCTGATGCAATTGAGCGGGATAAAGAGGGGAATACACTTGCACTCATGGACGTGATAAGTGACGATTGTGAGGACTTGGAGCGTGTTGACATACACGATACAATACTTAAATTACATCGTCTTATAAATAAAAAACTTGATAAGCGGGAACGGGAGATTATTGCTCTTCGGTACGGGCTTTTTAACGTTGCTCCAAAAACTCAACGTGAGATTGCGGAAATATGTAAAATTTCTCGCTCATATGTGTCAAGAATTGAGACAAAAGCATTATCAAAACTAAAAGAAGGATTCAATGAAAAATAGAGGAGACGAAAGTCTCCTCTATTTAAATAACCGCTCTACTGCTGAAGTTATATTCTGCGGTTCGTCATGTGTTACATATATAACGTAGCGTCCCAAGGTTTTTGTCATATTCTGTTTTACTTTTTCAAACTGGTCGGGTAAATAATTTTCCCAGGTTTTGTATTGTTCGTCACGTAGTTTATTTACGTAATTTTCAACCTCAGGAATATCGGCGTCGGTCTTTGCTTTAAAGACAACAATCATATCGCTTTTCACGTTCATATTATGGGTGATGACAAGTGCATCTTCCAACTTGTTTTTATCGTATTCTATAGGCAGTTGAAAATTTTCATCATTTAAACGCATAACACTATATGACGGCATGGCACCATTTGCGAAATCATCCTCAACCGCAACGCCCATATTTATAAGTCCGGCTTTCATTTCATCGGTGATTGTTGTCGCAATATCATCAAGGGATGCCATTTCTTTGTTTGCCATGTCCTTTGTGCCGCAACCACAAAGAATTAAGGAACAGACCAGCGTTAAAAGTATAATTTTTTTCATTTCAATATCGCCTCCTGGACATATTGTTTGACAAAAAACAAAAAATATACAGAAAAAGAGTTAAGGATGATTCCTTAACTCTTTTTGTCATCTTGTTTAATTGTCGCAAGGGGATTAACACGTGCGGCGGTTCTTAAATCTTCTTCCTCGACGTGTGTATAGATCTCTGTTGTGTTTAAATTCTGGTGCCCCAGAATCTCCTGTAATACACGGACGTCAACACCATTACGATACATTAGAGTTGCTGAAGTATGGCGAAGTTTGTGTACTGAAATTTTGGGATCAAGTCCCGCCCAACTGCAGTATTTTTTAACAAGCCACTTAACCGTCTCTGTTGAAATTCGTTTTTTGTGTTTGCTGATAAAAAGTGCATTTCTGTCAATAGGACGGATTTCCTTTAATTGCTTTCTTATTTGCAGATACGTGTTAAGTGCGTTTATACACGCTTCATTTAAAAACACAACACGCTCTTTGTTACCTTTGCCGACAACACGCAGGGAGTCCTCGCGGATATCAGTCAAATCAATACCGCAAAGTTCGGATACACGCAGACCACAATTTAAGAAGAAAGTGATTATGCAATAGTCACGTTCACGAAACTCACCGTCTATGTGTTCAAGAAGTGAAACACTCTCCTTGAGACTCAGGTACTTAGGCAGGGATCTGCGGATTTTAGGCGTTTCAAGGTCGCTCATAGGATTTGTTTCTATAACACGCGCTTTCTTTTCAAGATATTTGTAGAAAGCACGGATTGATGCTATTTTCCTCGCACGACTGGTTGCAGATAGTCCTCGTTTGGAGTTTGTACTGTTAGGGTGTACGGCACGGTCACGTGCTAAATAGTCAAGATACGCATAAACGTCGGTAAGCTTAATGCGGGTAATCAGACTTAAATCAATATCCCCAATGTCAATAGTGTCAAGTTCATCGATTTTATCCTGTGGAACCATTCCGAAAAACCACTTCATATACCTGAAAAAGAGACGAAGGTCAAGGTAATATTCGTCGCAAGTCTTGGGTGAGCGACCGCCGACCGTTGCCAGGTATCTGGTGAAGTCATCAAGTAAGGGAAATGTTTCCGTATTTTTCTTGATATGCATAAGTTTCTCCTTACGGTGCAATGGGATTTGTCATTATATCAATTGTGCGTACAACAAATTTTTGCTTGTTTATATGTGCGAGAACCGATTTTAAACGAGCAATGGATGCCTCGGAATCATCAAACAATAAAACCGTGTTATTTCTTGTGTTAAGCATATTATTTGTTTGTGCGGCATTTCTTGATCTTGCATCAAGACTCGCACCCCATTGACGGTAGCCGTTAACCTCGGCATCGGTGAGTTTGCCGTCGGCACGAAGCAGACGTGTTTTTCTTTTTGCAATGGCGAAAAGAAAGTCGTTTGCAAGGGATGCCTCGCCGGTGCTGTTTGCGAATATTCCGATTGAGTTCCTGCTTGAACATAAGCGACGAACTAAATTATCGTCTTTCATTGCATCTTTTGATATAAAGAGTGTAGCGGGCAGGTTGTAATTGGTTAAAACGGTCGCGATTTCATTTAATTTCTCGCTACTTTTGATATTTACAGTGATGTAGACAACGTTATTTTTAATATCGTTTTCGCTTCCTGTGTTTGTGTCATTTCCGGGTTGGATTACAGGTGGTGAATTGTCCTGGGATGCAGCCGACTGACTCATCTTGTAAGCCGCAAGAAGGTCGGGGATACGATTCTTTGCAATATATGTAAACATAGTGTCGGACATACTTGAAGTTGTGCGGAAACGCAGGGTGTTTACTTCGCTTATATGTGAGAAGGTAACGCCAAACTGTTCTGAAACGAAAGCGGCGGGAACGTAAACCGTGCCATTTCGGAAAAAAGAGCGTTGGTTATACTGCGTACCGCCTTCTTTGTATGCGGTACCTTTGCCGACGTTAAATACAAGAGTAACGTCCCAATTGTATAAAACAGCGGTGCCAAGGTCCTTGTTGTACGAAGCACTTATACCAAGGTCACCACGTGTAAAATCAAGATAATCAATATACCATGCACCATTTGAATAAAACGGCATAGCGTTGTCAAGCGGTAACATTACATTGTTTATGCCGACAAAAACTTCGTTTGCCGCAGAAGTATACATGGGTACAAGCAGGAAAGACAAAGCGATGAGTAAGGAAATCACTCTTTTCAAGGCGAACACCTCCTTTATGTAGTGAGTATATCATAAAAAATGGTGCTAAACAAGGGTATAGGCGTTAATGTAACGAAAATGTAGCAAAAAAATAATGATATTCTATGCAAAATTTAGTTTGCACACGGGGAAAATTGTGCTATAATGAATTCAATGATATTCAGGGAGGAATTAAAATGTTAGATATTAAGATTCAAAAAACAACCACTCCTAAGGAAAAACCTGCAAAAGGTGCAAAACTTGGTTTCGGTAAAATTTTCACCGACCATATGTTCATTATGAACTACACCGAGGGTAAGGGTTGGCACGATGCACGCATCGTTCCTTACGGCAAATTATCCCTTGATCCTTCTTGTATGGTTTTCCACTATGGACAGGAAATATTTGAAGGCCTCAAGGCATATAAAGGTGCAGACGGCAAGGCGAGACTTTTCAGACCTGATATGAACGCAAAACGTTCCAATATGAGTAATGAGCGTCTCTGCATTCCGGAAATTCCGGTAGAGGATTACATTCAGGCAGTAAAGGCTATCGTTAAGGTTGACGAGGATTGGATTCCGGAGGATGACGGTACATCCCTTTATATCCGTCCGTTCATTATTGCAACAGATGAATTTTTAGGTGTTGCTCCGTCTAAAACATATTTGTTCATTATCATCCTTGCACCATCCGGTGCATACTATGAAAACGGTCTTGCACCTGTTGGCATCTGGATCGAAGACGACTATGTTCGTGCAGTAAAGGGCGGTATCGGTTTTGCAAAGACCGGCGGTAACTATGCTGCATCCCTCGCTGCACAGGTTAAGGCACACGACGATGGTTATTCTCAGGTTCTCTGGCTTGACGGTGTTGAGAGAAAGTACATAGAAGAAGTTGGCGCTATGAACATCTTCTTCAAAATTAGCGGCAAGATTGTTACCCCGATGCTCAATGGCAGTATTCTTCCCGGTGTTACAAGAAACTCCGTTATCCAGATGTGCAAATCATTAGGCTTTGAGGTTGAGGAGAGAAAGATCTCTGTTGACGAACTTGTAGAGGCTGCAAAGACAGGTGCACTTGAAGAGTGTTTCGGTACAGGTACCGCTGCGGTAATTTCACCGGTCGGCAAACTCAGATACAAAGACGATGTATTTGAAATCAACGGAAATAAAATTGGTGCCGTAAGCCAGAAACTCTACGATACCATTACCGGTATTCAGTGGGGTAAGATTGAAGATACCTTCGGCTGGACAGTTGACGTTGACTAGTTAAAAACCACCAAACAGCCCATCAGATTGATGGGCTGTTTTTTTACTTGTAAAATTCCTCGAAATCCGTTATGATATAATATGGCGAGGAGGTCGTTATATGCAAAAAGGATTGGAACGTATTCTAAGCAAGGTTCAGAAACCTGCCCGCTATACCGGCGGAGAATACGGAGCGACAATGAAAAATAAAGAGGATGTGGATACCAGAATTGCGTTCTGTTTCCCTGATATATATGAAATAGGTATGTCTCATCTCGGACTCCGTATCCTTTACGGAGTGCTTAATAACATTGATGGTGTGTGGTGCGAACGTTCTTTTGCACCATGGTCTGATATGGAAGACGAGATGCGTAAAAACGGTATAAAACTCTATGGCATGGAGAGCGGAGATCCGCTTTGCAATTTTAATATTGTGGCGTTTACTTTGCAGTATGAAATGTGCTACTCTGCGGTGTTGAATATGCTCGACCTTGGCGGAATTGCCGTCAGGGCAGAAGATAGAGGCGAAGATGCTCCTCTTGTAATTGCAGGTGGTCCTTGTGCCTACAATCCGGAGCCGCTTTGCGACTTTGTTGATTTGTTCTCCATTGGTGAAGGCGAAGAACATCTGCCGGAAATTGTTGATCTGTACAGAAGGTTCAGAGCAGAAGGTAAAACCAAAAAGGAGTTCTTGATTGCTGCTGCACAAATTCCGGGTACCTACGTGCCGAGTTTGTATGAGTTTAGATATAAAGAAGACGGTACAATAGAGTCTATGACCGCATTAAACGATGCTCCTGAGAAGATAACAAAGAGAATTATTCAGGATTTAGACAGTGTTTATTATCCGACAAAGATGATCGTTCCGTCCACCGAGGTTGTACATGACCGAGTGGTGCTTGAGGTCTTCCGCGGTTGTATCAGAGGTTGCCGTTTCTGCCAGGCGGGATATGCATATCGTCCGGTTCGTGCGAAGAAAGCAAGTACGTTGATTGAGCAGGGAATAGCAATGTGTGAAAATTCAGGTTATGAGGAAATTTCTCTTGCGTCCCTTTCCACAAGCGATTACAAGGAACTTCCTGAACTTGCCGACGGTCTTCTCGATTGGTGTGAGCCGCATAAAACAAGTTTACAACTCCCGTCTCTTCGTGCGGACAACTTCTCTGTTGAACTTATGCAGCGTATACAGAAGGTGAGAAAAAGCGGGCTTACATTCGCACCGGAAGCAGGTACGGTACGACTTCGTGCGGTTATAAACAAAAATCTTCAGGAGGAAGATGTGCTAAACGCATGTAAAGTAGCGTTTGAAGGCGGATGGAGCAATGTTAAACTTTACTTTATGATAGGACTTCCCACCGAACGTGATGAGGATTTAGAGGGTATTGCGGACATAGCACACAACGTGTTGCACACGTGGCGTCAATATGCCAAGAATAAAAACCGTGGTGTTAAGATTACCGTGAGTGCATCTTGCTTTGTTCCAAAGCCCGGCACACCGTTCCAATGGTTTGGTCAGAATACCCGTGAGGAATTCAGAAGAAAAGCACTTTACTTACGTGAGAAAATAACCGCAAAAGCAGTAACCTATAATTGGCATGAGCCTGATACAAGTTATCTTGAAGCGGTGTTTGCGCGAGGCGACAGACGTTTAGGCAAGGTAATAGAGGCGGCTTGGAAGAAAGGTGCAAGACTTGATGGTTGGGGCGATTTCTTCAGTCTTGAAACATGGATTGACGCATTCCGCGAATGTGATGTTGATCCGGATTTTTACGCATTGCGTGACAGAGCACTTGATGAAATCCTCCCGTGGGACCATATTTCAACAGGTGTAGATAAGCGACATCTTATTAAGGAATGGGAAACTGCACTTTCTGAAGCGGTATCTCCTGATTGCCGTGTAAAATGTACCGGATGCGGTGCAAACAAACTTCTCTGTGGAGGTGTTTGTGATGCGTAAAATGAGATTATTATTTAAAAAAGAGGGCAGAGCCGCTTATATTTCACATCTTGATACAATGCGTACCCTACAACGTGCAATTGCGAGAGCAGGTATTTCCGCAAAGCATACAGAGGGTTTTAATCCTCACGCATATATCGCAATAGCATTGCCGTTATCGTTAGGATATACAAGTGAGTGTGAAATGATGGACTTTGTTCAGACTGATAATATGCCGGCATTTGATCTTATTGCAAGATTAAATCGTGCACTTCCTGAGGGAATAGTTGCACTTTCGGTTTATGAGGAAGGCAGAAAGGTCCGTGAAATCGCATCCGTGCACTATGTTTTAACTCTGGAATATGACAATGGTGCAGACGAAGGTGTGGTTTCGGCTCTTAACGAATTTCTTTCGTCTAAGCCTATCGTTATTATGAAGAAATCAAAGAGAGGCGAAAAAGAGGTAGATATAAGCGAACTTATAAGAAGCATAAATGCTTATAAGAAGGAAGAGAACGTAATCATAGATGCGGTTCTCGCAGCGGGTAACGAGTCTCTTAACCCCGAACTTCTGATTCGTGCTATTGATAAATTCCGTCCGGAATTAACTCCTGATTTCGTAAAGTACCACAGAGTTCAGGTGTTAGATAACGAAGGTAAAAAATTTATATAAAAATTGCTTGACTTTATAAGATATATGTGTTAAAATCTTTAGGTCTATATAACGGGTGGTCCTCTGTCACGTGATTTTGTGGCAAGAACATCTATGAAGAAGGGAGGAGACGTCCATGGATCTCCTTAATATGTTAAACAATTCTCAGCTTAAGAGTGAGCCGCCGGTTGCTAACATCGGTGATACTGTCCGTGTTCACGCTCTTATTAAAGAGGGAACTCGTGAGAGAATCCAGGTGTTTGAGGGTACCGTCATTGCTAAGAAGCATGGTGGTGTTCAGGAAACCATTACGGTTCGCCGTATGTCCTTTGGTGTAGGCGTGGAGAAGGTATTCCCGATCCATTCCCCGCACGTAACAAAGATCGAGCTTGTCCGTAAGGGTAAGGTTCGCCGTGCGAAACTTTACTACCTCCGCGGTCGCGTTGGTAAGGCAGCTAAGGTTAAAGAGGATATCTAACGTTGAGGAAGGGGGACGGAATCCGTCTCCCTTTTTAATTTAACTTCAGGAGGTGCAAAATGAACGAGAAAAACCAAAGTTCTCTGCAAAACGAACTTTTCGATTGGGCACAGAATATAGCGATAATATTGACCGTTGTGGTACTGCTCTTCACTTTTGTACTTCGAGTAATCGGTGTTGAAGGCCCGTCTATGATGAATACCCTTCATGATGGCGATTGGCTTTTGGTTTCCGACTTGTTTTATGAACCTGAAAACGGCGATATTGTCATAATTAAAAAGGAAGAATTTATGCAAAGTCCCATTGTTAAGCGTATTATCGCAACCGAGGGACAGACGGTTAATATAGATTTTGAAGCGGGCAGAGTATGGGTGGATAATGTGCCGATTGAGGAGCCTTATGCAAACGGACTCACTACCCGTTCATTTGATATGGTATTCCCGCAAACCGTGCCGGAGGGCTGCGTTTTCGTGTTAGGAGATAACAGAAACCACAGTTCAGACTCCCGAACAGCATCTCTTGGTATGGTTGATGAAAGACACATATTGGGCAAGGTTATTTTCAGAATTTTACCGATGAACGCATTCGGTATGGTAGACTAGGACGGGGGTAGTTTATGAATATTCAATGGTATCCCGGTCATATGACCAAGACGAAGCGGATGATGGCGGAAAATATCCGTCATGTAGATGCGGTTTGTGAAATTTTGGATGCACGAATTCCGGTATCAAGCCGCAACCCCGACCTTGACAAGATTGCAAAGGGTAAGCCCCGCCTTGTTATTTTAAACAGAATAGATCTTGCCGATAACAATGCAACCAAAGAGTGGGTAAATTACTTTAAAAATAAAGGCAGTGCGGTTGTTGAAATCAATGCAAAAAGCGGCCAGGGCGTAAATAAATTCGCACCGGCACTAAGGGAACTTTTGGGTGAAAAAATAACGTATTTTGAAGAGCGTGGCCTTGTTGGAAGACTCTTGAAGGTTATGATTTGCGGTATTCCTAACGTTGGTAAATCAACTTTTATAAACCGTGTGGCAGGCCATAACGTTGCAAAAGCGGAGGATCGCCCCGGTGTCACTCGCGGTAAGCAGTGGATTCGCGTGGATGCAGGTATTGATATGATGGATACACCGGGCATTCTTTGGCCGAAATTTGAGGATAAAAGAGCAGGACTTAATCTTGCATTCACAGGTGCGGTTAAGGATGACATCCTTGACATAGAGACGCTCGCGGCATTTCTTATGGAGGAACTCAGCGTACGTTATCCTAAGGCGATTGAAACACGTTATAAATTCACGCCCGATCCTGAGGCTTGTGGTTACACGTTGCTTGAAGAGGCGGCAAAAAAACGCGGTTGCAGGATTTCCGGCGGTGATTTTGACTTGGAGCGTATGGCACGTGTTTTCTTAAATGAATTCCGCGACGGCACTCTTGGCAGAATGACACTTGAGATGCCGGAAGATATGGGACGTGCCCCTGCGGAAACTCTTGAACTCCGTGGATTTGATTCTGACGGAATGTTAACACAGGAGTTTTAAATATGTGGGAATTTGAAGAAAAAGCGAAAAATAACGGCTACAATATAATTTGCGGAGTTGACGAGGCGGGACGTGGCCCTTTGGCAGGACCTGTTTTTGCAGCGGCGGTTATATTGCCGTATAATATTGAAATAGAAGGACTTAACGATTCAAAAAAGGTATCCGAGAAAAAAAGGGAAGCCCTGTTTGATATTATTTGTGAGAGAGCAATTGCCTTTGGTATCGCATCTTGCGATGAGAAGGAAATTGACGATATAAACATTTTAAACGCAAGTATGCTCGCAATGAGCCGTGCGGTAGAAAAACTATCTGTAAAACCGGAAATTGCACTTATCGACGGAAATAAAACCCCAAAACTTGATATGCCCGCAGTGGCGATAGTGAAGGGTGATGCAAAAAGTGCATCCATTGCGGCGGCGTCAATTCTTGCCAAGGTAAGCCGTGACAGATTTATGCTAAAACTTGCGGAGGAATATCCTCAATACGAATTTGAAAAGCACAAAGGCTATCCCACAAAACTGCACTATGATAAGATACGGGAATTCGGCGTATCACCAATTCACAGAATGACTTTCTTACGTAAGTTTTTTGCACAAGGTGAATAAGAATGGGTAGGCTTCTAGGCAGTTGGGGTGAGGCGAAATGTGCCGAATACCTTCGTAAAAAGGGATATAAAATACGGGCGATGAACTATCATTCACGTTATGGTGAAATAGATGTAATTGCCCAAAAGAAAAAGACGGTTGTCTTTGTCGAGGTTAAACTTAGAAAAGACGACAAATTTGCAAGGGCTGCAGAGTTTGTTTCAGGTTCAAAGCAGGAAAAAATCCTTCTTACCGCACAAACATATCTGCAGGAAACCCATGGCGAGGATCTACAAGCCAGATTTGATGTGGTTGAAATTTACGCACCATTTGGTATTTCCGATGAATTTACTTTAAATCATATAGAGAATGCTTTTGAATAGGAGAGTGAAGTTATGGAGTTTTTCAGTACAAGAGATGCATCTTTGCGTGTATCGGCTGCTAAAGCCATAAGTCAGGGACTTAGTTTTGAAGGCGGTCTTTTTGCACCCGTTGAAATTCCGAAACTAACCGATGCAGAAATTGATAGCCTTTGTGCTATGACTTATCCTCAACGTGCAGCATACGTTATTGGTAAGTACTTAACTGATTTCAGCGAAGAGGAACTTACAAACTTTGCAAATGCGGCATACCATCAGGATAAATTCTCAAGTTCCGCAATTGCACCCGTGAGAAAACTTAATGATACTGCAAATATTCTTGAACTCTGGCACGGACCGACAAGTGCATTTAAGGATATGGCACTTCAGATATTACCGTATCTTTTGACCGCATCAATGCGTAAGTGCGGTGAGACAAAAACCGCTTGTATCCTTGTTGCAACTTCAGGTGATACCGGCAAGGCAGCACTTGAGGGTTTTGCGGACGTTGAAGGAACCAAGATTGCGGTATTCTATCCTAAAGATGGCGTAAGCCGTGTGCAGGAACTTCAGATGACAACCCAAAGCGGAAATAACGTTTACGTGTCATCTGTTATCGGTAACTTTGACCACGTGCAGAGCAAGATGAAGGAAATCTTTGCAGACGAGGAACTCAGAGCAGAGGTGGCAAAGAGTAATACATTCTTCTCATCTGCAAACTCCATTAACTGGGGCAGGGCGGTACCGCAGATTGCATATTACGTCTCCGGCTACTGTGACCTTATAAATTCCGGAGAGATTGCAAAGGGTGAACAGTTTAACGTTTGTGTTCCCACCGGCAATTTCGGTAATATTTTAGCGGCATATTATGCACGTGAGATGGGTATTCCCATAGCAAAACTTATCTGTGCATCAAATAGAAACAACGTCCTTGCAGACTTCTTCAAAACGGGAAAATATGACAAACAGCGTGAGTTCTATACAACAACTTCTCCCGCTATGGACATCCTTGTTTCAAGTAATTTAGAGCGTCTCCTTTTCCATTTGTCCGGCAATGATGATGCAACAATTAAAAAATATATGGCAAAACTTGCAAGTGATGGTGCATATACCGTTAATGCAGAGATTTTCGCAAAATTAAACGACTTGTTCTACGGCGGCTTCTGTGACGATGCAGATACCATGGAGACAATCTCAAAGACATTCAGTGAGTACAATTATCTGGTTGATACTCATACCGCAGTAGGTATCAATGTGTATAATCAGTATGTTGCAGAGACAGGTGACGTTAAGAAAACACTTATCGCATCTACTGCAAGTCCCTTTAAATTTGCAGACTCTGTCCTCGCAGCACTTGGCGTTGATTTAGAAATTGACGGTTGTGAACTTCTTGAAATTCTGTCAAAGACAACGGGCGTTAAAATTCCTGCACCTCTTGCTTCCCTTGCAGGTAAGGAGGAGCGTTTTGTAAACACTTTGGAGCGTGAGCAGATTATTGACAGAATTATGGAGTTTGTATGTAACTCAAGGGATTAACCCTTGAGTTCTAGAGTGTACCGTTTTTTCTGCAGTACGTGCCGCAAATAGTGTCACGTTCATTCTGTGCGTGTTTACCTTTTACATCAATGTGCTTTGCTGTGCATTTGTTTGCAATACTATGATGTATGCAACTTTCAACAGAGCAAGATACACAGGATGAGGTTTGGGGTTTGTTAAATAAATTCATTTCACTTTTCCTCCTTGTCCGATTGTATTTTATGTATTTTGCTCTTTAAAATAGCCGGAAAAATTCACCTTAAAAGGAGAGTGTGTCATGTCGGTTTTTGCCATAGGCGATTTACATTTGTCATTAACTACGGAAAAACCCATGGACATTTTCGGTGACGGTTGGACAAATCATATTGAGCGGGTTTTGGAAGGGTTTTCCTGTGTGGGAGATGAAGACCTGACCGTTTTGGCAGGAGATATCTCTTGGGGAATTTCGCTTTCGGAATCCCTTGAGGATTTTAAGTTTATCGACCGTCTGCCCGGCAAAAAACTACTGCTTAAAGGTAATCACGATTATTGGTGGGAAACGGTATCTAAAACAAAAAGATTTTTTGCGGAAAACGGAATTGAAACCATCGAAATATTACACAATAACGCATTCCTACACGGCGATATTGCCGTGTGCGGCACCCGCGGATGGTTTGCACCGGAAGAGGGCGATGATCCTCACGCAGAAAAAATATATAATAGAGAAGTCGGTAGGCTAAAAATGTCACTTGATGCGGCAAAAGCACTTAATCCCCGTGAAATTTATTGCTTTTTGCATTATCCGCCTATTTCCAAAGGATATGAGTGTGCCGAAATAACTGAAATGTTACAAAAATATGGCGTTTCGTGTTGTTGTTACGGTCATTTGCACGGTTATGGTCACGGGATTCGATTCGAAGGAGAACATAAAAATGTTAATTATCGCTTGATTTCCGCTGATTTTTTGAAGTTTGTACCGATTAAAATTTGATGTTTTATTCATAAAATTTGCATTTTTTACGAAATTATTGTTGAAAACTTATAAACTTATAAAAAACTATGGAAATCTATAAAATTTTCTGTTAAAATATTATCTGTTACATAAGATTCAGGAGGAAGAACCATGAAGTTAAAATCCGTTGAAAAGCTGGAAAACAGCAAAGTATGTCTTGAAATTGTAGTTGAGCCTGCAGAATTTGAAGTTGGTCTTGATTACGCTTACCACAAGAATGTTGCAAAGATTAACATTCCCGGTTTCCGTAAGGGCAAGGCACCCCGTAAGATGATTGAGCGTATGTACGGCCCTACCGTATTTGCAGAGGATGCTGTTAATTTCGCATTCCCCATCGCTTACGAGGCAGCACTCAAAGAAAGCGGTCTTGAGCCGGTTGAGCAGGCAGATATAGAAGTTACCGAGTTTGAGCCTACCACATTTACTTTTAAGGCTACCGTTACCGTAGTTCCTGAGGTTACACTTGGTGAGTACAAGGGCCTTACCGCATCTCGTCCTGCAGTAACTGTTGCAAAGGCAGACGTTGATGCTGAAATTGCAAGATTGGTTGAGCGTAATTCCCGCCTTGTTGCGGTTGATCGTGCTTCCAAGGAAGGCGATACCGTTGTTATCGACTTTGAAGGTTTTGTTGACGGTGTTGCATTTGAGGGCGGCAAGAGCGAAAATCATAGTTTAAAACTTGGCTCCGGTCAGTTCATCCCCGGTTTCGAGGATCAGCTTGTTGGCAAGAGTGCAGGGGAAGAGTGCGATGTAAACGTTACTTTCCCGACCGAGTATCATTCCGATGACCTTGCAGGTAAGGAAGCGGTATTCAAAGTTAAGGTTTGCGAAGTTAAGGAAACCGAGGCTCCTGTTGTTGACGATGAGTTTGCAAAAGACGTTTCTGAGTTTGATACTTTAGACGAACTCAAGAGCAGTATAGAGGCTAAACTTCTCGAAAGCCGCGAGAAGATGGCTGATGAAGCATTCCAGGAAGCACTCCTTGATAAGATTATAAACGGTATGCAGGTTGAAATTCCTGAGGTTATGATCGAGAATCAGTTAGACCGTGTAACCGATGATTTTGCTAACAGACTTTCTGCACAGGGACTTACATTAGAAGCATATCTTCAGATGAGCAATATGGACGTTCCTACATTCAGAGGCAACTTCCGTGATGGTGCAATCCGTCAGATTAAGGTTAATTTAGCGCTTAAGAAGATTGCTGAACTTGAGAGCATTACCATTAGTGAAGAGGAACTTGAGGAAGAGTACAAGAACCTCGCAGAGCAGTATGGTATGCCGCTTGATCGTCTTAAGGGTTACATCCCCGTCGATATGATGATGAGCGACATGTTACTTATGAAGACTTCCAAGTTCATTCGTGAGAACAATAAGTCCAGAAAGGCTGCTGCTAAGAAGGCATCCGCTAAGAAGGACGAAGCAGAAAGCGGAGATGATGAGAAAAAGCCTGCTGCTAAGAAGGCACCTGCAAAGAAAGCGTCTGCAAAGAAGACTGCTGACGAAGGTGAGGCTAAGGCTGCTCCGAAGAAGCGTACAACTAAGAAAAAAGCAGAGGATGCTGAATAATTTCAGTTAATTCTGACTATAACTTGTGTAATGGTGACGGGCGGCTTTTATTGGCCGCCCGTCTGTGCAAAAATAGAAATTGTCGTTTTATGTCAAAATTTTTAAAGGAGTGACTGCTATGAGTTTAGTACCAACAGTTATCGAACAGACCAATAGAGGTGAGCGTGCGTATGATATTTATTCACGCCTTTTAAACGACCGTATAATCATTTTATCCGATGAGGTAAACGACGTTACCGCGAGTCTTGTTGTTGCACAACTTTTATACCTTGAATCTCAGGATATGGATCGTGATATCCAACTTTATATCAACAGTCCCGGCGGCTCAATTACTGCGGGAATGGCAATCTATGATACCATGAACTACATCAAGTGCGACGTTTCTACTATTTGTGTGGGTATGGCGGCATCTATGGGTGCATTCCTTTTATCTGCAGGTGCAAAAGGAAAAAGACTTGCACTTCCGAATGCTGAAATTATGATTCATCAGCCCCTGTCAGGTATGCAGGGCCAGGCAACCGACATTAAAATCCATACCGATAGAATTTTACGCATCAAGCAAAACTTAAATGAAATTTTATCAGGTGTTACCGGCCAACCGCTTGAGAAAATCATCGCGGATACCGAACGCGACAACTTTATGTCTGCTCAGGAAGCGGTTGAGTATGGTCTTATCGATAAGGTAATTGACAAACGCATCTAATTGAAAGGGTAACTTTTATGTCTGATACTACTAAAAAATGTTCCTTTTGCGGCAAAACTCAAGAAGAGGCGGGCCGCTTAATTGCAGGACAGACCGGTTATATTTGCGATGACTGTGTAATGATTTGTAAAGAACTTATTGAAAGTTACGCTAATGACGATAGCGTAACCGCAGATGATGTTGCACATGAAATTACACTTCTCAAACCTCGTGAAATTCACGAGCGACTTAATGAGTATATAGTTGGTCAGGACAGTGCAAAAATCGCACTTGCTGTTGCAGTTTATAACCATTATAAGCGTATAATGTCCCTTGATGACAACGACGAGGTAGAACTTCAGAAGAGCAATATTCTTATGATCGGTCCTACCGGTTGCGGTAAGACGTTATTTGCACAAACTCTCGCAAAAATGTTAAATGTACCCTTTGCGATTGCCGATGCAACAACACTTACCGAGGCAGGCTACGTAGGTGAAGACGTTGAAAACATTCTTCTCCGCTTGATTCAGGCAGCAGATTACGACATAGAAGCGGCCGAAAAGGGCATTATATATATCGATGAAATCGATAAAATTGCAAGAAAGAGTGAAAATGTTTCTATCACACGTGACGTATCCGGTGAAGGTGTGCAACAAGCACTTTTAAAACTTCTTGAAGGTACGGTCGCAAACGTCCCTCCGCAGGGCGGAAGAAAGCATCCTCATCAGGAATTTATCCAGATTAACACAGCGAATATTCTTTTTATTTGCGGTGGTGCGTTTGATGGCATTGATAAGGTTATTTCAAAACGCACAACAAAAAACGGAATCGGCTTTGGTGCTGAAATTACGTCCAAGGAAGAAAAAGAGTTGTCAAACCTCCTTCAAAAGGTTGAACCACACGACCTGCTTAAGTTTGGCATTATTCCTGAACTTGTTGGTCGTCTTCCGGTAATTGCTCCACTTGAAGCACTTGATCGTGAAGCCATGATCAAAATTCTTACCGAGCCGAAAAATGCACTTACCAAACAGTACAAAAAACTTCTTTCAATGGACGGCGTTGAACTTGAGTTTACCGATGATGCTCTTGAAGCGGTTGCCGATAAGGCAATTGAACGTAAAATCGGTGCACGTGGTCTCCGTGCGGTTCTTGAGGGTGTCATGACAAAAGTTATGTACGATATACCTTCAGATGAGAGTATTTTCAAAGTAACTGTAACAAAGGAATGTGTTACCGATAAGGCGGAGCCAAAGATTGAAAGAGAATAAACTACTCTAAAACTTGCACGGAAAGGGAGGTTGACCCGAAATGCAAGAAAATACAGCGAAAATTACAGAAATTATACCGGTATTACCTTTACGAGGTCTTACTGTTTTTCCGGGTATGAATGTTCATTTCGACGTCGGCCGTGAGAAGTCTGCAAAAGCACTTCATGCGGCAATGGGCAGAGGACAAAGAATTTTACTTGTCACTCAAAAGGAAATGACGGAAGATGACCCGAATATAAGTGATTTATATACATTCGGAACAATTGCACATGTAGAGCAGGTTCTTAAATTTCCCACAGGCGAGAATATCCGTGTTCTCGTAAAGGGTGAAACAAGAGCAATAATTGAGGGTGTTATCCGAACATCCCCCTATCTCGAAGCCGAAATTTCACGTGCACCCACAATGAATGTGCGTGAAAGCAGACTTAAACAAGAGGCTCTTGTCCGATCCACACATGAACTTTTTCAAGAATACTCAGATCTTGCACCCCGTATGACTCAGGATGTTGTACTCGGTGTTTTAAGCAGAACGGAACTTGGTGATCTGGCGGATTATATCGCACAGAATTTATCTACTCCGTATCAGAATAAGCAGTCGATTTTAGAAGAGATACATCCGTTTCGCCGTCTGGCAATGACGAACAAACTCTTGAATCGTGAACTTGAGATTCTTCGTTTAGAGACAGATATTGCAGGACAGGTAAGGGAACAAATTGATAAAAATCAACGTGATTATTTCCTTCGCGAGCAACTTCGTGCGATACAGAATGAACTTGGTGAAGGCGAAGAAGTGGTGAGTGAGCAGGAGGAATATCGCAAAAAAATTGCATCGCTTGAACTGCCAGCTGAAGCCGAGGAGAAACTTCTTCGTGAGGTTGCACGACTTACTAAAATGCAGCCGACATCTCCAGAAAGCACGGTTATTCGCAATTATCTTGACGCATGTCTTGATCTTCCGTGGAATATCCGTACGAAGGATAAGAGCGGACTTGTCGGTGCACGTAAAGTTCTTGACAGAGACCATTACGGAATGGATCGTGTTAAAGAAAGAATTATCGAATTCATTGCTGCTCGTCAACTTGCTCCGGATATTAAAGGCCAGATAATTTGTCTTGTAGGACCTCCGGGTGTGGGTAAGACATCGATAGGTAAGTCGGTGGCTGAAGCACTTGGTAGAAAATTTGCACGTCTTTCACTTGGTGGTGTTCGTGATGAGGCAGATATCAGAGGTCATCGCAAAACATATATTGGTGCTATGCCCGGTCGTATAATGAACGCACTTAAACTTGCCGGCAGTAAAAATGCACTTCTTTTATTGGATGAAATAGATAAAATGAGTTCGGATTTTCGAGGTGATCCTACAGCGGCACTGCTTGAGGTTCTTGATTCAGAACAGAATCATTCCTTCCGTGACCATTATATCGAATTGCCTTTCGATTTATCCGAGGTTATGTTTATAACAACGGCAAATACCACATCCACCATTCCTGCACCGCTTCTTGACCGTATGGAGGTTATTGAACTTTCAAGTTATACTACTGAAGAAAAGTTTAATATAACTAAAAAGCACCTGTTACCCAAGCAGATGAAGCGTCACGGTCTTGATAAAAATAATTTCAGAATGGAAGATGCGGCAGTTTACAAGGCTATTGAGTGCTACACCCGTGAAGCGGGCGTTAGAACACTTGAACGTGAAATCGGAACAATCTGTCGACGTGCTGCAAAGAAAATTGTTGCAGGTGAGGAGAGTAAGGTTGTTGTAAAAGCATCAAATCTTGTTGATTTCCTTGGCGTAATCAAATACAGAACAGAACGTAACAGTAAGATGGACGAGCCCGGTGTTGTAAACGGTCTTGCCTGGACATCTGTCGGCGGCGAACTTCTGGAAGTTGAGGTTAGCGTTGTTGAAGGTACCGGTAAAATTGAAATTACGGGTAACCTCGGCACCGTTATGAATGAGTCTGCAAAAGCGGCACTTACTTATGTGAGAAGTCGTGCCGATGTATTTGATATTGACCGTGATTTTTACAAGAAGTCGGATATCCATATTCATTTTCCTGAAGGTGCAATCCCCAAGGATGGACCAAGTGCAGGTATTACCATTGCCACCGCTCTTGTTAGTGCGTTGACCGGAATCCCTGCCAATTCCCTTATTGCCATGACGGGTGAAATATCCATTCGTGGTCGTGTTCTTCCTATAGGCGGCCTTAAGGAAAAGAGCATGGCTGCATACCGTGCAGGTATTAAAAAAGTTATTATACCGCAAGATAACCTTAAGGATCTTGAGGAGATAGATGCGGTTGTTCGTGAAAAGATAGAGTTTGTTTCCGTTACTCATGCCGATGATGTAATTGCTCATGCAATTGACATTAAGAAGTTAACAGAAAAGGCAGAAGATGAGAAAAAACACTTGTTGCCGATAAATGGCGGCAAGAAAAACAAATCTGTCAGAATTCGTCAGTAAAGAGGTTATGATATGACCGTCAATTTAAATAAAGCGGAATTTATAAGATCGGCGGTAAAAAATGCCGATTTCCCGCAGGATGACTTAAAGCGTGTTGTGTTTGCGGGTAAATCCAACGTTGGTAAATCGTCCGTTATAAATCGCTTATTGAACAGAAAAAACTTTGCACGTGTTGGTGCATCACCCGGAAAAACAACACATATAAACTTCTTTTTAATTGATAAGGCGTTTTATCTTGTGGATCTTCCCGGTTACGGATATGCAAAGGTATCACAGCAGGAGCGAGAGCGTTGGGGAAGACTTATTGAAGAGTTTTTTGCTGATGAGAGACAAATTTCGTTTGGGGTTTTTATTGTCGATATTCGTCATAAACCAACCGAAAACGACATCATTATGGCAGAATGCTTTAAAGGACTCGGCGTTCCGTTTTGTGTGGTTGCCAACAAATCCGATAAACTGAAGAAAAGTCAGATAGAGCCGGCACTTGAACTGATTGCCGATACTCTTGATATTTCCCGGGATATAATTATTCCGTTTTCTGCCGAAAAAGGTGACGGAAGAGATTTGGTTTTGGAGAGAGTTTATTTTAATTTAAGTTTGGGGGAATAAGGAATGTTATCTCCTTGTTTATCAATAAATAAAGATGGACACCTTGCCATTGGCGGAATGGATGTTCCTGCACTTGCAAGGGAGTACAAGACTCCGCTTTACATTATGGATGAGGATTACATCCGTGCAAATTGTCGTGAATACAGAGCGGCTATGAAAAAACATTACGGCGATAATTTTCTTGTGTGTTATGCAAGTAAGGCGTTTTGTACTCAGTATATCTACCGCATTTTAGATGATGAGCAAATGGGTGCAGATGTGGTGTCCGGCGGTGAACTTTACACCGCACACAAAGCGGGATTTCCTATGGACAGAATTTATTTCCACGGAAATAATAAGACTGAGGACGAGATTAAATTAGGATTATCCTTAGGCATTCGCCGTTTTGTTGTTGATAATTTGGAAGAACTTGAACTTATAAATGAACTATCAACTAAAAACGGTAAGATTACTGATATTTCTTTTAGAATCAAGCCGGGTGTTGATGCACATACCCATGATTTTATCAAAACCGGAAACATTGACTCGAAATTTGGTGTTGCATTGGAAAATGGCGAGGCTATGGAGATTATTGAGATTGCATCCAAGATGACAGGCGTACGTGTTGTCGGACTCCATTGCCATATAGGTTCCCAAATTTTCGACAATGAGCCTTTTGAGCATACCGCAGAAGTTATGATGGAGTTTTTAAACTGTGTTCGTGAAAAACTCGGTATAACAATTACGGAACTTAATTTAGGAGGCGGTTTTGGCGTTTCTTACGTTGAAAGCGATGACCCGAAAACCATTGATACAACGGTAAAACTCTTTACGGATGCACTTCGTGCAAAGGCGGGTAAACTTTCTTTCCCGCTTCCGTTTTTGGTAATTGAGCCGGGTCGCTCTCTTGTTGGCAATGCCGGAATTACCGTATATACCGTAGGCTCTGTCAAAGAAATAAAAGACGTTCGTACATACGTCTCAATAGATGGCGGTATGACCGACAATCCGCGTTTTGCACTATATCAGGCGGAGTACACAATCTGTGCACCGGAAAAGATGAATGAGGAAAAGAGCGAGTGTATAACACTAGCAGGACGCTCATGTGAAAGCGGAGATCTTATTGGCAAGGATTTAATGCTTCAAAAGGTGAGCCGAGGAGATTTGGTTGCGGTATTTACAACCGGTGCCTATAACTATTCGATGTCTTCAAATTATAACCGTGTGCCACGTGCACCCGTCGTTATGGTTTCCAAAGGTGAGAGCAAACTTATTGTTCGACGTGAAACCTACGAGGATATATTGAAAAACGATATTTGCGAATAATAAAAAAGCATTCTTTACCTTCGGGTGAGGGATGCTTTTTTTACCTTAAAAAATACGAAATAATTATAGACATATTGGAAAAAATATGTTATTATATGAAATGATTTTTGAATAAATGGAGTGAAGTTGCGTGAAGTTAGAAACTGTTAAAAATTTATATCGAAATACAGCGGATTTTGACGGCAAAAAAGTCACTGTTGGTGGCTGGGCTCGTACCATTCGCGATTCAAAAGTTTTTGGTTTTATCGAACTCAATGATGGTTCGTTCTTCAAGAGTGTACAGATCGTTTTAGACGATACACTTCCCAATTTTAAAGAGATTATTAAACTCAACGTTGGCAGTGCACTCGTTGTTACCGGTACGGTTGTTGTTACTCCCGATGCAAAGCAGCCTTTTGAAATCAAGGCTGAGGGAATTGCTATTGAGGGTGAGAGCACTCAGGATTATCCTCTTCAGAAGAAACGCCATTCAATGGAGTTCTTACGTACCATTGCATACCTTCGTCCGAGAACAAACACCTTCTCTGCAGTATTCAGGGTAAGAAGTGTTGCGGCATATGCTATTCATAAGTTCTTCCAGGAGCGTGGATTTGTTTATGCACAGACGCCCATTATAACCGGTAGTGACTGCGAAGGTGCAGGAGAAATGTTCCGTGTAACCACACTTGATATGGAAAATCTTCCCCGTACAGAAGACGGTAAGGTTGACTTTAATGAGGATTTCTTTGGTCGTGAAACGAACCTCACTGTATCCGGTCAGCTTGAGGCAGAGACTTTTGCTCTCGCTTATGGTAAGACATACACATTCGGCCCAACTTTCCGTGCAGAGAACTCCAATACAGCACGTCATGCGGCAGAATTTTGGATGATCGAGCCGGAGATCGCATTTGCAGAACTTAAAGACGATATGGAACTTGCAGAGGCTATGGTTAAGTTCGTTATCTCTTACGTTCTTGAACAGTGCCCCGAAGAGATGGAGTTCTTCAACAATTTCTTTGATAAGGGCCTTATTGAACGTCTTACTGCAATCGTCAATGCAGACTTTGGCGTCATGGATTATACCGATGGTATTAAGATTCTTGAAGAGCATAAGGATGAGTTTGAGTATCCGGTATTCTGGGGTTGTGATCTCCAGACCGAGCATGAACGATTCCTTACCGAAAAGATTATGAAGAAGCCTATGTTCCTTATTAACTACCCGAAGGAAATAAAGGCATTCTATATGCGTGTTAACGATGATAACAAAACGGTTGCGGCTATGGATTTATTTGTTCCCGGTATCGGCGAACTTATCGGCGGAAGTCAGCGTGAGGAGCGTTATGACGTGCTTCTTTCTCGTATCCGTGAACTTGGCCTTAACGAGGCGGATTATGAGTGGTATTTAAACCTTCGTCGTTTCGGTGGCACACACCATGCAGGATTTGGCCTTGGTTTTGAGCGTATGATTATGTATTTAACAGGCGTGTCCAATATCCGTGACGTTCTCGCATTCCCACGTACAGCAGGTAAATTCGGTTTCTAATCTTATTTTTATGGAGGAGAATATATGGCAGCATATGCAGAAATGAGCAGGGAAGAGTTAACTACTCTCCGCAATTCACTTTTAGAAGAATATGAAAGTTTTAAAGCACAAGGTTTAAAACTAGATATGTCACGTGGTAAGCCGGGTGCTGACCAACTTGATATTTCAAATGACCTTTTAACTATGGTTACTTCCATTGAGGAGTCTAAAATCAACGGTACCGATACCCGAAATTACGGCGGTCTTGATGGACTTCCTGAGATGAAAAAGATTTTTGCGGATATGTTGGGCGTTGACACAAACGAGGTTATTGTTGGCGGCAACTCCAGCCTTAATATGATGTATGATACGGTTGCTCGTGCGATGCTTTTCGGCATTATGGGTTCAACTCCGTGGTCAAAACTTGAAAAGGTCAAATTCCTTTGCCCGGTACCCGGTTACGATCGCCATTTTACCATTTGTCAGACTTTTGGAATTGAAATGATTCCTGTAGAAATGAACGCAGATGGTCCGGATATGGATGTTGTTGAAAAACTCGTGTCAGAGGATAGTGCGATAAAGGGTATTTGGTGTGTTCCCAAATATTCAAATCCGGGCGGTATTACCTACAGTGATGACGTTGTTTGCCGTTTTGCAAATTTGAAACCTGCCGCAGAGGATTTTAGAATTTTCTGGGATAATGCATACGTTGTCCACGATTTATACGATGTTTCCGATCCGCTTCTCAACATTCTTGATGAGTGCAGAAAAGCCGGAAATGAGGATATGTGTTATATCTTTGCATCTACATCAAAGGTTACATTCCCCGGTGCAGGCGTTGCGGTTATGGCAGGTAGTGCTTCAAATATGGAAGCGACACGTAAACTTATGACCTTCCAGACCATTGGTCCGGATAAGGTTAACCAACTCCGTCATATCCGATTTCTTAAGGACTTAGACGGTGTTCGTGCTCACATGAAAAAACATGCTGCGATTATCAGACCAAAGTTTGAAATTGTGCTTAACACATTGGAAAAAGAACTTGCGGGTATTGGCATTGCTGAGTGGCATAAACCCAACGGCGGTTACTTCGTAAGCCTTGACGTATATCCGGGTTGTGCAAAGAAAGTACACGCACTTCTTAAGGATGCGGGCGTTGTTATGACCGGTGCGGGTGCGACTTTCCCGTATGGTAATGACCCGAAGGATCGCAATCTTCGTATTGCACCTACTTTCCCCACGGTTTCAGAACTTGAAATTGCGGTTAAAATGTTATGCCTTTGCGTAAAGTTAACAGCAGTTGAAAAAATACTTGAGAAATAGAAAGGGTGTATAAAATGTACGATATGTATGAAACACCGCTTGGTTCACGTTATGCGAGCCGCGAGATGCTTTATATCTTTTCTCCGGATATGAAGTTCAAGACATGGCGTCGCCTGTGGATTGCTCTTGCTAAGGCAGAGCATGAACTCGGATTACCGGTAACACAGGAGCAGATTGATGAACTCATCGCACAGAAGGATAATATCGATTACGAGGTTGCCCGCGAGCAGGAGAAGAAGGTTCGTCACGACGTAATGTCCCATGTATTTGCATACGGTGAAGTTTGTCCTAAGGCAAAACCCATAATCCACCTTGGTGCAACAAGTTGTTATGTCGGTGACAACACGGATATTATCGTTATGACCGAAGGCTTAAAACTTGTTCGTCGTCGCTTGGTAAGCGTTATTGCGGCTCTTTCAAAATTTGCTGATACATACAAAGACCTTCCTACACTTGGTTTTACTCACTATCAGCCCGCACAGCTTACAACGGTCGGCAAGCGTGCAACACTTTGGATAAACGAGTTGCTTATGGACTTAGAGGAACTTGAATTCCGCATTGCCGGTATGAAACTTTTAGGTTCCAAGGGTACTACAGGTACTCAGGCAAGTTTTATGAAACTTTTCGGTGATGATGAAGATAAGGTTCGCCGCTTGGAAGAGATTATTGCAAAAGAAATGGGATTCGATAGCGTTGTTCCGGTTTCCGGTCAGACCTATTCGCGTAAGATAGACTCTCAGATTCTCGCAACTCTTGCAGGGATCGCACAGAGCGCGTCAAAGTTTGCAACTGATTTAAGACTTTTATCCAATCTTAAGGAAGTTGAAGAGCCTTTTGAGAGTAACCAAATCGGTTCTTCTGCAATGCCGTACAAGAGAAACCCCATGCGTTCCGAGCGTATTTGTTCACTTGCTCGTTACGTTATGGCAGATGCTCTCAACCCGATGATGACTGCATCCGTTCAGTGGTTTGAGAGAACTCTTGATGATTCTGCTAACAAGCGTATCGCTGTTCCGGAAGCATTCCTTTGTATTGATTCAATCCTTTTAATCTTTTTAAATATTGCATCCGGTATGATTGTTCGTCCCAAGGTAATTGAAAAGCGTGTTATGAGCGAACTTCCTTTTATGGCTACCGAGAACATTATGATGAGTGCGGTTAAAAAAGGTGGAGACCGTCAGGAACTCCACGAACGAATCCGTTTACATTCCATTGCTGCAGGTAATCGTGTTAAGGAAGAAGGTCTTGACAATGACCTTATTTCACGTATAGCGAATGATCCGCTCTTTGGCATTACAGAGGAAGAAATTCTTGCGAACTTAAATCCTGCTGATTACACAGGCAGATCTAAGGGCCAGGTTGAAGAATTCCTCAAAAATTGCGTTGCACCCGTCCTTGCAAAATATGAGGGCGTACTTGACGAAAACGCAGAACTTAACGTTTAGAAAATCATTGACTAAACGGAAGATATTGTATATAATATATGAATGTGTATGGTACATACAACAAAATGTGCCATATGGCATATAGGCAGATTGGTATTACAATTTGCTAATTACTTAAGGAGGCAAAAAACAATGGGAAAGAGTATAGTAACTTTTGTTGCTTCGCTCATCGTTATTGCTATTCTGGTAACAGTAACTCTTACCGGCTTTAACCTTGGCGTTGTCAGCATCCCGAAAGTACAGGACGGTATTCGTCTTGGTCTTGACCTTAAAGGTGGTTCTGTTATTACCTTCGAGGCTCAAATTGAAGAGGGTATGGATACCTCAAACTTAAAAGCAGATATGGAAACAGCACAGACGGTTTTGAGAAAGCGTCTTGATGACCAGATGTACAACGAAGCAACCGTACAGCTCGTTGGTGACACACGCATCCGTGTTGAAATTCCTGAAATTACAAATCCTGAAGAGGCTGTTGAACTCTTAGGTAAGACCGCAGTTCTCGAGTTTCGTGATGCTGACGGTAACGTTGGCCTTACGGGTAACGACATCAAAGAGGCAAAGAGTGAGTATGGCCAGATTGATCAGAATGGCCCCATGCAGTACTTCATCAGTTTAAAACTCAAGCCTGAGGCTGTTGCAAAGTTTACTGAAATCACCAAGGCTGCTGCAAATCGTTCAGCAGAGGGTAAGAACTTTGTTGCAATCTATATGGACAATGTTGTACAGAGTAGTCCTCTTGTAGATGCTGAATATGCTGCAACCGGTATCAACACCGAAGACGTCACTATTACCGTTGGTGCAGGTGAGGGTGCACTTGGTGCAACTCCGGCTGAGTATTCAAAGAACCTTGCAAGTATCATCAATTCCGGTCGCCTTCCTTTCGCTCTTAAGGAAATCGAACTTCGCTCCGTAGGTCCGACCTTGGGTGAGAAGGCACTTGAGAGCAGTTTGTTTGCTGCACTTATCGGACTTATTCTTGTTATGATATTTATGATCGTTATCTATCGTTTACCCGGTGTTGTCGCTTCAATTTCACTTATCTTCTACACCGCAATTGTTGCAATTATCCTTGCGGTATTAAAGATTAACCTTTCACTTCCGGGTATCGCAGGTATCATCTTGTCGATCGGTATGGCAGTTGACGCTAACGTAATTATCTTTGAGCGTATCAAGGATGAACTTAGAGCAGGTAAGACCATCAAGGCTTCAATTGATGCAGGCTTTAAGCGTGCGGTTACCGCAGTTATCGACTCTAACGTAACAACAATTATTGCGGCACTTGTACTCGGTTACTTCGGTACCGGTAGCATTCAGGGCTTTGCTTGGACCCTCGGCATCGGCGTTGCTGTTTCCTTGTTTACCGCAGTATTTGTAACTCGTTTCTTGCTTAACAGACTTGTTGGAATGAACATCAAGTCTCTCAAGGCTTACGGTGCATAAGAGGGGAGGAGAATGAATATGAAAAACTTAAATTTTGTAAAAAAATTCCCGATCTTCGGTGCTATTGCAGTTGTATTCTGCATTGTAGGTCTCTTATCTGTCGCTCTTCTTCCGTTTGGTATAAATTGGTTTAACCTTGATATTGACTTTGTTGGTGGTACAACCTTACAGTACAACTTACACAAGACTCTTGACAAGGCAGAACTCGACACCATTGCAGCAACCGTCGAAGGTATTACCGGTACACCTGTTTCTTCTATTCAGAAATCCGGTGAGACTAGCGAGGAAGTTGTTATCAAGACCAAGACTCTTGATACTGCAACCCGTGATAAGGTTTTTGCATCGCTTCAGAGCACTTACAACTTACAGGAAACCGACATCCTTTCTGTTGACAATGTTGACCCGGTAATGGGTGCTGACATCCGTGATGCAGCGATTCTTTCTGCACTTCTTGCGGTATTACTTATGCTTGTTTATATCGCTATTCGTTTCGACTTTAAGTCCGGTGTCGCAGCAGTTATTGCTCTTGTACACGACTTACTCGTTATGCTTAGTTTCTACGTTATCTTACAAATTCCGCTCAACATGAACTTCATTGCAGCGGCACTTACAATTCTCGGTTACTCAATCAATGCAACAATCGTTATCTTTGACCGTATCCGTGAAAACCGTAAGATGTTACGAAAGGCAACATTCGGCGAGATTGTTAACACAAGTGTGCACCAGACATTGACAAGAAGCATTAACACAACAATCACCACTTTAATCACTATTGTTTTAGTTGCAGTGCTTGGCGTTGCTTCTATCCGTAACTTCGCTATTCCGATTTGTATCGGTATCGTTGCAGGTCTTTTCTCCTCCGTTTGTATTTCCGGTCCGATTTGGTCCAGACTTATGGGCAGTGAAAAGAAACAATAAAAATAATTTTTACAAGGCAACTCAGTTTGAGTTGCCTTGTTTTTTGCTATATATTCGACAAAATTCGACACGGAAAGGGAAAAGTTGTTAACAAATGGGGTATTTGTTAACAACTTTTTGTGTTTTTGACTTTTGTTTGTCGAAACTTGCGATTAAAAGTAGTGGATTTTAATGTGAAACCATAATATAATTTTAGTTGATAATAAAGCAAAAGGTGGATAATATTATGACAAAAGAGAAAGTCCTCAAAACGCAGGATGGAGAACTTATTAAAGTAAGGTATCAAATCATAACTACAAAACATGGCGGTTATGATTCGTATGGTTTAGCCATAACTTCCTTTGGTAAAACGAAAAATTTGGATAAAATTGTTGAAATTGCGGATATTACTCAAAAATTTATTGAAATTAATACACTACTTATGGTATTATATAACTATGAGGTAACACCAACAACACTATATGATGTTTTGGATGTTTGTCTTGCGGATTTAGATTATCTCTCGTCCATAGTAAATTAAACGTTGAGGTGAAGATTATGAATTGCCCATTTTGCAATCATCCTGAAAGCAAGGTTGTAGACTCACGCCCTACAGATGAGGGGGGAAGTATTCGTCGCCGTCGTGAGTGCCTTGCTTGTCAGCGTCGTTTTACCACATATGAGACCATTGAGCAAATGGCAATGTTTGTGGTCAAAAAAGATGGTACACGTCAGCCCTTCGATAAGACCAAGATTTTAAATGGATTACTTCGTGCCTGTGAGAAACGTCCGATCCCTCTCGCGGTTTTGGAAAGTGTTGCAAATGAAATCGAGCAGCGTCTGCAAAATACGTTGGAACGCGAAGTATCTACTAACTATATTGGCGAAATGATTATGAAAAACCTCAAAGAAATTGATCAGGTTGCGTATATCAGATTTGTTTCTGTATATCGTTCATTTGAAGATATTGACACATTCCTTCAGGAATTACAGAGTATCAAAACAGATTCTCAAAGGTAAGACTGTCTCCTTTATTAAGATTTTCAACAAGCGCCGTAAGGCGCTTGTTTTCGGTTATAAATGTATTTTTATCGTTAAGGAAGACGAGTGATGTTACCGTAACTATTAAGTCGCTTATTTCGTTTAATTCGCGGTGAGAGAGCAGTACTGCGAGTCGTGGATGGTACTTGTCCCATAAGTTTTTTGTATTTGAGATGTGCATTGTTGCAGACGACCAGTTGTTCTGCATTACGTAATCCTCACATAATTTCAGGGTATCAGTTATTTCACGACTAACCTGATTGGTATAATTTAATGAGAAAACTGCACCGGAAATAATTAAGGCAAATATTATTAAAGCGGTTATATTCTGTTTCATTTTCATCCTCTCTTTCACTCTTTTGCAATTATTGTTACGTTGTTATCTTCGTCCATTTGCATAAGGAAAACATCACGTGCTTTTTTGTATCCGTGCTTTTTTAGAGTGTCTACAAGCCACGTCTTGTTCTTGTTTAGTTTGTAAATATTATTCCAGGCAATATTTCCGTCGGAAATGATTGATAAAGGCAGGGCGTTTTTTGCGTTTTTTATTTTCATATCTTCTCTTGTGGGTGCCTCATATTTTGCGTAGGGGATAACGGTCAGTTTGCCGTTTGTTTCGAGTATTGCATATCTTATTTTGTCTATACTTGTATAACCGTTTAAACGCAATTCTTCAAGTAGTTCATCGAGGGTTAAACGCAATCTTTTCATTTCCTGTTGATTTATTTTTCCGTTTAAAATGAGCATACTGTTTTCACCGAAAAGAATTTTTTTGCATTTACTGCTTTTTAGTGCAAGGGATGAAGTGATGATTTCAAGCGAGAGAAGCGTTAGAATCGGTATAATACCAATTAAAAGTGGTGTTCCATTGTCCTGCATTGGAATTGCCGCAAGATCAGAAATTAGAATGGTTACTACCAATTCGGTAGGGGATAGTTCGCCCAATTGCCGCTTTCCCATTATGCGTAGTGCGATTATGGTAATAAGGTACAAAATTATCGTTCTAATAAATGTAATTGTCATATAAAAAAACTCCAATCTTCCTCTTGACTTTATCTATTATTATGTGTTAAAATATACTTCGTTATCCGGGTGTAGCGCAGCTTGGTAGCGCGCTTGAATGGGGTTCAAGAGGCCGCAGGTTCAACTCCTGTCACTCGGACCAAAACCGCCGAAGGCATTACGCTTTCGGCGGTTTTATTTTTTCATTGCAATCTTTTTATGGTTTTCTGACTCCTTCGATATGGAGATAACGTGCAATCGAATAGTTATAAGTGCTAAGTCTGCGGAGAAAGGAATCATCAGAGTGCGATGCAATAAAAATATTGCGTGGTGAATCACCGATTTTTGCTACGATGATAAGTGTGTGATAAAATTCGCCCATATCATTTCCTAACTGTATTACATCGCCAATTTGTGCATCTTCTGCATCAATAACGGTAGCAAACGGTCCTGCACTTTCGTTTGTAGTTAAAAAATTGTATAGGTACTCAACTCCTGTCCATGCGGCGGCACGGTTATCCGGTGAAATATAATACCAACCAAAGTCGGGCGTGTAATTCATTACGCCTGCACCTGCATAAAGGCATTGCGACACGAAATTGGTACAGTCACCGCCAATACCGCTAAAGTTAAAATAGGCGGGATTTCGGCTGTATGCCCACCGTGCGGCGTATCGCACTGCAGCTGATCTGTCATAGGGAATAATGGTCATAATAAAAACCTCCCGATACAGTTTATGTAAGGGGAGGTTTTGTGTTTATAAGTCAAGTTTTAAATCATTTTCTTTTATCCAACCGATTTTACGGAGTATAAGACCTATAATTGGCGTTATAATCGCCGGAAGAACTACTGCGATTAAGATTAGACCAATCCAATCAAAAGCGGTTACAGAGGCTTTTAAGCCGTTTGTAACATCGTTCATCCAACCACTAAATACACCGATGGGACCGACAAGGCCGCAAGTACCCATACCGGAGGAAACGGGTGCACCGTTCATTTCAAGTTTGAAAACGCAGGTTGCCAGAGGACCTGTGATTGCAGAGGTTACTATTGCGGGAATCCAAATGCGGGGATTACGCACGATGTTGCCCATTTGGAGCATGCTTGTTCCAAGTCCTTGTGAAACAAGACCACCCCAACGGTTTTCCTTGAAACTGAGTACTGCAAAACCTACCATATTGGCACAACAACCTGCAAGAGCGGCACCACCTGCAAGACCTGTGAGGCCTAAGGCGGCACAAATTGCGGCTGAACTGATTGGTAGAGTAAGAGCAATACCTACCACAACGGAAACCACGATGCCCATAATAAACGGTTGCTGGTTAGTTGCCCACATAATTGCATTACCTACGGAGAATGCAACGTCGCCTAAAAACGGAGCGATAAGCATTGAGAGGATTACACCTACGCAGACGGTTACGGCGGGAGTTACGATAATATCAACCTTTGTTGATTTGCTCACAAACTTGCCGAATTCTGCGGCAATTACTGCGATAAAGTAAACGGAAAGGGGACCACCTGCACCGCCTAATATATTAGCAGCGGCACCAACTGTAACAAGGGAGAACAGAACAAGTGGGGGACATGCCATAGCGTTACCGATGGCAACCGCCATTGCAGCACCTTGAACTTCCGGTGCAGAGGCGTATGTACCGATTGAGACAAGGAGTTCAATGCCAAACTGTTGACCGATAGTTTTGAGAATAGTACCGATTAAGAGTGAGGCGAAAAGACCGGTTGCCATTGCACCCAGTGCATCAATGAAATAGCGTTTTGCACTAAACACAATGTCTTTTTTCTTAAGGTAGGCGAGGAATTTTTTCATTTTCATCATCTCCTGAATTTTATGTGATAATTTTAACACTTTAATATTATAACTTCAATGAATTTATTTT